>CAZIEI010000119.1:0-10347 GCA_964538705.1 uncultured Spirochaetales bacterium | reverse complement strand
GGGGAGGCGGGGTATGAGCGATCCGATAGGCCGGTGAAGGGGGTTTAGGGGCGCCATCAGCCCTCGGGATTCTCCCGGAGCCAAACCGAAATCCTCGCCTCCAGGTCCTCCTTCGTCGGGAGGGGCGCGGTCGGGGGCTTGGCGCACTCCTCCTCCAGGAAGGGCTGGACGACGTCCCGCTTGAGGGCGGGCCAGTTCTCGGGGAGCGCGTCGGGAACGAGGAAGGGGCCGTCCGGCGGCATGTGCCCCACGAGGTCGGGATAGAGGGCGGGATAGGCCTTCTCGTTCACCTCCCTCAGCGACGAGAATCCGCCTGCGACCCCGAAGCCCGTCTCCGTGAGCCTGAGCTCCCGCGCGTCGTCGAGGAGGCGGCGCTGGACGTCCGGATCGAAGAACCAGGCGGCGAAGGCTTCCGCCGCCCGCCTGCCCCTGCCCTTGCGGCTGATGCCGAGGTAGACCGGAGCGGATGCGGCGGGGACCTTCCCGTCGTGGATGATCCAGCGGAAATCCAGGCCCGAGCGCTTCTGCTCGGGAAGGCCGAAGAAGGCGTCCGATTCGACGTACGCGAAGAGGAGCCTCCCGGCGGCGGCGGCGCGGTAGCTCGGATCGTATATATAGCGGAAGGAGAATTCGTCCTCGGCCGCGGCTGAACCGTTGGCCTCGGCGACCCATTCCCTGATGCCGCGCACCGCCTCGGCGAGGCGGCGGGAGTCGAAGGAGAGCGGCTTGCCTTGCTGGAAGCCCGCGCCCTCGAGGCCCGCGTAGAGGAAGAGGAAGTCGGGGTCGAGGCGGGGCGAGAAGCCCATGCGGGAGTAGGAACCGCCCTTCGGGCCGTTGTACGCCCTTCCCTCGGTCCTGACGGTGTTAAGGTCCATGAAGAATCCGGACTCGAAGCCGGCCGCCGCGTCCTCGTTGAACGCGACCGCCGGAAGGTTGAAGGAGACTGGGATGAGGAGCTGGCGGCCGTCGATCCTCCCCTCGGTGAGGAGATCCGCGTAGAAATCGCGGGCATTGAGCCTGAGCTCGGAAAAGAGGTGGTCGAGCGAGCGGAGGTGCGGCCTGACGGTCGATCCCCTGAGGCCGCGCCCGGCGATCAAGGCGGGTTTGGCCTTGGCGGCGACGAAGTCCCGCGCGAGCCGGGCCTTGTAGACCGTCTCTACCCTGAAACGGCCGTTCTCCGCGTTGAAGGCCTCCGCGTAGAGGGCCATGGACGGCTCGTCCGTCCAGAGGACGGCCGCGACGGCGCTCTCCCGCGAGCACGAGGCGGTGGAGGCGCAGGCGAGAACCGCGGCGATCGCGATGACGGCGGCGCGTGGTGATCCGGACATGCGTCGAATGTAGCACGCCCTCCGCGGGCTGCGCTATCGTGGGCGCGCGACCGTCTACGTGCTCGCCGCAGGGTCCGCGAGGCTGGGATCGGCCGGGGCGATCGCTGGCCAGACGCGGACCCGGGTGGTATACTCTTGTCATGCAAGTCAAGGATGCGGAGATATTCTCCCTCATCGAGACGATAGGACAGCACTACCGGAACAATATTGGGAACCGCTTCCTCAGGCGCGCCCTCAGCGCCGTCGTGCTCGAACCCGGCGTCTGGAACCTCATAGAGCTCCTCACGGAGAAGGCGGAGAACTACCGCTACCAGGGCTTCCACATTGACGAGCTTTACCAACAGATCGTCGCCATCGCGCGCTTTATCTTCGAGGTGAGGAAAGAGATCCTCCCCAACTTGCGCCACCTCGCCAATCCCGCGAACGGCGAATCGGACCGCGTTTACCGGGAGATGGCCATCAACAACTTCGAGGCGAATCTCCGCATCCTGAGTGACTACGTCAACGAGCTCTACGTGAAGACGGTCGCCATAGACAAGGCCAACGCCAAGGGCAAGTCGCCCGCCTACTCCCGCATGCCCGAACTAGCCGAGCTCGGGCACTACCTCGTCGCCGAGGCCGAATAAGCGGCTGGCCGGGCCGGTTGCGCGCAGCGTTCCGCTGATAGCGCTCTGGTCGAAACGCACTGCCCTCTATGCGAGACGTATCGCGCCGAGCGGCCTGATCCCCGGGAACGAGACGCTCCCCTTCCCGAACGCGGCTTCCATCCCCTCAGTGAACTCCCCCTTGAGTCCGCGTGGAACGAATGCCTGGATCGTGCCGGCGAAGCCGCCTCCATGCACGCGCGAAGCTCCGCGGACGCGCGAAGCTCCGCGGACGCGTGAAGCTCCACGGATACGCGAAGCTCCGCGCATATTAATAATTCGTTCGGCGAGCGCGAGCGCGACGAGGATGCCTTGATCGCGCGGATCCATTCCCGCGTCGAGGTTTTGGAGGAGGAGGGCTGACGAGAGCCCCGATTCTCGCGCCAACGCGATGAAGCTCCCGAGCCTGCCCGAGGCCAGGGCGCGCGCCATTCCCTCCGCACGCTCATCCTCCTCGACGAAGTGGAGGGCGCGGAGGAAGGCCCTGTCCCCCGCTTCGGCCCTGACGCGGACCGCGGCTCCGAGGAGTTCGTCCCGACCGATGCCGCGGAGCCCCTCGCGCCCGAAAAGAGCCGCCACGGCGCGCATCTCGGAGGGGATGGCCGCGTAGTGGGAGGTGAGGCCCTCATGGCCCCCTCCCGCGCGGACGATGGCGACCTCCACGCTCCCGTTCAGCGCCTTCCCCGGGACCCGCTTCCAGGCGGGACGCTCCCGGTCACGGAAATCGATGGCGAGGACGCCCCCGCCGGCCGAGGCCATCTGGTCCATGAGTCCGCAGGGCTTACCGAAAAACTCGTTCTCCGCATAGCGGCCCGCGAGCGCGAGCTCGGTCCAGGGCGCGTCGCCGCGGCCATGGAGATGGTCGAGGATCGAGGCGAAGAGGACCTCCACGCAGGCCGAGCTCGAGAGCCCCGAACCCGCGGGGACGAGCGATTGCACGCGCGCGTCGAAGCCGCCGACGGGGCGGCCGCGGTCCGCAAAATAGCGGGCCACTCCCCTTACGAGAGCCGCGGCCCTCCCGCGCTCCTCCGGCCGCGGATCGAGGGAGGAGAGGTCCGCGACGATGGGGTCGGAGTAGCCCTCGGAGACGATGCGCGCGACGCGGTCGGTCCTCGGCGCGCAGACCGCGACTGCGTCTAGGCGGACCGCGGCGGCGAGGACGCGCCCCCCGTTGTGGTCCGTATGGTTGCCGCCGAGTTCGGTGCGGCCGGGCGCGCTCAGGACGGCCGCGCCTTCGCTGCCGCCCAGGCCCGATGCGGCGACGACGTCGTCGATCCTCCGCCGTGCCGCCGCTTCTCCCTCGTCGCCGTAAACGGCCCTGAGGAGCTTGCCGCAGGCCGGTTCCCTCATTCGTTCCGCGATGCCCATGCTCGCTATGCCTTTCCCGAGCGGAAATGCTCGGCGGGGAGTGACCGGAGCGCCGCCGCCGCCGCCTCGGCGGTGATATCCCGCTGGGGAGAGGCGAGGAGCTCGTACCCGACCATGAATTTCTTGACGGTCGCCGAGCGGAGGAGGGGCGGGTAGTAGTGCAGGTGGAGGTGCCAGGCGTCACGGACGTCCTTCCCCGCGCCGACAGGGGCCTGGTGGATGCCCATCGAGTAGGGGAAATCGGTCTTGAAGAGGTTGTCGTAGCGGATGCCGAGCGCGCGCATGGCGCGGCCGAGATCCGCCCGCTCCGCGCCCGAGAGCTCCGCGATCGAGGAGAGGTGGCGGCGCGGAAGGATCATCGTCTCGTAGGGCCAGAGGGCCCAGAAGGGTACGAGGACGACGAAGGAGTCGTTCTCGATGACGACGCGCTCCCGGGAGCGGAGCTCGATGGAAAGGTAGTCGCAGAGGAGGCAGGAGCCTCGCTCCGCGCGATGCGCGGACTGCGTCTCCCCTTCGCGCGCGGGAACGCCCGGAACGCTCGATGACGCCCAGGCCTGGCAGTGCGGGTGGGGGTTGGAGCAGCCCATGATGGCGCCGCGGTTTTCGAAGATCTGGACGTACGAAATGCCCGGGAAGGCGGAGAGGCGAGCGTCGCAGTCCACCCAGGCGTCAACGACGCCAGCGACCTCGGCCTCCGTCATCCGGGGGAGGGTGAGGTCGTGCCGCGGAGAGAAGCAGATCACCTCGCAAGCGCCGGCCACGCTCTCCGCCCTGAGAACGCCTTCGACGTCGAGGCGTTCGCCGGTTCCGCCCGCGAGGAGGGCGGGGAAGTCATTCGGGAAGGCGAAGGGTCCCTCGTAGCGCGGATTGCGGACGCCGCCCGCCCGCTCGTTTCCGGGGCAGAGGTAGCAGGAGGGGTCGTAGGCGGGGAGGGACGCGGGCGACTCGTCCTCCACGGCGCCAAGCCAGGGCCGCTTGGCACGGTGCGGAGAGCAGAGGATCCATTCGCCGCGGAGGGAATCGAAGCGTCGATGCGGCCGTTCACTGAGTTCCATCGTTCCATCCTTCCTTGATGGCTTCCCGCCAGGCTGCGAGGCAGACGCCGGCGGCTACCGCCACGTTGAGCGACGCCTTGGCGCCGGACATGGGTATGCTCACGCGGCCGAGGCCGCAGGCGGAGATCGTTTCCGGGGACACGCCGAGCTCCTCGTTCCCGAGCACGCAGACGCCGTTCCTCGGAAAAGCGAACTTCCTAATCTCCGTCCCGCCGAGCTCGAGGGCGAAGGCGTTCGAGAGGTCGGGGGGCGCCGCCAGGCGTTCCCAGGGCAGGACCTCGGCGCAGCCCATCGAGGAGCGGAGGGCACGGGGATGCCCGGGATCGGCGCAGCGCGGAGAGATGAGGATGCGTTCGACGCCGAAGGCCTCGGCGGTGCGGAAGATCGTCCCCACGTTGAAGGGAGAGCGGATGTCCTCGAGGTAGAGGACCACGCCAGGAAGCACGTCCCGCGATCCCGGATCGAGGGCCCCCGAGGCGGGGTCGATCAGGTCCCAGTCCGCGATGGGAGAACCGAGCTCCGCGAGTATGGCATGGCGGAGATCGTTGATCGCGCGAATCGCGGCGCTCCCATCGGGGGAGGCCGTCGAGGACGCGAGGGAATCGGCGGCGATCGATCTGACCGCGGGGGGAAGCTCGGCGTCGTTCGAGAGGTATTTCATGAGCGCGCGCACATCGTCATCGTCGATCCCACGGGGCGAGGCTGGGGCGGGGACGGAGACGCGCAGGCGCCGTTCCGCGCCCATGAGCATGAGGGCGGCCTTGCGCATCCGGTGGCGGGGGTTCAGCTTGGCGAGCTTGCGGGGGATGAACATGCGCCGCGCGGTTTCAGAATGCCTGCTTCACGATGTCGTAGACGTCCTCGACGGAGAGGGTGCGGGGGAGGTGCGCGCAGAATTCCATGTCGCGCGCCGCCGACGCGAGCTCGACGAGGTCGTCCAGCTTCAGGTCGAAGTCCTTGAGCCGCGTGGGAACGCGGAGGGCGCCGAGCCGCTGGCGGATTCCGTCTACGGCCTTGCCCGCGGCGTCTCCCGAACCGAGGCCATCGACCTCCTCGCCCGAGATGCGCGCGAGACGCGCCATCTTCTCGACGCGGGCCACGGCCGCGCCCTCCATCACGTAGGGGAGGAAGATGGTCGCGAGGCTGGCCTTGGGGATGGAATAGCGCGAGCCGATGCAGAAGGAGAGCGCAGATCCGATCCCGAGGGAGCTCGCGGCGAGCCCGTAGGCGGAGAGGAAGGACGCCTCGGCGGTCGCCTGCCTGTTCTGGGGATCCTCGGGCCGCGCGATGAAGCCGTCGAGGGCGCGGAAGGCGAGCTCGAGGGCCTTCTCGAAGATGGTGTCGGAGAAGAAGGACGAGCGCTGGGATATGTAGCCCTCGAGGCACTCGAGGATGATGTCGAGGCAAATCAGGGAGCTCGCCTTGGAGCTCAGCGATACGGAGAGCGTGGGATCGATGAGCACGAGGCGCGCGGCGTCCGGGGCCGTGGGGACCACGCGGGCGCTGCGGTCGCGGGCGTCCGTGAGGAGGGCGCGGTCCTGGAAGAGGAAGGGGTCGCGGTAGGCCGTCGGGATGGCGACGTAGGGGAGGCTCTCGCCCTCGAAGGGGCGGCCGTCCACGTGCGCGTCCACGTCCGCTCCGGCGCGCGCCGCCGAGGCGACGATCTTGGCGAGGGAGAGCACGCGGGCCCCTCCCAGGCCGATGACGGCCTGCGAGCGCGAGCCGCGCGCCAGGTTGAGGATCTCGTCGGCGGTGCGCGTAGTCGGGAATTCGGGAACTTCGTCGAAGACGATGAACTGGATGGCGCGGGCGTCGAGGATGGACTTCACGCGGTCCACCGCGCCGGAGTCGTACAGGGCGGGGTCCGCGACGATGAGGCAGCGCTCCGCCCAGGCGCCCGAGACGAGCGCGAGCCTGTTCACGACGTCCGGACCGAGGAGGGTCTGGGCCGAAATCTTGATCGCGAAATCCGCCATGCTAGCCCCCGAATGAAAAAAAGGCGGAGGCATGGCTGCCTCCGCCCGTCATAGCCATAGTGCCGGCCCCTCAGCCGATGAGCTGGTCCAGGATCCTGTCCGCGGTGATGGAGAGGACCGCCTCGTTGATGTAGGCGGGATCGTCGATCTTGCTCTTGAGCTCGGCGATGCGCTCGGCGCGGACGTCCGGAGAGGTCCGGGCGAGCTCGTAGGTCTGGTAGGCCTCGCCCTTCTCGACGGCTTCGGAGGATACGGAGACCGAGTCGGAAGAACCCGCTTTGGACGGGCGCTCAGGCCTGGAGCTCTTCTTGGCGTTCTGGAGAGGATCTGCCGGTCCTAAGCGATCGATCATCATTCCGAAAACCCTGCCTTTCAAGCGCGGATCCGCGGCTCCTGTCGGGAACCGCTACACCCTGAGTATCGGCAGCCCGCCGGGGGAAATTAAGCCCTTTGCCGGCCTTCCGGAAGGGAAAACGCGTTCTTCCCGCCATTCCGGCGACCGAGGGCGCCTGACATGAATAATACCTCCGAGAAGTGAAAAACGAAAGGGGGGAAGGAGGGAATTCGACGCCCGGGGGCGGCGAGGCGTGGAATCGACCATGCAGGCTATTTAGGGGAGATCGATGTCCGGAGCTGGTGGTCAGTCCTCGGGATCCTGATCGGGATTATGACCGGGACGGCCGGAGACCATGACGGAGAATTCGCCCTTAGGGGCGCCCTCCTTGGCCTGGATTCTCGCCAGGACGTCCCGCGCGGCGCCTCGGATGAATTCCTCGTGGATCTTGGTCATCTCCCGGCCGACGCAGAGCTCTCGCTCGGGATCGGCCTCCACGATATCCACGAGGAGGCGGACGATCCGGTAGGGGCTCTCATAGAGCACGAAGGCCTCCCCGCGGCCCAGGAGTTCGGCGAGCCGGGATTTCCTTCGCCCCGCCTTGGGCGAGAGGAAGCCGGCGAAGGTCACCGAGGAGCCGCCCATTCCTGCAACGGACATGAGGCAGGCGAAGGCGCTGGGGCCGGGAACGGGGATCACCGCGTGCCCCGCCTCGATCACGATCCGGACGAGCTTGGAGCCGGGATCGCTGAGGGAGGGGGTGCCCGCGTCCGAGATATAGGCGATGTTCTTGCCCTCGTTCAGCCAGCCGACCACGGCGCGGGCGCCGTCGGCTTCCCGGTGGGCGTGGCAAGATATTAGGGGCTTTGAGACGCCTAAGCGGTTCAGGAGCTTGAGGCTATGCCGCGTGTCCTCGCAGGCGATGGCGTCCGCGCCCTTGAGGATTTCGATCGCGCGCAGGGTGATGTCCTCGAGGTTCCCGATGGGCGTCGCGACGATCCAGAGCGTGGCCATCTAACGGTTCCCCGCCTTGGGGACGGCGCAGCCCGTGCAGCCCATCACGTGGACGTGCTTCCTCCCGGGGCGCTCGAACATGCGGCCGATGACGTAGCCGTCGCGGGGGACCTCGCGCATGCAGACGGGGCAGACGCGCCTGTGGGAGGGGTTGGCCGGGTAGCAGGCGGGGCAGCCGAAGACGTGGGTGACCTTATAGGCCTGGCCCGGATAGACGAAGCTCTTGACGCGCGTTCCCTCGGCCATGAGCTCCCCGCAGATCGGGCACTTCCTGAGCTTTCCGCTTCCCCGGGGTACGAGCTCGCCCGTCCATTCACGGCGCTTCTGACGGGGGTCCCAGTAGAGGAACCACCAGAGCCAGAAAGCTGCGACGGCGATGGCGACGGGAATGAGTACTCTGAGCACGGTTTCCACGCGCAGAGCATATCAGAAAGAGGGGCGTTCAAGCAACGCGCGGCAGCGCGGTCACGCCGCGGCAGCGCGGTTAAGTCGCGGCAGCGCGGTTAAGCTGTCGCGATATCGATCTTGCGTTTCTCGGGATCGGGGTTGCGGCGATAGAGGATGGCGACGTTGCCCACGATGCGAACGAGCTCTGCGCCCGCCTTCTCTGCGAGCTCGCGCGCGATGTCGCGGCGGCCTTCCTTGAAGTCCGTGAAGCGGAGCTTCACGAGCTCGTGCCGGTCCAGTTCGAGCTCCAGGTGGCCGAGCACCGCCTCGCTCGGGCCGCCCTTGCCCAGGACCACGCTCGGTTCCAGCTTCGACGCGAGGGAGCTCAGGGCGCTCCGCGCCTTCGAATTCAACATGCGATCATCCTTTAGCGGCGGCCTCGAGCCGCTTCATGAATTCCGCCTCGGGGAGGGGGCCCTCGGCCACGGATTTCCCGTCGACATAGGCCGAGGGGAGTTCCTTCACGCCGTACTTCACGGCGAGGTGGGGGAAGCAGGGGAGGCTCACGATCCGCGTCGTGACGTTTCCGCTCAGGAAGGCGAGGCGAATCGCGGTGGCCGCCATCGACCTCGCCTCCGGGCAGACGGGGGAGGAGTACACGGCGAGCTTGAACTCCTTCTTGAGGCTAGAGAGCCAGGAGAGCTGCTCCGGGACGGGCTCGGGCGTGAGCGAGGCCGCCTTGAGGGCCTCGAGGAGGGATTCGAAGATGAAGCCCGCGGGCGGGCCCTCGAATCTGACGCAGGCGCCCTCTCGCGAGGTCACGGAGACCGCGGGGATGAGCTCGATCTCGTGCTTGCGCACGAGGGTCCCGTTGGCCACGAAGTCGGCGGAGTCCGCGGACACCTTCGGGCTCGATTCAGCGAGGAACTCGGCGATCGACCGAGCCTCGCGGCACTCGATCGTCTCCATGGGCTGTGTGAACGAGGTGACCGTCACCGGCCGCTTGAGCGCGGCGAGTGCCTCGCTCACGGCCTTGCGCGCTTCCCTCGACAGGGTCATCCTTGCGCCTCCTGGGGCGTCAATCCTAATCCGGCCGGCCCGTTCCGCCAAGGAGGGGGCCGGCCGCTCCGCGTAGAACGCACGGATTCAAGTATAAAGCGCCCGGGCGGGAATGCAACCGCGGCTCGGCGGTCACTCCCGCCAGATCTCCGCCACGGCGGGAACGCGCTTCAGCTCCTCGAAGACGCGGTCGCCGGCGGATATCCCGATCTGCTTGGAAGCCTCCACCACCACTTCCTTGCTCTCGCGCAAAAGGTGGAAGAAGACGCGGCAGGAGCCCGAATGCTCCAGGATGGCCTCGCGCAGGGCTTCGAGCCCCTCCTCCGTGCCCGCGGACCGGGGGTGGAGGCGGATATGCACCTCGCGCACGGACTTTTCGCGGAGCGATGAGGCGTCCACGACGTCCTCCACCTTGAAAGAGGGCTTCCCGCGCGAGAGGTCCACTTTCCCCTTGAGCGAGATCACGGCGCCGTCGGTGAGCGCGGCGCGGTGCTTCTCGAGGATGTCGGAGAAGATCACGAGCTCGATGGAGCCCGAGTAGTCGTCGAGGGAGGCGAAGGCCATCTTCTTCCCCGACTTGGTGAGGATCTCCTTGAAGCCGGAGATGAGCCCGATGAGGGTGTAGGTCCTGTCCGGGCTCGAGCGCTCGGGCTTGGAGACGTCCAGGTCCACGCAGCGCTCCCAGGCGGCGCGGTAGTCGTCCAGCGGATGGCCTGAGAAATAAAAGCCGAGGAGCTCCTTCTCCGCGTCCAGGCGCTCTTTCCGCGGATATTCCTCCGAGGGGATCCACGCGTACTCCGCGAACTCCTCCTCGGCCATGCCGTCGAAGAGCGAGGCCTGTCCGTACTTCTTCTGGTCCTTCTTGTGCTGCGCGTAATCGGCGGCGGGCTCGAGGTTGACCATGAGGGCCGCGCGGTTCATGCCCAGGCGGTCGAAGCAGCCCGTTCGGATGAGGACCTCGAGGACCTTCTTGTTAACCGCCTTGAGGTCCACGCGGTCCAGGAAGTCCATGAAGCCCGCGAAGGGGCCCCCTTCCTCCCGCGCGCGGACGATCTCGTCGGCGGCGTTGCCGCCCAGGCCCTTGATGCCGAGGAGCCCGTAGACGATCTTCCCTTCCACCACGGAGAAGAGGCGTTCAGAATAGTTGATGTCGGGGGGGAGGATCTCGATGCCCATGGAGCG
>CAZIEI010000118.1:0-10588 GCA_964538705.1 uncultured Spirochaetales bacterium | reverse complement strand
TTGTCAGCGAGGACTTTCGCAATCGCTGTTCCCCAAGCGCCGGCGCCGATGATCCCAATGCTCTGTTCCATAAGGAAGGTAGAATAATCGATTTCAAAGGTCTTGAGAAGCGGACAGAAGTAGCAAAAGCGTCAGAGGCAAGTTCCAAGAAGAAGCGAGGTGCGTGGTTAAGTTATTACTGAATAAGGATTTTTTAAACGATAGAGTAAGGTGAATCGATATTCGGATTACCGTGTATAGATGCGATGCCTTTTGCTGCACCCCTCACTTGTTGATAATGATAACTAGTATCAATAAGCCCTGGCTTGACGACTCTCCAGATCTCTATTATAGTAGCCCTAAACAGAACCACTATCGGTTTCCCGATAATCGGTTTCTGAAGGAGGCCCCATGGCGTGCACGAAGAGCTTCCCCCTGACGCGAGCCCGGCTGGAAGAAATCACCAAGCGTTTTCCGACGCCCTTCATCATCTACGACGAAGCGGGCATCCGTTCAGGCGCCCGCGCCCTGAAAGAAGCCTTTTCCGTCTGCCCGGGCTTCCGGGAGCATTACGCGGTGAAGGCCTGCCCCAATCCCTTCATCCTCAAGCTCCTCGCTGACGAGGGCTTCGGTGCGGACGCCTCCTCCGGACCCGAGATCACGCTCGCGGAAAAAGCCGGGATCAAAGGCGAGATGATCATGTTCACATCGAACGACACGCCTGCTGCCGAGTTCGTACAAGCGGCAAAGGCAGGCGCGGTCATCAACCTCGACGACATCACTCACATCGATTTTTGCGAGAAGGCGCTCAAGGCCGCGGGCCTTCCCGGCTTGCCCGGGCTCATCTCCTGCCGCTACAACCCCGGCCCCCTCAAAGAGGGGAACGCCATCATCGGGAAGCCCGAGGAGGCCAAGTACGGCTTCACGCGCGAACAGCTCCTCGAAGGGTACGCGGCGCTCAAGGCCAAGGGCGTGAAGCGCTTCGGGCTCCACACCATGGTCGCCTCCAACGAGCTCTCGAATGATTACTTCATCGAGACCGCCCGGCTTCTCTTCGAGACGGTCCTGGAGATCTCACGCAAAGTCGGAATCGCCTTCGAGTTCGTGAACCTGGGCGGCGGCTTCGGCATCCCCTACAAGCCCGAGCAAACCGCCATCGATCTCCCGTACGTGGCGCGCGGCGTGAAGAAGGCCTACGACGAGATCATCCTCGGGAACGGGCTCAAGCCGCTCTCGGTGTACATGGAGAGCGGCCGCCTAGTGACCGGACCCTACGGCTGGCTCGTGACCAGGGTCATCCACAAGAAGAGCATCTACCGCGAGCACCTGGGCACCGACGCCTCCATGGCCGACTTCATGCGCCCCGGCGTCTACGGCTCCTACCACCACCTCACCGTGGCCGGCAAGGAGACCGCCAAAGCGGACAAGCTCTACGACGTCACGGGCAGCCTCTGCGAGAACAACGACAAGTTCGCCGTCCAGCGCACCCTGCCTGAAACGGAGATCGGCGACCTCGTGATTCTCCACGACGCGGGCGCCCACGGGAAGGCCATGGGCTTCAACTACAACGCCAAGCTCCGATGCGGAGAGCTCCTCCTCCGGGAGGACGGCTCCGTCGCGGAGATCCGCAGGCGCGAGACCGTTGAAGATTACTTCGCCACCCTCGACTTCAATGCCCTCGTGGGCTTCGACGCGCGCTCGGCCGCTCGTTCGCGCTGATACCGTAATCAGGAGGAACGCATGATCCGCAGGAACCCCAACTTTTCCAACCTCAAAGCCGGATATCTCTTCCCTGAGATCGCGAAGCGCAGGAGGGAATTCATCGCCAAGCGCCCCGGCGCCACGGTGATCTCCCTCGGGGTCGGCAACACCACGGAGCCGCTCTCTCAGGCGATCGTCTCCGGCCTCATGCAGGAAGTGAAGGCCCTCGGCACGAAGGAGGGCTACTCAGGCTACGGTGACGAACAAGGCCTCGACGCCCTCAGGGCCAAGATCGCCGAGGTCCTCTACGCCAACATCGTGGCCCCCGAGGAAGTTTTCATCTCCGACGGCGCCAAGTGCGACATCGGCCGCGTGCAGACCTTGATCGGGCCGGGCGTTCCCGTGGCCGTACAGGATCCCGCGTACCCCGTCTACGTGGACGGCTCCGTGATCGCGGGCGCCGCGGGCGCGTGGGAGGGCGCGGGCTATAAAGGCATCCGCTACCTCCCCTGCACCGCGGAGAACGGCTTCTTCCCCGATCTCTCCTCGCTCGAGCCTGGTGGCGTCCTCTATTTCTGCTCTCCCAACAACCCCACCGGTGCCGTGGCCACGCGCGACCAGCTCATCGCCCTCGTGGACGCCTGTAGGAAGAAACGCACTCTCATCATCTTCGACTCCGCCTACGCTGAATACATCTCGGACCCGAGCCTCCCCAAGAGCATCTTCGAGATCCCCGGCGCCCGCGAGTGCGCGATCGAGATCTCCTCGTTCTCCAAGCCCATCGGCTTCACCGGCGTTCGCTTAGGCTGGTCCGTGGTCCCCAAGGAACTCCGCTACGCGGACGGCGGCGCCGTGATCGACGACTGGAACCGCATCATGACCACCATCTTCAACGGCGCCTCCAACATCGCCCAGCACGGCGGCCTCGCGGCCCTGAGCGCGGCCGGCATTGCGGAGATGCGCGCTTCCATCGCCCACTACATGGGAAACGCGCGGATCATCAAGGCCGCACTCGACAAGCTCGGGGTGAAGACCTGGGGCGGCGTGAATGCACCCTACATCTGGGCCCGCTTCCCCGGACGGAAGAGCTGGGACGTCTTCGAGGAGATCCTGGACACGTGCGAGGTCGTCACCACGCCGGGCTCCGGCTTCGGCCCCGCCGGCGAGTCCTTCATCCGCTTCTCGGCCTTCGGCCATCGCGCTGACGTGGAAGAAGCCGCGGGGAGGCTCTCGCGGCTCGGTTGATCACGGGTCATTCATACCAGGGGGAAGAAGAGCGCCTGCCCTTCTTCCCCTTTTTTGTTTCGCGTGGTGAGGAAAGTATCCATGATGCCCCATCATCCCGGGAGCGATATGGCGGGGGGTGGAGGTAGAAAAGAGAAAGAAAGCTCGCGCAAAGACGCAAAGAAGATAGGAGGGAATTTCGGAATTATTTAATTGCCTTTTTTAAAAGAGGTTAGTAAAAAATCTCTATTTTATATTCTCTTCTTTGCGCCTTTGCGCCTTTGCGCGAGTTTTTAATATTTTCATGCGAGAAGTAGCTAATACTCAATAAAGATTATCTCGCGCAAAGGACGCAAAGGCGCAAAGAGGAGAGATGGGGATTTATCTTGGCATATTCTTCTCTGCGTCTCTGCGCGCGTTTCTCTTTTCATTCTTCAGTAGAATGTAAACTGAAAATAAAACTCGCGAAAAGCTCGCAAAGCGCAAAGAGAGAAAGGTTATATCCTTTTTTGGCAACAGGATTCCGTTATTTCTGATTGAATCAACGGTTCCAATAACCCTGATTGTCTTGTATGACTGAAAATGAAATCTCCGCGATAATCGTCGATATTTGTTTCAATATCCATCACCACTTAGGTCCTGGACTCTTAGAGAGTGCTTATGAGGCGGTGCTCGCTCATGAACTCGCTGCACGGGGACTGTCCTTTGAGCGTCAGGTTCCTATACCGCTCGAATGGAAAGGGATGAGATTGGATTGTTGCTATCGGGCAGACATCGTAGTGGAACAAAAGGTCCTCATAGAGTTGAAATCTGTAGCTACGTTGATGCCGGTTCACAAGAAACAGCTCATCACATACCTACGGCTCATGAATATAAAGCTTGGTATCCTTTTGAACTTCAATGTGAACCTAATCAAAGATGGAATCGTTCGGATCGTGAATGGCTTATCCATTTAAATAATTGCGGCAAAAAGAATTAATCCCTTCGCGGACAATTATTACCAAAACGTTGCCATTTCTCATAAAAAAAATGAGTGATTCCCCGCTCACCAGCGATCTAGATATGACCTTGCAGGGATAAATTGGTAAAGCCATAAAAATTGAAAAATGTAAAAAGTAAAAAATGTAAAAAAGGGCCAAAGCCTGGGAATTCTTGCGATTTCCGGGCTTGGCATGTTATGGTGGGGATCGTCGATTCCCTTCGGAAAGTCTTGTACGGAGGAACTAGAATGAAACTCAAAATCCTGGCGTTGCTGACCCTCGGTGTTTTCCTTGCCTTCACGGGCTGCGACAACATCGTGGATGAGAGGCTGAATGCCGCGGAAGAAGATCGGATTGATGTGGAGATGAATCGGCTCTCCATGCCCTCCCAGCCCGCCGCGGAAGAGACGACCCTCACCGCCAATCCGAGCGATCCCGATTACTCGGTTTCCGACGATAATTTCCTCGTGACCAAGAAGTCCTACTACAATGTCCCCGAGATGGGCGCCTATATGGCCTCCGACCTCCCGGACAACGTGCTTTGGCCCGGCGCCATCCTGGACAGCGCGGCTTTTGTGAATGGATCTTATAAGGAAATCGCCTCCGATCAGATCAAGCGCGCCCCACTCACCATTACCACGGACGCCAACTACTCGGGTGGCACCATTTCCCAGTACATCGAAAATCCGAACGAGGTCACCGTGAAGCAGGCGGTGAACGACCTCATCTACCAGAAGGGCGCCGAGGCGGTGAATACCACCAAGTACCTCCGCTCCTCTTTCAACCAGTTCACCTCCTCTTCTGAATTCTCCACCAAGGTGAAGACCACCCTCGGCTACAAGGGCGCGCTCTTCGACGCCAACCTCTCCGTCCTCGTGAACAAAGCCTCCAGCACCAAAAAATCCAAGATGATCCTGGAATTCACGCAGTGCTATTTCACCATCAGGCCCGCTCTCGTGAGCAAGCCCTCCAATTTCTTTGACACGACTCAGACCAGCTGGAGCGACATCTCAGCCCAGCTCTCAGGCTCTGGCGTACGCCCCGTCTTCGTGTCCTCGATCGACTACGGCCGCTCTCTCATGGCCGTGATCGAGAGCGATGAGGAGATGGACTCCCTGGAAGTCAACGTGAACGCCTACGCGACCTTCCTGAAGAGTAAGGGCAACGTGAGCACCGATATCCAGACCAAGGTTAATAACCTCAAGTCCTCATCCAGCATCACGGCAGTAGTCGTCGGCGGCAACGGCAGCTACGCCAACCTCACCACCTTCGACGGCATCAAGACCTGGCTGGATGAAGCCGGCGGCATCGAGTTCGTGAAGCCCCTCCGCTACACCCTCCGCTACCTCACTGACCCCAACGCGGCTCAGCCCGCTGGCTTCGTAACGGGCGGCGAGTACTATGAGAAGCTGGCTAGGTGGGAGATATTTGTGCCCACCTATACTACCAGCGGGAATATTACTGTTACAAATAATTCATTCAGTTTTAGTCCTTTAACCGGAATGTATATAATAACGTATAATTTATCGGGTGGGAATAAATACCGTGTGAGTGGCTATTTTGAAGATAACACTATGTATGGAGGGGCGGCACTCACATATTTTTGGGATACTAATGGTACTATCCCTGAGGCCTCCAGTTTTGTACTTGTAGGAGAGGGTGGATCATTAGGCTTTAGAGGACTTCCTTATTCTAAGGTCAATAATTTAGTATTTGAAAGAAAAACGATGTGATCTTTCTATTTATATAAAGTAGAATCATTTATTATCCCTACATGCCTCCGTTTGTGAGGTATGTAGGGTTTTCTCTATAGATTCTTTGAGTATTTCGCATGATCTTCCCACCAATTTCGATATATAATCACTACGATGCGTGACGGGCAAACGGCGTTGATCATCAGGCTCCGGGACGGCGATCCGTCGGCGTTCCGGGAGCTCTATGGGGAGACGCAGAAGATGCTATATCAGTACGCGCTGTACAGGCTCAACGGGAACGCGGAGGCCGCCGAGGACGTGGTGGCGGATGCGTACGTGGATGCCATGGGACATGCGTCGAGCCTCACCCTGAACCACAACGTCAATGCGTGGCTGTACCGGATCACGCACGCCAAGGTGGTGGACTACGTGCGGAAGCAGGTCCGCAAGGGCAAGTTCATCAAGCAGGCCGCGCCCATCATGGCCGAGGGGAAGGACGATGCCGGGCCTGAGGAGCGGGCGCTCAGGGAAGAAGACGCCCGGCTCATACGCGCAGCTTTTTTCAAGCTTCAGCAGGTATCGCAGGATCTCCTCAGGGAGAAATACCATGAGCGTTTGAGCGTCAGGGAGATGGCGCAGAAGCGGGAGAAGACGGAGAAGGCGGTGGAGTCGATGCTCTACCGCGCCAAGAAGGAGTTCGCGGAGGCGATAACGAGCCTGGGCAAGGAGCGGGTATTCCTGCCTGATCGTAAAGAGGAGACATGGCACAGCTTATTCCAGATCATTTTCTAGAAAAGAGCCTCCTCGCCGTCCAGGACGCCCCCGACGCGCCTGAGTCCGTGAAGGTCCGGGTGTACCGCGCGATCGACGACATCGCCGCCAAGGCCCGGTCCCGCGTCAGCCCCGGCCTCCGCGTCCTCAGGTTCTTCACGGACATGCCGCCCTTCCTCGCGGCCGCGGCGGCCCTCGTGCTGGCCATTTCACCCCTGGCTTTATACCGCCTCACCGCGCCGAGCCCGCTCGCACTCGCGGTGCGGTCGGCGGAGGGGGCTTCTACCGGAGACGGGCGCGCGCTCGCGGCCGGGGGCATGACCCGGACCGGGCGGAGCTACCGCACGGGCGAGGGCGGCCACGTCAGCCTCTCCTTCGAGCGGACGCTCACCTTCCATCTCTTCGAGCGGAGCGCGGCGCGCATTGCCGAAAAGGGGCGGGCGAAGGGCTCCCTCCGCTTCCGCTTGGAACAGGGCGCGATGTACCTGTCCCGCGCGCAGGCTATCCCCGGCCGCGAGGCTATCGTATCTATTCTGGACCACGAAGTACGCCTGATGGGGACCACGCTCTACGCGGAATTCTTGAGCGAGGAAACGTATCGGCTCATCTGCCGCGAAGGAGCCCTCGAGGTCCATGAAGCGACCACGAAGGGCGCGCTCCTATCCCGCGTGGCGGCGGGGGCGTACGTGGACATGAAGGCGGATGGGACCGTCCTCGCGCAGGGGAGCCTCGAGAGCCTGCCGGCCGGGTACCGGGAGATGTTCGAGCGCCTCGCGCTCCTCTCCCTGCCTGGCGACGAGGGGCTCTCGCCTTCCGCCGGTCCGCTGCCCTTCCGCGTGCTCGGCCTGAGCGGCCTAAGCGCGGGCGGTCTGCCGGATGGAGCCGCGGTCGCCGGCGCGAGGCCATCGAACGGCGATGCATCGCCCGGAGGGAAGCCCGGGGTAGAGGCCCAGAACGGAAACGCGGCTTCGCGGCCGTCAGATGACTCCGTAGTCGCCGCCCCCGAGCCGCCGCCCTTCACCGTGAGGAGCCTGGGGAAGCTCGCGTCCTTCCGGCCTGAGGGCGCTCAGCGGACGATCGGGCGGACCTGTGCGCTCAGGGACGGACGGTACGCGCTCCTCTACGACGGTCTGTATCGATTGACGGATGCGGGCTTAGTGAAGCGGCTCCCTCTGGCGAAGGCGCCGGCCGCCGCTCCCCTCGTCGCCGGCGACCGGACACTCGTGTTTTTCCAGGATAAGGTCGTCTCCTACGGAGCGGGCTTCGATGATCCCGTAGAAACCGCCTTCCCGCGGGAGGGAAGCCTGCAGAACGGATACGAGCCCGCCTTGATCGGCCAAGATGTAATTATTCCCCTGCAAGGTTCAGGACTGTATCGGTATTCCGCGGCGTCTCGAAGCATCGAGCTCCTCGAGGCCGAGGTCTTCCCCGCGGGGCCTCTCGCATTGGATGGGGGATATCTCGCGTCCACGTTCTATAAGAACAAGTACTCGAAGCGGGACATGGACGGGAAAGCCGTCTGGGAGTACATCCTCCCGGGACGCTCGTACCTGGATCCTCTTATGGACGGCTCGTCCTTCTATCTCTACGCGGAAGACGACGCGGGCCAGCGCATCATCGTCTTGGACGCCAAGGGCGCGGAGGCACGGCGGATCGCGCTGCCGGAGCCGTTCGTAGCGGACCTGCGGATGGATCGGGGGATGATCTGCGGCGTTTCGTCGAAGGGAAATCTCCTCAAAGTGGATCCGCGCGGAGGTACGGCGGCGGTGGTGAAGCGGCTCTACGCGGGAGCGATGACGAGCGCCCAATGGCGGAATCTCAGGCTCGCCGTCGAGGGCGGTCGGCTCGCCACGCTCACTGACGAGGGCGATCTCGAGGTGTTCGCGCTCCCCTCCTTCGAAAGCGTCCTGAGAACGCGACTCCCCGCCGGATCGCCCTACGATCTCCAGCCCTTCGCGGTCGGGAACCGCTTCTACGCGGTCGGACGCGGCGGAGAGGCGTACCTCGCGGAGCTCGCCTCGCGCTGACGCCGAACTTGCGCCGCGGCCGGGCTCCCGGTCCGTTGAACCCGCGCCGATGCTCTTGACCGAGCGGGCGCGGGAAAAGGCGGCCCGATCCTATAAAGCGGACCGCTAGAACCTCATGATGATCCCGATGCCCCCGATGTCCAGGCTGAAGTTCCGGTCGGTTTGGAAGTTCGGCCCCTCGATGAGGGGCGTGCACCAGGACAACGTGACAGCGTTGAGGGAAAGCGCGAAGGTCTCGCTCAGGGTGTAGAAGTAGCCTATCTCAGCGCCGGCTCGCATGAAGAGGATCGTGGTCGGATCGGTGAAGGTGACGTTCTCCGCCGCGGGGAAGGTGATCTTGGACGCGTTGTGCTCGTTCAGCGACAGGAAGCAGTCCACCTTGATGCCGCGCTCTCCGGGCATGCGGAAGGCGAGGGGGTAGAAGCGGATTTCGTTCTGGATGAAGAGGGGATGCCCCGCTATGTCGCTGTCCAGGGTCCCGGGATACCCGAGGGAAAAGCCGTAGCCGCCGCCTAAGCCCAGGAGCCCCGAGTAGTACCAGAAGAGGTTGGCCTCGAGGCTGATGAAGTTGAGGTTGGGGTGGAACGATGGATGGCCCACGGTCTTCACGACTTTTTGCCCGATCGAGGCGGCGAAGCGTTTGGCGAGGATCCGTTTCTCGCGCATGAGGCCCGAGAGCTTGGCGTTGGTCGCGTTGATGACCTCGATCTCCAGCGCGATCTCGCTCTGGCCGAGCGGAGGCACCAGCGAGTCGAGGATTTTGGCGGCCGCCGCCGCGTTGGCGTCCGCGATCCCGTCAGCGGGGAAGGCCGCGAGCTCCTTCCCGTCCGCCCCGACGAGTTTCAGGAGGACCTTCCCGTCGCGCTCGACGAGCGTGAGGATCCGGTGGGCGTCATAGCGCTCGGCGAGCTCGACCGCGGGAAGAGACGACTCGTCGGCGATCGTCCACGCTATCTCGACGAAGAGGGGAAGGCGTTCGTCGTCGGCGAGCGCGGCGGAGAATAGCGTCGTAAGGGATTCTCTCGCGCGCGCGACGGTCTCGTTCATGGGGCCCTCGGGGAACACGAAGAGGATCCGCTGCCTGACCGCGAAAGGCTCGAGGGCGGCCTCGAATTTTTCCCCGAGGCCGAGGTCGAACGCTTCGGGCATGGATGAGAGGAGCCGCTCGATGAGGCCGGGGCAGGCGTCATGGAGCCCCTCGATGGTATCGGCTTCTGCCTCCGCGGACCCGATCAAGGCTTGCGAATCGGGGGCGTGGACCCGCATTTTCCAGGCGTACCGCCCGTTTTTCCGCTCGACCTCTCCCGAGAAGACCGCGTTCGCGTAGAGGCGGTCCCCGACGTAATAGAAATAACCATCCGCCTCGCGGTCCATGGGCGGCATTTCAAGCGAATCGATGATACGCGCGGCTTCTTGCCTGCCGATCACGATGAACCGTCCATCCTGCGTGAGCCCGTAGGTGAAGAGGTCCGCGAGGATATCCGCTTCTGCCTCGTCGAGGCCGATTGCCCTCAGCGGGATGACCGCGACGACGGGCTTCGACGACCGGGACGCGCGCGGGGCCTCGCCCAGGGCGATGGATGCGCTTGAAACGAACATAGTCAGCGCTAACGCGGAGACGATCGTCTTCCTCATAACCGCACCCCCGCGTAGACCATGAGGGAGAATTGGAGGAGGGACCAGGGCGAGAAGCCGTTCCGGTATTTGAATTCGACGGAGCCGTTGGGGTAGGCCTCCGGAGGGAGCTCCTCGAAGGTCCAGGAGAAGCCGGAGTACCTCACGCGGAGGTTGTAGAACCAACGCGCGTTCACGTAGTGGGTCAGCCCCGCCTCGACGGGGATGCAGAGGAAAATCCGCGCCGCGGGCGGGTAGACGATCTCGTCATACTCATCAACCGCGGACAGGGCGGCGGACGCGTTATTGTCCGCCCATCCCAGGGAAAGGCCCGCGCTCCAGCCGAGCGAGATGAGGGACGCGGTATGGGTACCGGCCATGAGGGAGGCCGCGATTTCGCTCCGGCCCGGATCGGACTGCATGAGGTCGAAGGGGAGCCAATCGATCCCGGCGCTGAAATGCCAGAGCCCGGCGCTCCTGTAGCGGTATTCGAGCGCGAGGGGGACGGTGGCGAGGGGGCCCGCCTCGGACCAGGAGGCGAGGCTCTTTCCGGTGGACAGCCCCGTGAGGGCGCAGAGCGAGATCTCGTGCGAACTCC
>CAZIEI010000117.1:3229-10635 GCA_964538705.1 uncultured Spirochaetales bacterium | reverse complement strand
GATACGGCGGGCGACGTCGCTCTGGATATCGTGCTGGAGGTTCTGGAGGATGACGGAGGCCTTGTTCGGCTCCAGGTACGCCAGGATCAGGGCGATGGTCTGCGGATGCTCCTGCTGGATGAAGTTGAGGAGGTGCGCCGGATCGGCCGGGCGCACGAAGTCGAAGGGACGGACCTGCAGGGAGCTCGTGAGCCGGTTGATGATGTCGATGGCCTTCTGGGAGCCCAGGGCCTTCTCCAGGAGCTCGCGGGCGTAATCGATGCCGCCCGTGGTGATGAACTCCTGCGCCATCATGAGTTCCTGGAACTCGAGGAGGATGGCGTCCTTCTGCTCGGGCTCGATGGTCTCGATGCGCGCTATCTCGAAGGTGAGGGTCTCTATCTCGTCCTCGCGGAGGTGCTTGAAGATCTCCGCGGAGATCTCGCTCCCGAGCGTGACGAGGAAGATCGCCGCCTTCTGCCTGCCGGAGAGGTCCTTGATGCTCTTTCCGGCGATCCCGCCCTTCTTGGACTGGGCCGCCTGGGATTTCGACTTCCCCGGCTGGACCGATTGCATGGCCATTCGCTATTCCTCCATGAGCCAGGTCCGGATGAGCTGCGCGACGTCCTCCGGATGGTCCTTCGCCATGTTGATGGCGCTCTCCTGCATCTCGAGGCGCTTGCGCTCCTCGACGGACATCGAGACCTCGACGCCCTCCTCCTCCGCCTGGCGGAGCGCGCTCTCCCGCATCATCTGGTGCCTGCGGGCCAGCTCCTCCTCCCTGAGCCTCTTGCGGCGCTCCATCTCGCGGGAGATCAGCCTCACCACGATGAAGACGACCATGAGGGCCGCGAGGCCGATGAGGGACCAGAGCACCGTATCCTGGATCTGCTTCGACTTGATATAGGCCGCGTCCTCCTCCGCGAACTGGGCGGAGCGGTCCACCGCGATGTTGGTCACGGCGACCGTGTCCCCGCGGACTAAGTCGAAGCCGAAGGCGCCCTTGAGGAGGCGCTCGGCGTCCTTGAGTTCCTGGTCGGAGAGGCCGGTGTAGAGGCGCTCCATCCGGCCGTTGGGCTTCACGACCTTCTTGCCCTTGTCGTCGTACTTGTACTCCCAGATCCCGTCGATGTTCACGGAGGCGGTGACGCGGTCGATCTTGGGGCTCACGGTCTCCTGGGTCTTCCGGTCGCCGATCTCGTTGTTGACGATTTTCTGGGTCTGGGTGGCCTTGCCGTTCATGTTCTGCATGTCCCGGTAGGCGGGGGCGGTCTGCCCCTCCATGCCCGCGGGGCCCTCGGGGTTGAAGCCCGTGCCCTGGTACTCGTAATCCGTGGTGGAGCTTGAGACGGGGACGGCCTCGCGGATGTCGGAATCGTCGTAGGGGGTCCGGGGATTGTCCGCCTTCACCACGAAGGGGAGGAGCTCCCTCGTCTGGGACTCCTTCTTGCTCATGTCCATGTGGATCTTGATATTAAGGTCCCGGACCCGATCCGGTGTGAAAATGGTCCGCAGGGACTGGAGGGCCATGGCACGGTAGTAGGCCTCCTGCTCGCGGATGAATTTCTGCTCGCGCTTGGTGAGATCCAGCCGGTCCATGTCCGCGAGGCCCGCGAAGTCGTTGATCACCACGCCGTTCTGGTCCGTGATCACGATGTTCTCGTCCTTGAGGCCCTCGACGGAGAGCTTCACGAGGCGCTGGACGCCCTCGAGCTTCTTCCGGTTGGACGTGAAGTCTGACCCGGGCGCGGGGGTGATTATAATGGAGGCCGTGACTTCCTTCTGGTCCGCCTGGAAGAGCTCCTTCTCAGGCAGGGTGACGGTGACGTTGGCGTCGTCCACGTCGTCCAGGGCCTCGATGTGGGACTCGACGAGCTGGATGACGGACTGCCTCAGGTTCTGCTTCCGCTCGAAGTCCGTGATGGACCAGCGATCGGTCTTGAAGAAGTCCCAGGCCGAGAGGTCCTTGGGCAGGAGATCCTCGTTGACGAGGATGGCCCTCGCCTTCTTGGCGGTCTTCTCGTCCGCCACCATGACGAAGCCGTCCTGGACGCTGTAACGCATGCCCTCCGCCTCGAGGCGGTTCGTGACGCGCTCGAGCACGGTTTCGTCGGCAATGGGCTTGGAGATGACCTTGGCCATGCTGGGCGCCGCGTTGACGGCGAAGATGACGATCACGGCCGCGACGACCGCGCCGAGAATGCCGAAGAAGATGAGTTTTTGGACGAGGGTCCACTTGCCCCAGAGGGCCTTGATCCGCTCGCCGGCTTTCTTGAGCCATTCGTTCATTTTTCCCCTCCCAAGTACAAATGAACCGTCCTCAGTATGAGGCCTTTCCACTGTTCTATCAATCGCCTTTTCTCTGAAAAGCGATCCGCGGCCGGCCCTCCGGGCCTACGCCGCTCCTTTATCCCCCCGCTTACCTCGCGTTGGAGATCTCCTTCCAGCCGCGCACGATCCTGTCGAGCACGCTGCGCGCGATGTTGAGCGAGAGGCTGGCCTCCGCCTGGGCGATGGTCACGTCGTGTGGCTCCACGGAGTCGGGGTCGGTGAGCATGCGCTTCGTCACCTCGGTGGCGGAGAGCTGCTTGGCGTTCACCCCGTCCATGGCACGGATGAGGGCGTTCTGGAAGCCGTTCGGGCCGCCCTCCGCCGCGATTTCCGCGTCACGCCCCGCGTTGCCCTCGATGTCGAGGTGAGCCGGCTTCGTCCTCGCGAGCCTCACGAGGTCTCCGTCCGGCCGGATGGCGCCGGGAAGCTTATCGAACGCGTTGATCGTCATTCACTACCTCCCGATCTCGAGGGCCTTCATGAACATGGCCTTGGATCCGTTTATAAGCGCCGAATTGGCCTCGTAGGCCCGGGATGCCGCGATCATGTCCACCATCTCGGTGACGATGTTGACGTTCGGCATCTCTACGTAGCCCTCCATCGGCCCGGTCTTGATGGCGTCCGGATGCGTGGGGTCGTAGACCAGGCGCGACGGCGCGTTGTCCTTCTCTATCGTGGAGACGACGACGCCCTTCCCCGCCCCGTTGTCCCACTGCTTGGGCAGGAAGGGCAGGCGGAAGTAGGGGTTCTGCGTCCGGGGGCGCAAGACGACCCGCGAGCGCTTGAAGGGCCCGCCCTCGGGGGTACGCGTGGTGGAGGCGTTGGCGATGTTGTCGGCGATGACGTCGGTCCTGAGCCGCTCGGCCGTGAGACCGGTCGCCGCTATGTTGATGGCCGTGAACATTCCCATCTATGGCCTCCTAGGAATTCCGGAGCACGAGGTTGACCTGGGAGAACTCGTGGTTCAACGCCTGGGCTTCCATCGTGTACGCGAGCTGGTTGGTGAGCGAGTCCATGAGCTCCTGCTCAGGGTCCACGTTGTTCCCGTTGTTCTTAGTCGTCGAGAGGTAGTCCAGGATCCGGCGCGGCTCCACGTCCCGCCAGTCGGTCGGGCGGAACAGGGGGATGTGCCTCGGGTTCTCCGTCCGGAGCGCCACCGGGGGCTCGTAGCCCTCGGAATCCAGGGCCCGCTTGAGGCTGGACTCGAAGTTGATCTCCGAGCGCTTGAAGTTGGGCACTCCCGAGTTGGCCATATTGTCCGCGATGACGCGCCGCCTGAGGCTCGACACGCTCATCGAGCGGTGGAGGAGGCCGACCGTCTTCCCGAATCCCGTTCCTTCGAACATTCCCTTCCCCTCCCGGAGGCCCCTAATGGTCCTCCGGTTCGATTATCGGCCCCGCCCGGCCGCTCTTTAGCCCGAAGCGCTCCTCCCTTAAAGGATGAAACGCGACAGGTCCTGCCGCTCGAAGAAGTCCCTGAACCGCTCCTCCACGTACGCCGCGTCTATGACGATCCGCTCCCCCTTGCGCTCGGGCGCCGTGAAGGAGAGTTCCTCGAGGAGGCGCTCCATGATGGTGTGGAGGCGCCGCGCCCCGATATTTTCGTTCCGGGAGTTCACCTCCTGGGCGATTTCCGCGATCCGGGCTATGGCATCCGAGCCTATCTCGATCTCGACGCCCTCGGTTCTGAGGAGTTCCACGTACTGGCGCCTCAGGGCGTTCTCGGGCTCCGTGAGGATCCTGATGAAGTCGCCTGAGTTCAGGGCCTCGAGCTCCACCCGTATGGGGAAGCGCCCCTGGAGCTCCGGGATGAGGTCCTGCGGCTTGGAGACGTTGAAGGCCCCCGCCGCGATGAAGAGGATGTGGGAGGTGTCCACGACCCCATGCTTCGTATTAACCGAGCTCCCCTCCACGATGGGGAGGATGTCCCGCTGGACGCCCTCGCGGGAGACGTCGACGCCCCCGCCCTTCCCCTCCCGGTTGGCGATCTTATCCATCTCGTCGATGAAGACGATCCCCGACTCCTCCACGCGCCTCCGGGCCTCCTCGGCCACGCGGTCCGCGTCGATGAGCTTGTCCATCTCCTCCGCGAGGAGGGCCTTCCGGGCGTCCTTCACCGCCATGCTCTTCTTCTTGCGCTTCCCCCCGAAGAGGTTCGCGAGGCCGGAGAAGTTCATCTCCATCTCCTCGACGGATCCGCCCGAGAAAATCTCGATGGCGGGCTGGGAGGGCGCGGCGTTCACCTGGATCTCGATCCTGCGGTCCTCGAGCTTCCCCTCGCGGAGCATGGAGCGGAAGCGCTCCCGGGTGGCGTTTCCGGCGTCCGCCTCCCCTCCCGAGGCCGCGGCGGCGCTCGCTTCGGCGGCGGCCTCTGCGCCGGCGTTCCCGGCGGCGAACGCGCCCGGAGCGATCGGCGTCTCCGCAGCTCCCGCGGGCCGCATCCCCTTGAGGAGCTCGGCGAGGGCCCCCAGGGGCTTCTTATCCTCCTCGGCCTTGGCGCCGGGGAGGAGGGCGTCGAGGATGAGCTCCTCCACGCGCTTCTCGGCGGCTTCCTTCACGCCCGCGCGCATCTCCTGCCGCACCATGGCGTAGCCGGCCATCATGAGGTCCCGGATCATGGACTCCACGTCCCGGCCCACGTAGCCCACCTCGGTGTACTTGGTGGCCTCCACCTTGATGAAGGGAGCGCCGCAGAGCTTGGCGAGGCGGCGGGCGATCTCGGTCTTGCCCACGCCCGTGGGGCCGATCATGAGGATGTTCTTGGGCGTGACCTCGTCGCGCATGGACTCGGGGAGGAGCTGCCTCCTCATCCGGTTCCTGAGCGCCACGGCCACCGCCCGCTTGGCCTTGTCCTGGCCCACGATGTAGCGATCGAGCTCCGCGACGATCTCGCGGGGAGTAAGGCTCTTGAAATCGGCGGGCACGCTCATATCTCCTCCGCGGTGACGCGGTCGTTCGTGTAGATGCAGATCCCCGCGGCGATCCCGAGGGACTTCACGGCGATCTCCTTGGCGTCCAGGTCCGCGCCCGAGTCCAGGTAGGCGAGGGCCGCGGCCTGCGCGAACTGCCCCCCCGAGCCGATGGCGATGGCGTCCTCCGCGGGCTCGATCACGTCTCCCGAGCCCGAAAGGAGGAATATCCGGCTCGAATCGGCCACGAGGAGCATGGCCTCGAGCCTCCGGAGGAGCCGGTCCGTCCTCCAGTCCTTGGCGAGCTCCACCGCGGAGCGCGTGAGGTCGCCCGAGTACTCCTTGAGCTTCATCTCGAAGCGCTCGAGGAGGGTGAAGGCGTCCGCCGTGGACCCCGCGAAGCCCGCGAGGACCTTGCCGTCGTGGACCGTGCGGACTTTCCGCGCGTTGCTCTTCATCACGGTGTTCCCGAGGGTCACCTGCCCGTCCCCCGCCATGGCGGTCTTCCCGCCCTTCCTCACGCAGAGGACCGTGGTCCCGTGCATCCCCGATCCGTTCGATTCGACGCTCATGCCTTCCTCACGCATGGGGATGGGCCTCCCCGTAGACTTTCCGGAGGCGCTCGAGGCTCACGTGGGTGTAGACCTGGGTGGTCGACACGCTCGAGTGCCCGAGAAGCTCCTGCACGATCCTGATATCCGCGCCCCGGTCCATGAGGTGGGTCGCGAAGCTGTGCCTGAACGTATGCGGATGCACGTTCTTCGCCTGCCCCGACCGCGAGGCCCAGGTCCAGACCACGTGGGCCGCCCCGCGCGCCGAGAGGGGCCTCCCCCGCGCGCTCAGGAATACCCTGCCAGGGTCCTCCGCTCCCGCGAGCCTCGCCGCGCGGAGCGGAAGGTACTCCCGCATCGCCTCGGCCGCCCGGGGGTTCAGGAAGACGATCCGCTCCTTGGAGCCCTTTCCCATCACGCGCGCCTCGCGGCGGGCGAGATTCAGCGCCCTCATCTCGAGCCCGACGAGCTCCGAGAGCCGGCACCCCGTCGAGTAGAAGAATTCGAGGAGGGCGCGGTCGCGCGCGGGAGAGAAGCCCTCGCCTACCGGCAGCTCCACGAAGGCCGCGGCCTCCTCCTCGAAGAGGAATTCCGGGAGCTTCCGCGGCGCCTTCATCGACTTGATCCCCGCTGTCGGGTCGGCCTCGATGAATCCCTGCGCGACGCAGTAGGCGAAGAAGCCCCTGAGCCCCGAGAGGATCCTGTTGATCGAGGACTCGGAGTAGCCCTCGCGGGAGAGCTCGGCCACGAAGGCGCGGACGTCCGCCGCCTCCACGTCCTCCGGAGCGGCGCGCCCCGACTTCTCAGTGAAACGCCGGAGGTCCTCCCCGTAGGAGGCGGTCGTTCGGGGCGAGAGGCCCCGCACGCAGTCCAAGTACCTGAGGTACTCCTCAATCCTCGACTGCATGTTCCTCGTCCGCGGTATGGAGGTAGTCGCACTCGGGGTTGATACAGGCCTTGTGCGATCCGTTCCGCTTGTCGTACTTCTCCACGAGGAACTGCCCGCACTTGGGGCAGAGGCTCGAAGTGGGCTTGGAGTGCGTGATGAAGTCGCACTCCGGGTAGCGCGAGCAGCCATAGAATTCCCTGCCGCGCCCGCTCGATTTCCTGCGCGAGACGATGTCCCCGCCGCATCCGGGCCGCGGGCACTTCCCGAGCGGAATGGAGCGGGTGTTCCGGCACTCGGGGAAGCCCGTGCAGGCGAGGAAGAAGCCGAAGCGCCCGAGCTTCTTCACCATGGGCTTCCCGCACTTCTCGCAGACGATGTCCGTGGCCTCGTCCAGGGTCCCCCGGTAGGACTCCAGGTTCTTCATCACGGAGTCCACCTGCAGGCGGAAGGGGCCGTAGAACCCGCGGATCACCTCCGCCCAGCGGAGCTTGCCCTCCTCCACCTCGTCCAGCTTACGCTCCATGTCCGCGGTGAAGCCGTAGTCGATCACGTCGGAGAAGGACTCGACGAGGATGTCGTTGATCATCTTCCCCAGGGTCGTGGGGACGAGCTGGCGGTTTTCCCGGGTCACGTAGTAGCGCTCGATGATGACCGAGATGGTGGGTGCGTAGGTGGAGGGCCGCCCGATCCCGAGCTCCTCCAGGGCCTTGATGATGGAGGCGTCCGTGTAGCGCGAGGGGCCCTGGG
>CAZIEI010000117.1:0-3219 GCA_964538705.1 uncultured Spirochaetales bacterium | reverse complement strand
CCGCCTTCAGGACCTCGCCGATCCGCATCTCGGGGAGGATGGCGTCCTTGTCCTCTTTGGAGGTGAGGAGCTTCAGGGCCTTGTAGAAGCCCTTCTCCACGATTTTCGTGGCCGAGACGCGGAAGACGGCCTCGCCCGCCTTGAGGTCCACGCTCGTGGTCCGCGTCTTGGACTGGGTCATCTGGCTCGCGACGAAGCGTTCCCAGATGATCGAGTAGAGGCGGAACTGGTCGCGGTTCAGGTACTGCTGCACCTTCTCAGGCTCATAGGCCATCATGGTGGGCCTGATGGCCTCGTGCGCGTCCTGCGCCTTCCCGCCCACCGCGTACGCGACGGCCTCCGGGGGGAGCTCCGCTGGATACTTTTTGCCGATGAATTCCCTGAGTTCTTCGAGAGCCTGCGACGATATGCGTACCGAGTCCGTCCTCATGTAGGTGATGAGACCGATGCGAGTGTTCCCGATCGCGACGCCCTCGTAGAGCTGCTGGGCGAGCTGCATCGTCTTCTTGGACGTGAAGCCCAGTCGATTGGCCGCAGCCTGCTGGAGCTTGGAGGTGGTGAAAGGCGGTTTGGGCTTCAGGGACTTCTCGGTCTCCCTGATGTCGGCGACCTCGAAGGGGGCGTCGCCGAGCTTCGCTATGAGCTCCTCCACGTCCTTCTGCTTTTTGAGCTCGGGCTTGCCCCCCGCGAAGGAGACTAAGTCCGCGACGAAGGAGTGCCTGCCCTTCTTGAACTCGGCCTCGAGGGTCCAGTACTCCTCGGGGATGAAGCCCTGGACTTCGGCCTCGCGCTCGCAGATGAGGCGGAGCGCCACGGACTGCACGCGGCCGGCCGAGAGCCCGTTCTTCACCTTCTTCCAGAGGAGGGGCGAGAGGTTGTAGCCCACGAGGCGGTCCAGGACCCGGCGCGCCTTCTGGGCGTTCACCAGGGCCTCGTCCACCTCATGCGGGGCCTTCACAGCCTCGCGGATCGCGTGAGGGGTGATCTCGTTGAAGACGATCCGCTTGATTGGGAGCCCCTCGTTCTTCGCTGAAATGGCGTTCTTCAGGTGGAAGGCGATCGCCTCTCCCTCGCGGTCGTTATCAGACGCGAGGAAGACGGCCTTGGACTTCTTGGCGGCCTTCTGGAGGTCTTTGAGGAGCTGGGCCTTGCCGCGGATGGTCATGTACTCGGGCTCGAAATCCCCGTCCACGTCGATCCCGGTCCTGGACTTGGGGAGGTCGATGAGGTGGCCCATGGAGGCCATCACGGAATATCCGGATCCGAGGTACTTCTCTATCGTCCTCGCCTTCGCGGGCGACTCGACGATGACGAGCGAGCTCTTCTTCGCGGCGGTCTTCTTCGCCGCCGTTTTGGTTGCCATCTTCCCTCCTGATTCCTTGTCGCCGCTCATCCCCGCCACGCCTCCCCGAGGTCCGCCACGCCGCGGACAGCGCGCGCTCCCTGCTCGGCGAGCGCCGCGCCTCCCGCGCCGCGCTCCCCCGCGAGCCCGGCCTCCAGCACGAGGAGGTCGCGCCCCTGCTCAAGGGCGAAATCCGCCGTGATGAGGGCACCGGAGCGCGCGGGGGCCTGCGCCACCACCACGCTCCGCGAGAGCCCCGAAACGATCCTGTTCCGCTCGGGGAAGCGGTGCCGCATAGCTCCGCGCCCGGGCGGGTACTCGGACAGGACGCACCCGCCCGAGGAGAGGATGCGTGACGCGAGGCCCGCGTGCGCGCGCGGATAGACCGCGTCGATCCCGCATCCGAGGACCGCCACCGTCCTCCCCTTTCCCTCGAGCGCGCCCTCGTGAGCGGCGCGATCGATCCCGATCGCGAGTCCCGATACCACCGGCACAAGAGAGCGCGCGAGGTCCCGCGCGAAGGCGCGGGCCGCCGAGTAGGCCGACATGTCCGGGTCCCTCGTCCCCACGACGGCGACGCAGGCCTCGTCGTGAGCGGGGAGCTTCCCGCGGACGAAGATGGCGAAGGGCGGATCGGCTATTTCCCTGAGGAGCGGGGGATAAGCGGGGTCGTCGAAGGCGATCACGCGGATTCCCCGCCTCGAGAGCAGGGGGAGGAGGGCCTCCGCCTCGCGGGCGGCTCCCGCGGGGTCGATCTCGGCGCGGGGGATGATCCTTCCCGCGGCGATCTCCACGTCGAGCCTGGAAAGTACGGCTAAATCCTCGATCCGGTCAAGCCGAGCGGAGAGTTTCCGCCGGTCGGCCGCCCTGATCCCGCTTAGGCAGGCCAGGCCAAGGGCGAGGAGGGTCCTCTCCTCCTCCGGTCCCGCGACGGGTTCCCGGAGTTCCCAGGACGGAACGGCGGCCGTCACCGTCCCGCTCCCTGGTTTCGGATCGCGTCGAGATTGCGCTCCGCGTCTTCGCGGGCCGTCGGGTTCTTCGACTTCTTGGCGATGGTCTCGTAGACCGCCTCGGCGTCCGCCGTCCTGCCCGTGAGATAATAGGAGCGAGCGAGGACGAAGCGCCCCGCGTCGTCCTCGGTGTTGATGGCGAGGTAGCGTTCCGCGAGCGGAACGGCGTCCGCGGGCCGACCCAACTCGAAGGCGTAGAGCACCGAGAGTGCGTAGAGCGACCGGTCGTTCACGGGATCGAGATCGAGGGCTCGGAGGTAATTGCGCTCCGCGGCGAGGATGTACTCCCGCGACTTCGCCGCCTCGCCGGGCGCGGTGAGCGATTTCCCCACATAGCCCGAGCAGAGCCCCATGTAATAGAAGAGCGGCGCGTTCGCGGGCGTGAGGCGCGCGGCTTCCGTGAAGGCCTCGAGGGCCTCCCCGTACATCCGCTTGTCGAGGTACGCCGAGCCGAGGAGCCGCTGGTAGTAAGCCGCCTTGCTCCCCGCTTCCACTTTCTCCTCCACGATTTTCCGGTATTCGGCGACGGCTTTCTTGAGCTCGTCGGGGGTCGTGGGCGGGAGGTCCATCTTGTCCGCCCTCCCCTCCAGCGTGAAGAAGGTCTTGATCCACTCAGGCCGCTCGGAGCAGCCGCCCGCGAGGAGGGCGGCCGCCAGGGCGAGGGCCGCGAGGCTAGCGTTCTTTCTCATCGTCTTTCCCCCTCCCCCTATTCGATCCCATTCCGTCTCCGCCTTCAGCGCCGGCTCGAGTACCGGTCGAAGGCCCGCTTGAGCTCGCCCGAGTCCACGTGCGTGTAGATCTGCGTAGTCGCTATGTCCGAGTGCCACAGGAGCTCCTGGACCGACCGGAGGTCGGCGCCGCCCTCGA
>CAZIEI010000116.1:0-10635 GCA_964538705.1 uncultured Spirochaetales bacterium | reverse complement strand
TCGACACCTCCGACCTCAAGAAGGTCGTGGAGCAGTACAAGAAGGTCTACAAGGCCCACACCAAGAAGGATTTCCCGCAGAATCCCCTCGATCAGCTTTGGGGCGCGGTCAACGCGGTCTTCGGCTCCTGGATGAACGAGCGGGCCATCAAGTACCGCGATCTTTACTCCATCAAGGGGCTCAAGGGCACGGCCGTCAACGTCCAGTCCATGGTCTTCGGCAACTGGGGCGATGACTCCGGCACAGGCGTCTGCTTCTCCCGCGACCCCTCCACGGGCCAGAACGTCTTCTACGGCGAGTTCCTCATGAACGCCCAGGGCGAAGACGTCGTGGCCGGCATCCGGACTCCCGAGACGATCGACAAGCTCGCCAAGAAGAACGCGGAGATCTACAAGCAGCTCGTCGGGATCAAGGACAAGCTCGAGCAGCATTTCCACGACATGCAGGACATGGAGTTCACCGTCCAGCAGGGCAAGCTCTTCCTCCTCCAGACCCGCAACGGAAAGCGTACCGGCCAGGCCGCGGTGAAAATGGCCGTGGACATGGTGGGCGAAAAGCTCATCGACAAGAAAGAGGCCGTGAAGCGCGTCTCCCCTGACGCCATCGACCAGATGCTCCATCCCATGCTCGAGCCCAAGGCCCTCAAGGCCGCCAAGTCTCTGGGCAAGGGCCTCAACGCCTCCCCCGGCGCCGCCTGCGGCCAGATCGTCTTCACCGCCAAGGACGCCGAGAAGTGGGCGGAGGAAGGCAAGAAGGTCCTCCTCGTCCGCAAGGAGACCAGCCCCGAGGATATCGGCGGCATGGCCGTGGCCGAGGGCATCCTCACCTCCACGGGCGGCATGACGAGCCACGCGGCCGTCGTCGCCCGGCAGATGGGCACGCCCTGCGTCTCCGGCGCCAAGGACGTCACCATCATCGGGAAGACCATGACCGTGGGCGGGAGGAAGTTCAAGGAGGGCGACTTCGCCACCATCGACGGCTCCACCGGCTGCATCTACCCGGACAAGCTCCCCCTCATCTCCCCCAAGATCTCCAAGGAGCTCGAGACCTTCCTCGGCTGGTGCGACGAGATCCGCGCGGGCTCGAACCGCGACGGGATCAAGGGCTTCGACGTCCGCGCGAACGCCGACCAGCCCGACCAGGCCGCCCTCGCCTTCTCCTTCGGCGCCGCCGGCGTCGGCCTCTGCCGCACCGAGCACATGTTCTTCGACAAGGCCAAGCTCATGGACTTCCGCGTCATGATCCTCGCGGACACGGCCGAGGCCCGGAAGGCCGCGCTCAAGAAGATCCTCCCCCTCCAGAAGAAGGACTTCCTCGGGATCTTCAAGGCCATGAACGGCAAGCCCGTCACCATCCGCCTCCTCGATCCGCCCCTCCACGAATTCGTCCCGCACGAGAAGGCCGAGATCGACGAGGTGGCCAAGTACATGGGCGTCCAGGCCAAGGACCTCGTTCCCAAGATCCAGAAGCTCCACGAGGCCAACCCCATGCTCGGCCACCGCGGCTGCCGCCTCGCCATCACCTACCCCGAGATCTACAACGTGCAGGTGGAGGCCATCGCCCTGGCCGCGGCTGAGTGCGCCAAGAAGAACATCCCCGTGAAGCCCGAGATCATGATCCCCATCGTCTGCGACGAGCAGGAGATCAAGGTGCTCCGCGCCTCCACGGAGGAGATCGTGAAGCGCGTCCTGGACAAGGCCGGCGTGAAGATGGACATCCAGATCGGCACCATGATCGAGGTCCCGCGCGCCGCCCTCCTCTCCTACAAGATCGCGCAGTTCGCGGACTTCTACTCCTTCGGCACCAACGACCTCACCCAGATGACCTTCGCCTTCTCGCGCGACGACATCGGTTCCTTCCTCCCCTCCTACCTCTCCCAGAACCTCCTGGACGTCGATCCCTTCAAGACGGTCGACGAGGAGGGAGTCGGCATCCTCATCAACATGGCGGTCAAGCAGGGCCGCGAGGTGAAGAAGGGGCTCAAGTGCGGCATCTGCGGCGAGCAGGGCGGCGATCCTGACACCATCGAATTCTGCTACCGCGCCGGCCTCAACTACGTGAGCTGCTCCCCCTACCGCGTGCCGATCGCGCGGCTCGCGGGCGCCCAGGCAGTGCTCAAGAACTCGAAGTGACCGTGGTTCGGTGAATCGGGCGGGCGCCTCGGGGCGCCCGCTTTTTTTTCGCCGTAAGGGAAGATGCGATGGCGGGATCGAGGGCGTCGGGGAAAAAAGCGAGGATCTTGCGGCTCTACGCGTCGCTCTACGAGGCCTACGGACCCCGCGGATGGTGGCCGCTCGTCCGCCGGGCGGGGAAACGCGGCTTCGATGCGGGCGGATACCATCCGGGCGACTACGAGTCCCCTCGGACGGCCGAGGACCGGCTCTCGGTCTCCCTCGGAGCCATCCTCACGCAGAACGCCTCCTGGACGAACGCGGACAAGGCCCTCCGCGCGATGGAAGCCGCGGGCCTCGTCGACGTGGGCGCCCTGCTCGGAGCCGATACGGGAGTCATCGAGGAGGCCGCGAGGCCGAGCGGGTATTTCAGGCAGAAAACGCGGAAAATCAAGGTGTTCGCGGAAGCCGCGGCCGAGGGACGGTGGTTCTCCCGCGGAAAGCCGCCCTCGCGCGAGGGACTCCTCGGTCTCTGGGGGATCGGGGAGGAGACGGCGGATTCGATCCTCCTCTACGCTTTCAGGATCCCGGTCTTCGTCATGGACGCCTACGGCAGGAGGATCCTCTCGCGGCTCGGCCTCGCGGAAGAAGGCGCGTCCTACGCGGAGGCGCGCTCGCTGATGGCGGATTCCATACCCGAACGCTCCGAGGACAGGAACGAATGCCACGCCCTCCTCGTGGAGCTCGCCAAGCGCTCGTGCAGGAAGACGCCCGAATGCGGCGATTGCCCGGTCAGGAAGGATTGCCCCTTCCGCCGGCGCGGGGTATAGTCGGCGCGGAGGGAACGGGCCATGAACGATTGCGCGCTCCTCGCCACGCGGCCGATGAGGGAATACGCCGAACGCGTCTGTTCCTCGCTCAAATGCGTCCAGCCCTGCGCCTCGCTCGCGTCCATGCGGACCCTCCGCTTCGCGAACGGCGAGATGGAGGCGGAGATCCTGGATTCCGTGCGCGGGAAGGACGTCTACCTCTTCGCGTCGGCCTCCGCCAATCCCCTGGGGATTCCCGTTGAGGAATGCAAGATCGAGCTCTACCACGCGGTGGACGCCCTGAAGCGCGCGAAGGCGGGGCGGCTCGCGGTGTTCGAGCCCTTCGTGTCCTGCGCGCGCTCTGACCGGGCCTCGACGCGGGGTTCCGTCGGGCTCTGGGTGCACTTCAAGATCCTCTACTCCCTGGGCGTGGATCAGATCATCACCTTCCAGCTCCACTCGGACAAGTCCAAGTCGATGATCGACCCCGCCCTCTGCAGGTTCGACGACGTGCCCGCGTCGAGGCTCATCAAGAAGGAGCTCTGCGATCTCTTCATCCGCGACGGCTCCGATCTCCGCGAGCGCGTCCGCGATGAGTGGGCCTTCTGCTCGGTGGACTCGGGCGGAGAGAAGCTCGCCAAGCGCTTCGCCACGGCCTTCGGGACCGACCTCGTCATCGCCCACAAGCAGCGGAACTACGACGTGCCCAACAAGGTGGAGAGCGTCGAGATCCTCTCCTCGCGGGACCTCCGCGGGAAGACCGCGTGGATCATCGACGACATGGTGGATACGGCGGGATCGGCGGAGACTATGATCAGGGAGCTCGGAAAGCGCGGCCTCGCTTCTATAAATCTCGCGGCGGTGCATCCCGTATTCTCATCGCCGGCGATTTCGCGGCTCGCGGCGCTCAAGGCCGAAGGAATCCTCGGGGAGCTCGTGGTCATGGATACCGTCCCGAGCGTGAAGGAAGCGCGGAACGCCCTCCCCTTCATGCGCGTCGTCGACTCGGCTCCGCTTGCGGCCAAAATCGTTTCGGTCCTCCACGGAGATCTTTCCATGGCGGAGTTCTTCGATCCCTTCGACCCCGTCGCCTATCTCGAGTCGCGTAAATAAACCAGGAGATGACGAGGGATCCGGCCGGAGGCTAAAAGAGGCGCTTGGAGTCGAGGAGGACGGTCACGGGACCCGAGTTCACGTAACTCACCTCCATATGCGCGCGGAAGACTCCGGAGGAGATCTCGCCGACGCGGGAGCGGAGCTTAGAAAGGAATCCCTCGTAGAGCGGGAGCGCGAGATCTGCGCCTGCGGCCTCCGAGAGCGAGGGGCGCCTCCCTTTGCGGGCGTCGGCGTAGAGCGTGAACTGAGAGACGACGAGGACGCCTCCCGATTCGTCAACGACGCTCCGGTTCATTCGGCCCTCCCCGTCCTCGAAGACCCGCATCGTCGCGATCTTCTCGGCGACGTACTCGGCGTCGCCCTCTCCATCGCCCTTGTGAAAACCGACGTACGCGAGGAGCCCCCGTTCGATGCGCCCCACGACCTCCCCGTCGACCGATACGCGGGCGTCGCGTACCCGCTGGACCACCGCTCTCACCTGGGCCTCAGTACGAGAGTTCGTGGACGGAGATGACTTCCAGCCAAGGCCCCGCGGGCTCGAGGCGGACGTAGGCGAGGAGCTCCACGGGGTCGTCCGGCCCGATGCCGGAATCGGCGGCCGCCACGGCGTGTATGAGGCCTTTCAGGACCTTCTTGTCGTGGTAGCCGACGAGGAAATCGAGAGCCGTACTGTCCCCGGCGGGCTTTAGGTTCGCGGCGAGGCCCTTCCACGCCACGACGCAGCCCTCGTGGAGGGCGGGCTTCGCGATGACGTCGTCGAAGGTGGGGACGTCGCGGATGTCCGCGAAGGTCGGCGCCTTGGCGTAGGACTTCAGGGCCTTCGCCTTCGCCTTAAGGTAGTCGGATGCGTTCGAGCCCAGGATGAGGTTGGCCTCTCGGACGGCGAGGTTGTCGCGGTAGTCGGCGAAGGCCTTGAGAGCCCGGTCATAAGAGGCGAGGGCCTCGCGCTCGGTGAGGATGTACGAGGCGGAGGTTGCCTGCCCGATGGGGGAATCGCGCTCGCCGTCGGCGAGCTTGAGGGAAGCCATGCCCGGCCGCTCCCGGGCTCGGGGCGGAATGGCCTTCGGGAGAAGGAATGCGAGGAGGGCTACGGCGCAACAGGCGGCCGCGGCGAGGGCCGCGGCGCCGAGGGCCCTGACGGGGATGGCGCGCTTCCCCGGGTACAGCTTCTTGAGCCTTTCGGAATCGACGAGGCCCGAAACGGCGTCATCGTCCTTGAGGCCGCGGATCATCTCGAGGCCCAGGGCCGCGATGCGGTTCTTGGGGTCGTCCTCGAGCACGGAGAGGTAGGCCTGCACGGACGAGACGACATCGCGTTTGCGGAGGTCGACGACGGCGAGCGCGAGGCGGACGTCCACGTCGCCCGGGGAAAGCTGCTGGGCCCGCCTCAGGTAGGTGGACGCGCCGCCGGGATCGTTGGCGTGGAGGCAGGAGAGGCCGAGGACGCGGTAAAAACGCGCGGAATCGCGGTAGTGGACGACCATGGGCTCGAGCAGCCGCACAGCCTCGAGGTACATGCCCCGGCCGAAAAAGGATTCGGCGCGGTCGAGGATGCCTCTCGCCATTCCCTACAGCCGGCTCTGCGCGGCCTGGAGCTCCTTGAGCCGTGAGCGGAGCTCGGCGAGCTCGGACGCGGTGGGAGCCTGGCCCGATGAGATGAGGGCGTCGATGCGCTTGAGGAGGGCCGCGAGCGAAGCGTAGTCAGCCTTCGCCCTCGCGATTTTATCTTCGTCCCGGACCGCGAGCGGCGCCGAGGTCGCATTAGCGTTTGCGGCGTTTGTGGCGCTCTCGGTCCGAGGAGCGGATCCGTCGGCGGCGTCGTACGCGGGGGCTATGGATCCCGACTTGGAGGAGAACGCGAGGGCGCCTGAGTCCGTGCTCCCCGCGACGATGTAGGAGAAGGACCGGGCGGTAGCCGGACGGAGCTTCTCAACCTTCCATTCCAAGGCGATAGCGGAGTCGTTGATCGAGTACGGCTGGAGCGTGAAGTTCCGGGACGGCGAAAGCTCGAAGTCCCAAGCGGAGGAGTTGAGCCGGGACCAGTTGGCGAGGACGACGGAATCGGCCCTCGTGAGGCCGGAGGCGGGCATGGGGACGAGGAGGCCGGGCTTGCCCTCCCCGGCGGGCGCCGAGAGGAGCCATTCGTCCTTGGTGGAGGCGTCGATCCTCGTCTCCGCCGCGATGCGGGGGCGGAGGTTCGTGGAGAAGTGCCCGCCTAAGGATTCCCCGAGGTGGGAGTCCACGATGGCCCGCGCGCCCACGCTGAGGTCGCGGTCCGAGGAATTCTCGACCGTGACGGCGACGCGGATGCCGTCCGTGACCTCGGAGCCCTTCGACTTCATGAAGGTGAAATTCTCGGTGACGGTGCAGGCGGGAGACTTGAAAACGAAGTCCGCCCCGCTCCCGTTCTTGCGTGAGCCCGTCTTGAAGTCAGAGCTCTCGCCCATCCGGTAGAGGCGGCCGTCTATGTAGACGTTGAGGGAGGAGGTTCGCGGATCGCGGTCGAAGACGAGGGGCTCGTACCGCGACTTGGCGGGATCGACGAGGTAGTAAACGGTGAAGCGGCCGGAGGACTCGTGGAGGACGACCTTCATGAGCCCGTCCTTGATCTCGAGGGCCGCGGAACTCCCCGCGACGGCGATGGCCAGCGCGAAGGCGAGCGAGGCGCGCGTTCTCATCGGTTCCCTCCCTGGGCGTTCGCAAGGAGCCAATCGAGGTATTTCTCCTTGAGGGCGAGGGCTTCGGCCTTGATGTCGAGGAGCTCGCGGACGCCCGTCACGGCGTAGCTCTCTCCGCCCGCGGAGGCCTTGGCCCGCTCGAGGTCGGAGAGGGCCGCGAGGGCTTCGTTGCGCTCGGCCTCTGCCTTGAGGAGGAGGAACTTGAGGGCTTCCGCCTCCTGGGCGGACTTATCGCTGGCGGCCTTGAGGTCGGCGGAGCGCGGATCCTCGACCGCGCGCCCGGGATCGGTCCCCTTGAGGACGGCGATCTGTCGCTGGTAGGCGTTGAGGGCCTGCTCGTAGGTCTTTTCGCGGCCCTGATACTCCTCGATGATGCGGAGCGACTCCTCGTGGCTCCACTTGAGGAGCTTGAGGAGCTCCTCTTCGCGGAACTTAAGGTCGATGAGGCCGAGGCGGTAGTTGGCGGCCTCGGTCTTCATCCCCTGGGGGTACTCCTTGACGATGGACATGAACACGGTCTCGGCCTGCTTGAATTTTCCGAGCTGGTACATGCACTCGCCGGCCCAGAAGAGCGCGGAGGGGAAGAGGTCGCTCTCGGGGAAGCCCTCGAGGAAGGCCTGGAAGACGGTGAGCGCCCGGTCGTGCTCCTGCCTGAGGTAGGCGATGCGCCCCTGCTGGTAGAGCCCGTCCGAGTAAAGGTCAGAGGAGGGATAGGAATTCAGGAAGAGGCCGATCGTCCGGTCGGCGTTCTCGTAGTCCTTGAGGCCGAGGTAGGAGAGCGCCGACCAGTAGGCGGCGTCCGGATGCTTGGCTTTGGACGAAGGGTCGAGGAGGATGCCCTGGAATACCGAGAGGGCGCCTTTATAGTCGGCCTTCTCGAATTTCCCGAGGCCTTGGTCGACTTTCGCCTGGGCCGGATCCTGGGGCCGCCGCGCCTGGGCCGGGACGCGGCCCGAGAGGACAAGGGCGGCCGCGCCGGCGGCCAAGATACGGATCACTCTGTTTCGCATGCCGTTCCCCCCTGCGATTATCGGCCGACCGGGCGCCCTCCTCAAGGAGCTCCGCCGCGCATCGTTCGGATGGCCGCCGCCCTGTCCTTCGCCCCGAATACGGCGCTTCCGGCGATGAGGACGTCCGCGCCCGCCCCGGCCGCTTTCTTCGCGGTCTCGGCGTTGACGCCGCCGTCCACGTATATCTTGAGCGGGAGGCCCGAGCGGGTCCGGCGATCGTCGATCCAGGATACCTTCTCGAGGCACCATTCCAGCATCCCCTGCCCCCCCCATCCCGGATCGACCGTCATGACGAGGACGATGTCCGCGAAGGGCAGGAGGGGCAGGAGCGATTCGGCGGGCGTGGAGGGCACGATGGAGATCCCCGCAGCCATGCCGGCCTCGCGGATCTCCGCGAGGAGCCTGTGGGCGTGCACGAAGGCCTCCGCGTGGAAGGTGAGAGCGCCTGCGCCCGCCTCGGCGAAGGATCTGACCTTGCGATCGGGGTTGGTCGTCATGAGGTGGACGTCGGGCCGGATGCCGAAACGGCGGGATATCGACGCGACCGTGGATTCGCCGAAAGTGACGGGCGGAACGAAGCACCCGTCCATCACGTCTATGTGGACAGAATCGGCCCCGGCGGCGAGGACCGAAGCGACCTCGTCGCCCAAGGAGAGCGGGTCTGCGGCAAGGATGGAAGGCAGGATGCGGACGGATTTCATGGCTCGAGTATACCCTTCCGTCATATTCAATACAATTGACTAATCCGTCAAAAAAAGTATAATCGAAATGAAAGAGTATCGATGGATATAACCGTGGATTCCCCCGAGGGATCGGCCCGCGCTCAAGTGTGCGAATCGCTCGAGCGCGCGTACGCGCTTTTGCGGACAGGAGACCTCCTCGCCGCTCAGGCGGAGCTCGAAGGGGCGTTGAAGCTCGACTTCGACGACGCCGCGGTCATGTACGCGCTCAAGAGCGCGGGTTTCTGGGCGGACAGGGCCGCGCGCGCCGCGGACCTATCCTCCCCGTTCGACCGGGGCGAATTCATCCTCGGCCAGTGGAAACCCTTCGCGGCGTACGAATCGAGGCTCGAGGGACGGAACGACGACGGCGCGTACGCCTTCAGGCAGTACGCTTTCGGGAGCGCGCTGGAGTGCTTCCTCGCCGTGAGGGACGACGGACCGGATCGGCGGGAGGCGGACATGTCGCTCCGCATCGGGCGCTGCCGCAAGGGCAAGGGAGAGTACGAGGCAGCGATCGCGAGCCTCGAGGAGGCGTTGAAGGCCCGTCGCGAGGACCCGGAGATCATGTCCGAGCTCGCCGACGCGTACGCGATGGTCAACGAGATCCGGACGGCGAAGGCGCTCTTCAGGGAAGCCTTCTACCTGGACCCCCTGCGCGTCGACCTTGACGGCATGGAGTCCTTCCTGCTCCGCAGCGTCGTGGAGCGCGTGCGGGGTATGGGATACGCGGGCCGCGAGCTCGCCGAGTGGATTCCCGTCCATGCGGCGCTCCTCGGGGTTTTCAACGTGAAGCGGGAATTGAGGCCGGTGGAGTCCGGAAAACTCCGCCAGGCGATATACCAGCTCGAGAATGAAATGAAGGAGCCGGACGCGGAGCGCGGAGTCCTCGTCCCCAGGCTCCTCAATTGCTATTTCTGGCTCGTCGACCACCTCGTCGCGGCTCGAGAGGCCAGGTCGAAGATCGACGAGGTGCTCCTCAAGATCCGGATCCTCGATCCGCAGATCCATAAGCAGTACGCCTCGTGAAGTAAGGAGACCTAGATGCCCGATTCGGATCTGCTCAAAAAAGTCCAGGAGATGCTCAACGAGGAGAAGTGGACGAGGGCCGCGCTGGGAGCCTACTCCGTGGCCCAGTTCAGGGAACTCGACCAGGTCATCAGCGCCGCCTCCGAAGAGGGCGTCTCCGACGAGCTCAAGGGCATCTGCGACGAGCACATCTCGCACACAAAGAACTCGATCATCGCTCTGTATATATCGGGCGTTATCTCGCTCATGAGGCAGACGGTCGACGACTCTTGCATGATCACCCTGATCAACCTCTTCTTCGACAACAAGCGCTGGAACATCGTCGAATTCCTCTGCGGCCGCATCCTCGAGTACGGAGAGGACCGGAACGCCCTCAGGACCCTCGCCGACTGCTACAAGAACGACAACCGCGAGGCCGAGGTCTGGGAGATCTACGACCGACTTGTCAAGGTGGACTTCGAGGAAGCCGATATCGTGAAGCTCCTCGCCGAAAAGAAGGAGAAGGAGGGGGATGCTGAGGCCGCCTTCGACTACTTCAGGAAGGCCCTCCACCGCTACATCGCCAAAAAGTCCTTCACCAACGTGAAGGAGATCTGGACCAAGCTCGTCGAATCCAATCCGGGAGACCTCGACTTCTTCTTCCACGTGCAGAAGAAGATCGGCAAGGCCATTTCCCCGGACAAGGCCGCGATGCTTCTCCAGGACCTCTACAAGAAGCTCAGGCAGGCCGAGGAAATCGACACCTGCATCCAAATCCTGAAGCTCGCCATCGAGCAAGACGAGAAGGACCTCTGGGTCAGGCGCGAGATCACCGAGTGCTACAGGCTCAAGTACAAGGACCACTCCCACCTCGAGGAGTACGTGAAGCTCTCGGCGCTCGCCTCCGGCCCGCGTAACATCCACGAGGCCATCGCCGACTTCGAGAAGCACATCGCCTTCGACGCCGGCAATTTCGTGTTCCACCGGACCTGGGGCGTCGGCCGCATCGCCAAAGTGGAGGGCGACGACATCACCATCGACTTCGCCAAGGCCCGCGGGCACAAGATGTCGCTCAAGATGGCGACTCTGTCACCGTCCTTAATCAGCCCCATGGCGATGCCCGCGACGGCCTTCCGTAATGGAACGCCGGCGTCCATCAGCGCAAGCGAACCGGAACAGACGGT
>CAZIEI010000115.1:0-10911 GCA_964538705.1 uncultured Spirochaetales bacterium | reverse complement strand
CCCGTGCGCATCCAAGGCGCCTTCGTCTCCGAGGAGGAGGTGGAGCGGGCCGTGGAGCACGTGAAGACCCTGGGCGAGCCCGAGTACATCGACGACGAGATCTTCATAGAGGAGGGCGATGAGGATGGCGAGCAGAGCCTCTTCGCGGACTCGGGAGACGATCCCATGTTCGACAAGGCCCTCGAGATCGTGCTCCAGGCGGGCAAGGCGAGCGCCTCCTACATCCAGCGAAGGCTCAAGATCGGCTACAACAGGGCGGCGCGCCTCGTGGAGATCATGGAGGAGCGGGGGATCGTGGGCCCGCAGAACGGCTCCAAGCCGCGCGATATCCTCCACATGCCCGACCGGCCGAGGCCCGCACGGAAGGACGATGCTTTGGAGTTAGGAATAGACAACGATTCGGATTGAGCGGAAGGAAAAATGAAAAAAATCGATAAAAGGATCCTGGCGGCTATCGCGGCCATCGGAATCGCGGTCCTCTCGGGCTGCGCGAAGGACTCGGGCAAGGGCGAACCCTCATGCGCCACGCGGTATCCGATCCTCCTCGTGCACGGCCTCTCGTGGCGCGATGACGGTCTCATATCCTACTGGGGAACCGTGCCCGAGGCTCTGACGGAGCGCGGCGCGCGCGTCTACCTCGCAAAGCACGACGCCTGGGGGAGCATCGAGGGGAACTCCGAGAAGATCGCCGAACGCGTCGACGCGATCCTCGCCGAGACGGGGGCCGGAAAGGTGAACGTCATCGCCCACTCCAAGGGAGGCATCGAGACGCGGTACCTCATCTCCGCGCTCGGACGCGGCGGCCAGGTCGCGAGCCTCAGCACCGTGGGCACGCCGCACCGCGGCACCGCCATCGCGCGTTTCTTCCTCGAGGACGCGCCCGTGGTGAACGACGCTACGGGCAAAGCCGTGGATTTCCTCGCGCAATTCATAGGCGGAGACTCGGCTCCCGCGGCCAAGAAGGCCATCGCCCAGCTCACGCCCGAGGCCATGGCCGCTTTCAACGCAAGCAACCCCGACGACTCCCGCGTCCTCTACCAGAGCTGGACCTCGGAGCTCCATGACGACTACGGCGTCGGCGTCTACGTGCTGCTCTACCGCGCGCTCCGCGACATGGAGGGGCGGAACGACGGCTTCGTTCCCGTCGAGTCCGCCAAGTGGGGGAAATTCCGAGGCGTCATCGGCGAGGAAGACGAGCTTCCTATATCCCACTCGGACGTGCACGGCCTCGTCATTTATCGCGCGGCGAACCGCTTCGACGCCCCCGCCTTCTACGTGAAGCTCGTCGAGGAACTCAAGGCGCGGGGGCTTTAGTACAATGATGTGGCGTATTTTCGTGACCAGGAGGGCTCGATGAAGGCTTTCGACGGGTTTTTCCTCCTCGACAGCGAGAATCGGTATACCGGGCTCGAGGGCCTGCGTGCGCTCGCCGTCATCCTCGTCTTTAACGTGCATTTTTTCGCGCAATATGGCGCCCGGGGGTACTTTACGCAGAATCCTATCTTGGGATTCGTGATCGGCGCGCTCAACTCGGGCATGGTGGGCGTGGACGTTTTTTTCGTCATTTCCGGCTTCCTCATCTGGAAAATGATGTTCATCAAGGGAAAGAAACGGCGGCCGTATCTCGCTAGCCGCTTCATGAGGCTGTATCCGCTGTACGCCATGGTCGTCCTCGTTTTCCTTTTCAGCAGGCAGTCAGTCAAGCTGCTCGCCCGGGAACTCCTATTCCTTCCGACCGTAGTATCCGCGTATACATACGCGAATACGGTATCATGGTCGCTCGGATGGGAATGGATTTTCTATTTCATCATCCTCCTCGCGTCGCTCGTTCCGGCGAAAGCCAGGAAGCTTTATTTACCGATCGCGGCAACGCTCAGCGCCCTCCTGATAGCCGTGCCCAAGCCGGCGGCCATCGCCTTCCCGGATTTCCGATTCATGAATTTCTTCCTGGGATGCCTGCTCGCGGAATACCCCATGGCTTTCGAGAACAAGACCTCGCGCGTGGCGGGAATCATTTCGCTGCCTCTTCTCCTCGCGGCGAGCGCCGCGTGGGCGGCATGGCACGAGAGGATTCAAGCGAACCCCTTGATCCAGTCGCTCTACTTCATCGGGGTCGGAACGATAAGCCTGTTTCTCCTGCGTGACGTGCTGGACGAGAGTGGATTCTACAAGCGCTTCTTCTCATGGAAACCATTGAGGGCGCTCGGGCAGATGTCCTATTCGTTTTATCTCACGCATTCCATTATCGCGATCCCGATCGCGAACTCGATGTGGGACGCTGTCGACAGCGTCCCTTCTATGGGGCTGTCGTACGCGCTCTGCATGACCGTCGCGCTCGGGATGTCGGCTTTCTTCTTTTTCGTGGTTGAGCGCAATTACTTCCTGGTGAAGACCGCGAGGGCTTGAGGCCGACCGCGGGCTCCGGCGAACCGGGGCCCGCGAACCGAGGCGCAGAAGCCGGCTAGAAGAGCCCCCTCACCCTCCCGGTCTTCACGTCTATGTCCATATCCATGTATGCGGGCTTCGAGGGAAGCCCCGGCATGGTGCTGATGTCGCCGCACAGCGGGAAGACGAAGCCCGCGCCCGCGGAGAGCCTCACCGACTGGATGGGGAGGACGAAGCCCGTCGGCGCGCCCTTGAGCGCCGGATCGTGCGAGAGGGAATATTGGGTCTTGGCCATGCAGACGGGGAGGTTCCCCGCTCCGGCCGCCTCGTGGTCGGCGAGGTCGGCGAGGGCGCGATCGGAATAGGACACCGAGGCCGCCCCGTAGATCTCCTTCGCGACGCGTTCGATCTTTTCCTTGAGCGGCAGCGAATCCGTATAGAGGAGCTTGAACTTGCCGGGGCTCGCCGCGGCCTTTTCCACTTCGCGCGCCAGGTCGAGGGCGCCCTCGCCGCCCTTCTCCCAGTGGCGGCAGACGGCGGCGCCCGAGGCCCCCTGCGCGGCGGCGTATTCCTTGACGCGCTCGAGCTCGGCGACTGAGTCCCCGGGAAAGGCGTTGATGGCGACCACCGCGTTCACCCCGAAGGAGCGCACGATGCGGATATGCGCGCCGAGATTGGCGAGCCCGGCTTCGAGGAGCTCGGGCGCGGGGCCGGAGTAGACAGGGGCGAGGGGCTTCCCCGCCACCACCTTGGGGCCGCCCCCGTGCATCTTGAGTGCGCGGAGCGTGGCGACGATGACGGCGCAGTCCGGGGAGATGCCCGAGACCCGGCACTTGATGTCGCAGAATTTCTCGAAACCCATGTCGGATCCGAACCCCGCCTCGGTCACCACGTAGTCGGCGAAGGAGAGCCCCGCCTCGTCCGCGAGGATGGAGGAGTTGCCATGCGCGATGTTGGCGAAGGGGCCCGCGTGGACGAGGGCCGGCCCCTCCTCCAGGGTCTGCATGAGGTTGGGTTTCAGGGCCTCGCGCATGATGACCGCCGCGGCCCCCGCGACGCCCATGCGCTCGGCGGTGACGGGCTTCCCCTCCGTGTCGCGGCCTAGGACCATGCGCCCGAGGCGCGCTCGGAAATCAGGGAGGTCGCGCGCGAGGGCGAGGATGGCCATGATCTCGCTCGCGACCGCGATGTCGAAGGCGCTGTCGCGTTCGGGGCCGGAGTCGTCCCCGCCCATGCCCACGCGTACGCGCCTCAGGGCGCGGTCGTTCATGTCCACGACGCGGTTCCAGCGCACGCTCGAGGCGTCGAGTCCGATCCAGGGGATGCCGCGCTCCTCGAAGAAGGCGCGGTCGTGCCTCGACTCGTGGTGGAGGCGCGCGTCGATGGCAGCCGCGACGAGGTTGTGAGCGGCCTGCACGGCGTGGATGTCGCCGGTGAGGTGGACGTTGAAGTCCTCCATGGGCACCACCTGCGAGTAGCCGCCGCCGGCCGCGCCGCCCTTGATGCCGAAGACGGGACCGAGCGAGGGCTGGCGGATGGCGCAGGCCGCGAGCTTGCCCGTCCTACAGATGCCCTGCGCCAGGCCGACCGTGGTCGTCGTCTTGCCCTCGCCGAGGGGCGTGGGCGTGATGGCGGTCACCACCACGTACTTGGAGCCGGGCTTCCTGCCCTTCCCCGAGAGTGCTGCGACGTCGAGCTTGCCTTTGTAGCGGCCGTAGGGGTCGAGCGCGCTCTCGGGGATGCACCACGCGCGCGCGAGTTCCGCGATGGGCCTCAGCGTCGCGTCCTGCGCGATGTCGATGTCCTTGGGTACCGGTAGTTTCCTGACGACGGCCATGTTGCTACGCCTTTCCGGGTTCGACGAGGATGCTGATCCGTCCCGCCCCGCTCGCGCGGAGGGAGAGGATTCGCTCCCCTTCGTCCCATTTCCATTCCGCTCCTCCCCGCCGGAGCGCGACCGAGGGGCCGTGCGGATACCAGCAGGCGGGGAGGAATATCTCCGTCGGGGCGCTCACGGCCCCGTCGATCTCGTACTCGAATTCGAATCGCGCGCTCCGCGGATCGAAGGACATGCGGAGCGGGATACCCGCGGTCCGCGCGGCGTAAGGGCGGGAGAATCCCCTGAGGGCCCGCGGACCGCCGTGGGCGCGGCAATAGATGGAGAGGTCCTCGCCGTTCCAATGGTCGCCGCCTTCGGGATCGTTGTCCGAAGAGTAATTCCAGATGGTCGCGGAGAGGAGGAGGGCGTCGAGGGCGCCGTAATACCCCGAGAGGGCGCGCTCATGGAGGCGGAAGGCCTTCTCAGGATCGGCGCCGCGCGCGACTCTACGGTACGCGGACTTCCGGTTCAGGTCGAAAGGAAGGCCAAACTCGCCTATCAGCGTGGGGACTTTGGCCATGTCCCGTTCGGACCGTTCCTTCCAGCGTCCCATGGCCCGCTCGTAGCCGCGCGCGATCCCGCGGCGGCCGAAGGAGAAGCGCATCGTCGTCGAATCGATCGATACGAATTCCTGGAACGTCTTGCTGATCATGGCGAGGTCGTCGTACCAGTGGGCGGCGTTCACCGCGCCCGGGGGATCCTCCGCCGTCCATCGGAGGTGCTCTCCGTAGGGGATTCCCTCGATGAAGGCGAGGGCGCCGGGGATGATCGACCTGATCTCCGATATGAAGCGCTTATAGAAGGGTTTGAACCAGCGCTCCGTGACGCTCCCCTCGGCCGCGAAGTGACCGGGCCTGAGGAGGACCGCCCTCCCGCCCTTGACGTCCCAGATCCCCTCCCGTCTCCAGGGGCAGGCCGCGCCTTCACGCCAGGCGCGGATCCCTGAGGGATTGAGCGCGGTGCGGCCGGCCCTGTGGTTCCCGAACAAGTCGATGGTCCAGCGCTCGACGTTGGCGGGAAAGCCTTCGCCCGCGGCCATGGCCTCGAAGGGGGAGGGCATGGCGCCGCGCCGCATCATGGCGCGCTCGAGGCGCGACCCGTCGCGGAGACCGATGAAGCCCGGATTGGGCTCGTTCATCACTCCGAAGCCTACGACGTTTGGGAGGCCCTCGAACGTCTTTGCTACCTCCGCGAAGGCGCGGAGGTATGAGCCCTGGAGGAATTCCTGGATGGGCTCGCCGCGTACGCGTAAGCCCGGAGCGAAATCGTTCCCGCCGAAGAAGAGCGTGAACATGGTCGCGCAGGCGAGACGGTTGTAGTTCGTCGGCCAGATCATGCGGCTGTCGCGGGAGCCGTCTTGTCCGTGGATGAGGGCGGCGCCTGAGGGGCCGAGCGCGTCGAGATCGAAACCGATCTCGGTCAGGGTCCAGGCCGGCGCGCCGTCGCCGCCCGTCCACCTGCTCCAGGCGTCTTGGTGCGGATCGACGTAGAGGAGGACGCCGGCCCTCGCCGCTTCCTCCGCGATCGCGCGGAGGTATTCGAGGTAGGCGCGGTCATAGGTTCCCGGCCCCGCGTGCTCGATCGCCTCCCAGGTCACGAGGAGGCGGACGAACCTTAGGCCCCAACCCTTGAGCTCTCTGAAGCGGTCCGCCGCCTCCGCGAGGGGGAAGGGGCGCCCGACAAAGGACGCTCCCTCGCACGAGGAGAGGGCGTTCGCGCCGAACGAGAGGCCGGCGGGCGTCTTTGAAGAGCCCGAGACGTTGGCGCCCCGGAGGATAAGCCTGCGCCCCTCTCCGTCGACGATCCAGGGGCCTTCCGCCTTAAGCATGCCGAAGAGTCGCATGCGCCCTCGATAGCCGTCAAGGACGCGCTCGGGGAGCTTTACGCGCGTTCCCGCTCCCCGCTACCATCGCAGCATGGGAAACGACGAAGCGAGGCCGAGCGCGTACGTCCTGTGGAACCCGATCCAGCATTACGCCTGGGGTTCGAGGGACGCGATACCCGCCATCCTCGGGATCGGTGACGATGGGAAGCCCTGCGCGGAGCTCTGGATGGGGGCGCACCCGCGATCTCCCTCGCGGACCGTCGATCGCGGCGCTGAGGTGGCCCTCGGGGAGCTCATCGCCGCTGCGCCCGCACATTTCCTCGGCGACGCAGCCGGCGACGCGCTCCCCTTCCTCCTCAAGCTCCTCTCCGCCGCGTCGCCCCTGTCCATCCAGGCGCACCCCTCGCGCGAGCAGGCGGCGCGCGGCTTCGACCGCGAAGAGGCCGCCGGCCTGCCCGCGGATTCCCCCGACCGGCTCTATCGCGACCGGAACCACAAGCCCGAGATCATCGCCGCGCTCGGCCCCTTCGGCGCGCTCTGCGGATTCCGCCCGCGGAGCGAGATCGCGCAAAACCTCGCCCTCCTCGAAGGCGAGGACGGAGCGCTCGACGAGCTCGTCGCTCTCTCCTACGCGATCGCCGCCTCCGAGGAGGGGCTCCGTGAGTTCTTCGCCGCCCACCTCGCGGTGCCGGAGGAGGAGCGAGCGGGCTTCGTGGAAGGCGCGCGGAAGGCCGCACGACGGCGGCTCGAGGCCCCCGGCCTCAAGGAGGGGGCGCGGACCGCTCTCGAGACGATGATCCGCCTCTCGGAATTCTACCCCGCGGATCCCGGCGTTCTCGCGGCCCTCTACCTCAACGTGGTTCGGATCGATCGGCTGGACGCCCTCTACATCACGCATGGGACGCTCCACGCGTACCTCGGGGGCACGGGCGTGGAGCTCATGGCGAGTTCGGATAACGTGCTCCGCGGGGGCCTCACGCCCAAGAAGGTCGATCCCGGAGAGCTCGCTTCCGTCCTCTCCTTCGATCCCTACGCGCCTGAGGTCCTGCGGCCCGCGCCCGCCGACGAGTCGGGATGGTCGTCGTACGCGGCGCCCTGCCCGGACTTCTCTCTCGCGGTCCTAGACGGCGAACGGGAGGCGCGGCGATCCGGGGCGCGGCCGGAGGTCGTCTTCTGCGTCGAGGGTTCGTTCCGCGCGGATTTCGGCGGAGAGGCGTTCGATCTGCCCCGGGGCGCGTCGATCTTCGTTCCCGCGAGCTCGGGACCGTACCGGATCGACGGTCGCGGCCTCGCCTTCAGAGCCTCGATCGGCGACGCGACCGGGCCCCGGGCCTAGGCCTCCTCGTCGCCGCCCGAGAGGAGCTCGTAAGCGAGTTGAGTGCGGTTGTCCACGTTCGCCTTCTCGAGGATGTTCCGCACGTGGTCGGACACGGTCTTGGTCGATATCCCGCAATAAGACGCGATTTCCGAGTCCGTGTATCCCTTCACGAGGAGCGAGAGGATCTCCGCCTGGCGCCCGGTGAGCCCGAGGGCCTTGGCCGCGTCCTCCATGGAGCGCCGCCGCGCGGGCGCGGCCGATGCTTCGCGGCGCGGAGCGTCGGACGAATCCCAGCCGGAGAGGTGGTCCATGATGCTCCGCTTCATGAAGTCGTGTTGGCGGTCCGAGAACTCGATGAGGCTCGCGGCCTTGGCCGCGAGGATGTCCATGGCGAAGGGCTTCACCACGTAGCCGACCGCGCCGCCGTGGAGGGCCTCCTCCATCTCCTCCTCCATGGCGCGCGCCGTGAGGAAGATGAAGGGCATGGGCCTCCGCCGGACGTCGCGCACGCGGCGGCAGAGCTCGATCCCGTCCATTCCCGGCATCATGACGTCGCTCACGATGAGCGATATTTCCGGATGGCGGTCGAGCTCCGCGAGCGCCTCCTCGCCGTCGCGGGCGGGGATGACCTCGAACTGGCGCGAGAGCCCGTCCTGGAGGAAGGAGAGGAGGTCCTTGTCGTCGTCGACCGCGAGGATCGTCGCTCGCCTCGCGGGTTCCCGCGCCGCTCTGCGGACCTCGCCCATCGGCGCGGCCGGCGCCACCACCGAAGCGGCGCTTCCAGCCTCTTCCGCGTCCGCGGGACGGCCGGCGCCCTCTTCAGCGGCGAGGGCCTCCTCAGCTCCTTTCGCGGCCTTCCGCTCCGCTCCGGCCGGGGCCTCGCGCCGCGCCTCTCCGGCCGTCGGCATGGAGAGCACGATGGCGAACGAGCCCTCCGTCTCCGCGCGGAGCGTCCCTCCCATGGCTTCCATGATGCGCTTCGCGAGCGAGAGCCCGATCGCGGTGCCGCTCGCGCGGCGCGCTCCCTGGCCTTCCGGCTCGGGCAGCCATATGAAGAGGCCCTCGGCATCCGCGGGCGAGAGCGTGAGGCCGCGGCATTCGATCCTGATCCGGACGCCTCCCTCCGCGGCCGAGGCCGTACAGGCGATCGCGCCGCCGTCCCCGCAGCGCCTAAGCATGTTGTCGAGGGCGTTGTTGATCGCGGCGTCGAGGAGGTCTGGATCCAGGTGTACCTTGAGCGAGTCGGGCCGGCCGCCGGGCGCGGAGGCCTCGATCGAGACGCCCCGGCTCTCGGCGAGGGATCGCATGCCCGCCGCCGCGTACGCGAGCCGCTCGCCCGCGTCGAGGATGGCGGGGACCGGATGCAGCGCGTTGAGTTCGAGCCGGGCGTAGGTGAGGAAGCTGTCGAGCTGGAGGCCGAGGCGCGCTGCTTGGCGCGAAAGGACGTCGAAGACGGGATCGCCGGGACGATAGGCGGCGTCGCGCTTCCCTTCCTTGATCGAGCGCAGCGCGAGCTGCATGGCCGTGACCGGGGTCCTGAGCTCGTGAGAGGCGGCGGCGAAGAACGCGGTCCTGTTGGCGTTGGCCTCGAGGAGCCGCCTGTTGGCTTCGCGGAGGCGTCGCGTCTTCCTGTCGACGATCGCCTTGAGGTCGTCTCCGCGCTTCGCGAGCTTGGCCGCGAGCCTCCGCCTCGCGTCCGAGAGGCGGAGGTATCCGAGCGACTGCGCGACGGTGACGTTGAGGAGGAAGGCCGCGAAGCCTATCGGCATGAGGTAGATGGGGCGGTTCACGCCGTGGACTTGGAGGACCTGCCGCGCCACGTCGTAGGTCGACGTCGCGACGAGGAAGACGAGCCCCAGCGCGTCCCAGGCAGCGTCCTTCCTTCCGCCGCGGACGGCTTTCATGACCGCCGCCGCCGCGACGACCGAGACTGCGAGGGCGTACGCGGCGTAGGGATAGTAGCTCGCCTGGACGATCCGGAGCGGGGCGACCCCGGCCACGAGGACAAAGGCGGCACCTGTCACGAAGGCGGCAGCCGCGAGGGCCTTCGGGAACGAACGCGGGAAGCGGGCCCGGACGTAGAGGGCGAGGAAGGCGAACGACGCGTAGTGGACGCCGTGGCCGAGGCGCATGAGCGGCATGAAGAGGTCGGCGCCAGGGAAGACGATTTCGAAGAACCGCTCCATGACGATGATCCTGAAGGCCGAGACGGTGCAGAAGATCGATAGGTAGAGCCGTTTCCGGTCCCTCGTCCGGAGAAGGAAGACGATGAAGTGGTAGAAGCCGAGGATGCTGCAGGCGCCCGCGACGTTCGCGTACAGGAGGTTCCAGTACGCCTCCCCGGCGCGGAGCTCGGCATAGCGGCCGACGACGACGCCGCCTACGGGGCCGCCCTCGACGCCCGCGTGGTTTGATACCTGGAGCGTGAATCGGACCCGCTCCGGGAGCGACCCCGCGTTAGCGACGACAGGCCGCCGCTGGGCCTTGCCCTCCTCTGAGTTCTCGGAGACCACGCCCGCGGACGCCACCAGGGTCCCGTTCGCGTAGAGGCGGAAGGCGGTTTCCATGACCCCGACGGAGACCGCGTCCAGGCCGGGAGGGAGCTCGGCGTCGAGGTAGAAGGTGGCGCAGCCCTGTGAGGGGCGCTTCGCGCCGGAAGCATCCCTGATGTCGCTCCAGGCTGAGGGCAGCGCCGCCGGCGCCGTCCTGCTCATGTGACGGAGGCGGTCCGGCGGGACGATCCTGTCCCATACGGCCACCCATTCGCCTGAAAGGGCGATCCGGCCTGGTTTGTCCGCGGCCCGGGCGTCCAGGCGTCCGGGGGAGCGGATGATTCCGGGATCAACGCGCGGCGCGGGCAGATATATCGGCGCAAGCCCGACCACGGCGGCCAGCGCGAAGCCCGCGCAGACCAGGACGAGGCGTACGATATCGGGCATTGCCCCACGTCCGGGCCTTTCTATTTCCACGGTACATACTTAAACCACTGCTCGGGTACCGTCAAGGAAGCCCGATGCCCCGGTCCCGGCCGCGCGGAACCTCCGCCGGGGGTATTTCACGCCCGAAACCGGTATTTCACCGGGTCTATTCCGGTATATCTACGGATTGCGGCTTCCGTTGTCCGGGCTAGAATAAGGGCGATCGATGGAAATGAGAGCCGCTCAAAGGCCTCGATAATAATTGTAGAAAAGCATTGAGAATAATGTAAAAACGCACTTTTTTTTACCCGGCAAGACCCATCCAAAAGAATGTAAAAACAGCCTCTTGTTTTTCCGCCCCGGGTAGGGGCGTATCGGCGCATCATCCCCTGAACGCGGTTTTCCCCAGGGATTTTTCGTTGACAGCTGGAAGTTTACCGGATACACTGACCCTCATAAGATACCCCTGAAGGGAGGCTGTATGGCCAAGGTAGAATTGAAGGGAATGTCCAAGGTCTACGAGGGCAGCGTTCGCGCGGTCGACAACGCGAACATCGTCGTCGGGGACCAGGAATTCGTCGTGTTC
>CAZIEI010000114.1:0-11003 GCA_964538705.1 uncultured Spirochaetales bacterium | reverse complement strand
GGCAGCCGATCGAAGACGCGGCCACTCCCTTGCCCAATGAAGAACAGACGCCCCCCGAGACGAAGATGAGCTTCTTCATGGGGTTTCATTATTGCCCGCGGGCGCCGAGGGAGTCAAGGATGCCGCCCCGCGGAGGGGCCCTTCGGCGGCCGAACGGAGCGGCCTCCTCCTTGCGCCGAACCCCCGCATGGGCGAGACTGTATGGGTACCATGTCCGAGGATACCTTCGTCGAGGCCGAAATCTGGTCCGTGGCCAGGACGAACCAGGGAAATGCCATCCTCATCCGTCCCGTCGGCGCCGACGTCGCGGTTCCCATATTCATCGGGCCTCTCGAGACTCAATCCATCGTCATCGGGCTCGGCGGAGTGAAAGTGCCGCGGCCGCTCACGCACGACCTCCTTCTGAGCGTCCTCGCGTATTGCGGGAAGAAAATCTCCCGCGTTGAGATCTCGGATCTCAAGGAAGGCACTTTTTACGCTCGCCTCGTTATGGAAGGCAAGGGCGGCGAGGATTGCGTCGACGCCCGGCCTTCAGACGCGCTGGCGGTGGCCGTCAGGGCCAAGTGCCGCGTGTTCATCGCCGAGCACGTCGTCGAGGAGGCGGGAGTGCCCGTCGATCTCCTGATGCCGGAGCGCCAGGAGGGAGTTGCCGGGAATGCGGAGGACGCGGCGATGGGCATGGACGGCGACGCGCCCGCCATGGAGGCCGCTGAAGATCTCGACGTATTGGGCGGTCAGGGGCTGTCCGGGATCATCACGCGCCCGGAAACCGACGGAGGCCTGCCTCGGAAATCGGAACCATCAATGGAAGAGGAGCGCCGAAAGCTCATGGAGGCCCTCGAGCGGGCGGTGACCGAGGAAGACTACGAGGCGGCGGCCGTCATCCGCGATAAGCTCCGGGAGCTCGAGGACGAGCTCTAGCTCGAGGACGAGTTCGGAATCGAGAAGGGGCTTAGAAGTTCATCCGGACGTATTCCCGTTCCGCTTTATGCTTCATCTTGAGGAAGAGGACGCGCGAGGCGCGGGAATACAGGTAGCCCGAAGCATTGTAGCGGTCGAATGACGGATCCGGATTGTAGGGGATCTCGTAGAGCCGCATGAGGACGACGGGTTCGATCCCGAAGACGTACATGTAGTGCGTCGCGCCGACAGGCCAATCAGCTGATATGTTCGCTTGGCCCTTGCCCCATTCGATCCCGATCTTGGGAGAGCACGCGAGCAGCCAGGCTCCCTTCCCCGCTTCCCTGAAGAGGCTGCGCGCGCGAGGGTACCAGGGATTTTCCGCGATCGTGGCGTAGACGTTCTCGGGGAGGAGGACGCCCTCGCGGGCGCCGGGCTGGCCGTTCGATACTTCGACTTTCGCTGGAAGGACGCCGTTCTCGTCCGCGAGGATGAGCGCGGAGGCGGCGAGGGCGCGTCCCGTTCCCGAGAGGCCCTCATCCTCCCTGAAAGCGCCGATCCTCATAAGCGCGGCCCCTGCGCGGCACTGGAGGGCGATGTCGGCGCGGCCGGTCTCGAGCGTCACGAAGGCCGTGCCGGCCGAGCCCTGGATCGCGGGCTGGAAGGCCTCGAGAGCGGCCGCCTCGAGCCGCGCGAAGGGATTCTCGGCGTCCGGGAAATAGGATTCCGCCTCCGCGAGGCAAAGGAGAATGCCGAGGGCGATCGAAGGGGAAAGGCCTTCGGCGTCGATGTTCGCGACGACGGCGAGGAAGGGTTCCATGAGTTCGGGTGCCCTGTCGACGCAGAGGTGGACGATGTCGGGTTCGAGGAGGATGGCGGGATCCTTCGCCGCGATCCTCGATGCGGCAGCGGCCGTGCGGGTCCTCGTCTCAGCCCGGAGGAGCTCTTCCTTGCGGATGATGTTCCCTAGGTACACTGAGGATTTCCAGCCGAGTGAATCGGCCCTGCCCTTCGCGAGCGACGTCAGCATCGGACGGATCTCTGCGTAGGCGCCGCGGGAGAGCGCCTCCGCGATGAGGACGGCTAGCGCCTGGTCGGAGAAAGCCGGCGTGGCGCCGCCCGTCCACGCGAGGGATTCCGGGGCGTACCGTCCCTTCACGAGACCCGCATAAGTCTTCCCGGTCCACGATTCGAGTCCGGCCCGCCAGCGCTCTGCATCGAGCCGCACGAATTTCGCCGCGTCTCCGGGCGACGGCGAGACCCTAGCCGGTTTGCGGACGAGCGCGAGTGAGAACGCGTTCTTACGTTCGCCGAGGCTGAGCGTGAAGCCTTCCGCGTCGAGCCTCGAGCCATCGGGAAGGCCGAGGGTGTACACGCCGCCCCTCGTCCTCACGCTGAGGCGCTCGCCGAGGTTGGCTTGGAACGAGGAGCCCGAGAGCGAATATGGAAGAGACAACGAGCGGAGGCCCGAGGCGCCGAATCGCGTGTGCACGGCGAACGACTCGCCGTCGGGACCGGCCTCGAAGTCGATCGCCGCGCCGCCCTCGAGCTCCACGCTCACCCTGCGGCCCTTCGCCGACCAGGACAGCGGTTTGACGATGGCGCGCGCGCCGTCGCGGCGCTCCGCCGCGAGCGGGCGGCCATGCCCGAAGCTGAATCCGATGCCCTGGAAATCGACGTTGAGCGAGAGGGGGAAGGAAGATACGTCCTTGTCTCCGCCCGCGGAGGAATCGCGGATCCCGGTGATGGAGATGCTTCCCGCGTTGGCCTTGATCCTGTCCTTGCCGGAGAATTGGACGAGGACAATGATCGCGAAGGCGGCGACGAAGGAGAGGGTCGCGATGAGCGCCCTCGTAAGCGTATTGAAGCGGAAAGCTCTCTGCGTCGACATATCGATTGAGTGTATCCCCAAGGCGAGCGGCGTTTCAACCTTGCAAAAGCGCCTTTATAAGGCTAGTATGGCCGGCCATGGGATCGATACCTGTCAAAGCGCGCGTCGCGGTCGGCGCGTTGTCGCTCGCCGTCTTCGCCGCCTCATGCCTGAACACGGGGCGCGGCGGTACGGTAGCGCCCGCGCCGAGCCCGGCCGTCGCACCGAGTCCGGCACCGAGCCCTACGCCGAGCGTCGCGCCCTCGCCGAGTCCCGGCGCCGTGGCGCTCGTCCTCGAGGCGAACGCCCTCCTCGAGAAGGATGACCTTGTGGCTGCGGCGGAGTACCTCGAGAAGGCAGCCAGCTCCAAGGATGCCGATCCGCGCATCCGCATCCTCCGCGCCTCGGTCCTCCTCTCTGAGGGGAAGCTCGACGAGGCCAGGATGGAAGCGGAAGCCGTCCTCGCGGTCAGGCCCGAGGATCCTGAGGCCCTCTATCTCCTCAGCGCCGTCGAATGGGCGAAGGGGAACGACGGGAAGCGGAAGGAATACCTGAACCGCGTCCTCAAGGCCGATCCTGGGCACGGACAGGCCCTCGCCGATTACGGCGACATTTGGTTCAAGGCGAAGGTCTTCGTCAAGGCCGAGGACTCCTACCGCGCCTCGCTTAAATCGGAACCCAGGAACGTGGACGCCCTCCTCGGCATGGGACGACTCGGGCTCAAGAACGGCAAGTACGACGACGCCGAGCGGTATCAGGGCCAGGCGATTGAGGTCAATCCGACGCATGCCCTCTCCTGGGCCGAACGCTCCCGCACGCGATATTATCGCGGCGACTACGAGGGATCGCTCACGGACTCGACGAAGGCCATCGGACTCGCGCCCTCGGATCCTTGGAACTACGTCGAGCGCGCGCGATGCTATCTCGATCTCGGGAAGCCCGACGAGGCCGCGGCGGATTTCTCCAAAGCCATCGGCCTGGATCCGGGGTACTACCTGCCTTACGTGATGAGGGCGGGCATCCTCGAGGCCCGTGGCGAGGACGAGAAGGCGCTCGCGGATTATAAGCAAGCGGCGCGCCTTAATCCCGCGTATTTCTACGCCTTCGAATCGATAGGCATTCTCAGCATGAAGACGAACCGATGGTCCGAGGCCGCCGACGCCTTTCTCCGCGCGTATAAGGGATCCGAGTCGGATTTCAATTACGCGGTCATGGCCGTGAACGCCGCCATGCGATCGGGCGACGCGAAGGGCGCCAAGGCGCTCGCGGCCTCGGTTATGCCGGCGATCAACCGCGAGCGGAATCAAGTTCACTACCTCCTCCTCAGGCAGTACGTCGAGAACGGCGACACGACCGAGGTGGAGAACGCGATCATGTCGATCAAGCGGCTCGACGAGCGCGCTATGATGCTGTTCTTCCTCGCGGGGTACTGGAACTCGAGGAGCAAGGCCGAGCTCGCCATGAAGTACCACGGTCTCGTCAGGGACATGGGTAGGAAGGGCACGATGGCCGATAGGCTCAACGAGATCGAGCTCCGGAAGCTGGAAGCGGGAAAGGCGGGCTCATGAGCTCGAGCGAAAGCGATCCGGCGCTCGGACCGGAGACGGGACCGATGCCGGACACCCTGAGGAGGATATCCCTCTCCTCGGGGCGGGAAATACTGCTCGTGGGGACGGCGCACGTCTCCTCGCGGAGCGTGGAGGAGGTCCGGAACGCCATCAGGACGGAGAGTCCCGATCGGGTCTGCGTAGAGTTGGACGCGGGTCGTTATCGGACGCTCTCCGAGCGGCAAGACTGGGCTGGACTTGATATCGTCAAGGTGATCAAGGAGGGCAAGGCCTTCCTCCTCCTCGCCAACCTCGTACTGTCCTCCTTTCAGAAGCGGATGGGATCGTCGCAGGGGGTCCAGCCCGGAGAGGAAATGAAGGCGGCCGTCGAAGCCGCAGAGGAGATCGGAGTTCCCTGCGAGTTCGCCGACCGCGAGGTCCAGGTGACGCTCCAGCGCGCGTGGAACAAGTCCGGGCTCTGGAACAGGTCCAAGCTCCTCGCGGCCCTCGTATCGTCCGCCTTCTCGTCGGAACGGCCCTCGGAGGCCGAGATCGAGGAGCTCAAGAAGAAGAGCGCACTCGAGGACATGATGGGCGAGCTCGCTGATTACCTTCCCACCGTAAAGGAAGTCCTCATCGACGAGCGGGACCGCTTCCTCGCCGCCAAGATCTGGAGCGGCGGCAAGGGGAAGTGCGTCGCCGTCGTGGGCGCGGGCCACATGGGCGGCATCGAAGCCTGGCTCTCGAAATTCGAGTCGGGCGAGGCGTACGCCGATGTCTCGGACATCAGCGTCGTCCCCAAGCCCGGTCCCTGGGGCAAGGTGATCGGTTGGGCCGTCCCCGCAGTCATCGTGGGCCTCATGGTCGCGGGCTTCGTCTGGAAAGGACCCGATTTCGCCCTCGAGAAGATATTGACCTGGCTCGTCACGATCGGAAGCTTTTCCGCGATCGGAGCGATATCCGCGTTGGCCCATCCGCTCACGGTCCTGACCGCATTCGTCGCGGCGCCGTTCGCGATATTGAATCCGCTCATGGGCCTCGGGTTTATAACAGGGATCGTCGAGGCCATGCTACGAAAGCCCTCTGTCCAGGATTTCGAGAGCCTCCGTGACGACGCCTCCACCGCCAAGGGATTCTGGAAGAACCGCGTGACTCGAATTCTCCTCGCCTTCCTTCTACCATCCCTCGGCCTTATCATCGGCAACTACATCGTGACGCCTATCGTGTTGTCGATCCTGAACAAGTGAGGTGACCCGAGGACGCTCCGAAGGCTGGCGGAAGGATCGTCGAATCACGGGTCCCCGTGAAGATATTCGGAAAATCGACCACGCGCGGCTTGCGATGAAGTCACCGCGGGTCTAGACTTTCCGTAGGTGCGAGCGATGGGATTCCCCGACATGCGGACGATATACGCAGGATACGTCCTTATTACGGCCGTCGGCCTCATCGTCGCGGTTTCCCTCTGGGTCCAAAACCGCCGGCGATTCCGGGGCCTCGGGCTCTGGGTTGCGGATTTCGCCCTCCATTTCGCGGGGATCGCGCTGTTCGCGCTCCGCGGCGTCATTCCGGATTTCTTCTCCATGCTCGTCTCGAACGTCATGATCGTCGTCGGATTCACCCTCCTCTATGCGGGGCTCGAGGATTTCTGCGGCTTGCGCGGAAAGCGTCTACAGAACTGGATCTACCTCGGGGCGTTCACGGCGGTCTTCGCGTGCTTTATCTACGTCTTCCCTGATTTGGCGATACGAAACGCCATTTTCAGCCTCTCCATCCTCTTCATGGCGGCGCAGTGCGCTTGGCTCCTCCTCCTCAGGGCGCCGAGGATCATGCGTAGGGAAACGAAGTGGACTGGGTTCATCTTCGTCGCCTTCACCGTCGTGAACTCGATCCGCCTCGTCTGCGATCTCGTCCTGCCGGAAGCGAGAGACGTTTTCGGCCCGACGCTCGTGGATACCTGGGTGATCCTGTCCTACGGAGTCCTCTACCTTTTCCTCGTGCTATCGCTCCTGCTACTCGTCAACCAACGGCTCATCGACGGGATGACCGTGGACTTGCGCGCCCGCAAGAAGGCCGAGGACGTCATCAGGCTCCGTCTCCGGCTATGGGAATACGCAGCTGACCACGGGTTCTCGGACCTCATGCAGAAGGCGCTGGACGAGATCGAGGCGCTCACGGATTCGAGCATCGGGTTCTATCATTTTGTTAACGAGGCCGAGGGAACCCTCTCCCTCGGCAACTGGTCCACTCGGACCGTGCGGGATTTCTGCAAGGCTGAAGGGCAGGGCATGACCTACGACCTCTCGAAGGCGGGCGTCTGGGCCGACGCCGTGCGCGAGAGGCGCCCGATCATCCATAACGATTTCGCCTCGCTGCAGGGCAAGAAGGGGATGCCCGAAGGCCATGCGGAGGTCGTTCGGGAAGTAGTGGTGCCCACGATGAGGAACGGTAAGGTCATCGCCGTCCTCGGCGTCGGGAATAAGGGGGAAGAATACACCCAGGAAGACGTGGAGCTCGTCGATTTCATCGCCGACCTCGTTTACGCGATAGTCGAAAAGAAGATCGCGGACGAGCGGATACTCTCGCTCAACGATAAGCTCGAGCGGCTCGCCATGACGGACGAACTCACCGGACTGCCCAATCGGCGGGCGTTCTTCAACCAGGCGAAGAAGGAAGTCTCTCGATCGAAGAGGCACGGACTCCCCTGCGCGCTCCTTCTCCTGGACCTCGACGGTTTCAAGGCAGTGAACGATCGGCACGGCCACGACGCGGGCGACGAGGTCCTGACGCGCGTCTCCGGCGTCCTGAGGACGGGCGTGAGGGAGACCGATCTCGCGGCCCGCTTCGGTGGCGAAGAATTCGTCGTTCTCCTTCCCCAGACGAAGATGGAAGAGGCCTTCGCGCTGGCTGAACGCGTCCGGAAAGGCATCGAGGAGGACTGCCTCGATCCCGGACGGGAAATGCCACGCGTGACGGCCTCCGTGGGCGTGGCGGTGCTCGAGGACGGAGATCCCGACGTGAACGCCTTCGTCAAGCGTGCGGACGAGGCCATGTACAACGCAAAGGCGCTGGGAAAGAACAGGGTCTATCCGGGCCTTGATTACTACAAGAAGCGCCGGCAAGCCTGAGAGGGCGGCGCCCTTCCCTCCTTGCGGCGTATCGCGCGGCGCCGGTATGATGGGCGCCATGAAGCTCAGTTCCTTTTTCGTGCCCACGCTCCGCGAAGCCCCCGGCGACGCGGTCATCGCCAGCCATAAGCTCATGATGCGTTCGGGAATGCTCAGGAAGCTTTCGAACGGCCTCTTCGCCTACCTGCCCCTCGGGCTCCGCTCCTTCAGGAAGGTCGAGCGGATTGTCCGCGAGGAGATGGATGCCGCGGGCGCCTTGGAATTCAAGCCGTCGGTCGTGGTCCCGGCCGAGCTCTGGATGGAGTCCGGGCGCTGGGAGACCATGGGCGAGGGTATGCTCCGCGTCAAAAACCGCCTCCAGAACGACTTCGTCGTGAGCCCGACGGCCGAGGAGGTCTTCACCGCGCTCGTCCGCGACGAGCTCGCGAGTTATCGTCAGCTCCCCCTCTGCGTCTACCAGATCAACACCAAGTATCGGGACGAGATCCGGCCCCGTTACGGTGTGATGCGCGGCCGCGAGTTCACCATGAAGGACGCCTATTCATTCCACGCGGACGAGGCGAGCCTCGACGCCACTTACGACGCGATGGCCCGCGCGTACAGGCGGATCTTCAAGCGCTGCGGGCTCTCCGTCATTCCCGTCCGCGCGGACACGGGTGCCATGGGAGGTACTGGCTCCGAGGAATTCATGGTGGAGAGCGAGATAGGGGACAACACCCTCATCATCTGCTCCTGCGGCTACGCGGCCAACGTCGAGAAGGCGTCCTGCAAGCCCGACCCCGTCGCCGTCCCGCCGACGGCCGAGGCCCCGAAGAAGGTGGACACTCCGAACGTCAGAACCATCGAGGAACTCGTCGCTTTCCTCAAGGCTCCCGCGACTTCCTTCATCAAGACCCTCGTCTACAAAGCCCACTCGGTGGAGTTCGATCTCTCGGGTGCGCCCGGCTGCTCGAAACTCAAGAAGACGAAGACCGCGCCCGACGCGCCCGAGACCTATCCCGAAGCCTTCTTCGCCGTCTGCGTCCGCGGCGACCTGGACGCCAACGAGGCCAAGCTCGCCGCTACCCTCAAGGCCGCCGAGGTGGAACTGGCGGCGGACGCCGACGTCGAGCGCCTCACGGGCGCGCCGCTCGGGTTCGCCGGGCCCGTCGGCTTGGGCGCCCTCCCCATTGTCTGTGACGAGAGCGTGATGGCGATGCATGACGCCTTCACGGGCGGCCTCGAGCGGGACGTCCACATCGCGCACGTGGAGCCCGGGCGCGACTTCACGCCCTGGAAGGTCGCCGACGTACGCACGGTCAAGGCGGGCGACTTCTGCCCCGAGTGCGGGAAGCCCGTCTACGAGAAGAAGGGGAACGAGCTCGGCCACATCTTCAAGCTCGGCTATAAGTATACGAAGAGTATGCGCGTGAAGTTCCTAGACGAATCGGGCAAGGAGCGGACGCCTATCATGGGTTGTTACGGGATCGGCGTGGACCGCGCCCTCGCTTCAATCATCGAAGAGCGCCACGACGAGAACGGGATCGTATGGCCCATGAGTGTCGCGCCCTTCCACTGCTCGCTGGTGCCCGTGAAATACGATGGGGCCGTGAAGGAAGTCGCTGACCGGATCCACGACGGCCTCGTGGCCCTCGGCGTAGAAGTCCTCCTGGACGACCGCGACGAGCGCCCCGGCGTCAAGTTCAAGGATGCAGACCTCATGGGCATACCCCTGAGGATCGTTGTGGGCGACAAGAATCTCCCCGCTGCCGTGGAGCTCAAGGCCCGCGATGCCGCTTCGCCCGAGCTCGTTCCGGTGGACGGGATCGTGGCCGAGGTCAAGCGTCGCGTGGACGCTGCCCTCGCGGCCCTGGATTCCTGATGGCAGCCGGCGGGGGAACGGAGCGCCGGTCCTGCGGTCGCGGGATCGTCCGGCGCTTGATAACGGTCCTCGCCGTCGTCTGCCTGACATGCCTCTCCTCTTGCCCCGGAACGCCGAAAGTTACGACCGCCGCGCCGCAGCCAGTACCGCCTTCGGTCTCCCGCGCCGCTGATGAGGGCGGCGGTTTCGCGTTCAACGCCGCGGCGCCCTCCGATGCGATGCCCATCGAGGAAGGTCGACTCGATGGAGCGAAGGACCGGTCCGATGCGGCGAAGCCCGACCTCGTGGATAAAATGCCGGCCGAGGAGAGAGGGTCCGGGGCGGATCGGGAAAAAGCGAAGGCCGCGTCCGGCGCGCCGGCTTCCTCAGCGCCCTCCGTTTCCGCCGAGGTTCACGCCGAACTTAAAGTCTCCTACGCGAATGCCGTTTCCGGACGCTTGATCCTCGCGTTCTCCGCCGACGCGCATTACGGGTCGCCCAGGGCCAACGCCAGGGAACGCGAGCGGATCCTCGCATCCGTATCCGCGTCCGGAGCCGCCGCCTTTTATCTCGCGGGCGACCTCACGGACTTCGGGACGCGGGCGCAATGGATGGAAGCGGCCTCGTCCCTCTCCGCCGGCCTCAAGGGCATGCCCTTCGCCTCCGTGCTCGGGAACCACGACGTCAAGGGCAACGGACGGAGATGGTGGAACGAATACCTCAACCGCGATCCTGAGGCCCGGAACGGCCGCTTCGATCATCGCTGGCCCGGAGTCCGCGTGATCGGGATCGATTTCACGGGCGGCGCGGGGGGCTGGAGCGCCGAGACGGAGTCCTGGCTCCGGGGGAAGCTCGCCTCCGCGGATCCGTCCGAGCTGCTCGTCGTCGTGGCGCACGGTTTCTTCTATTCATCCGGCATCGACGGCTGGCGCGACGATGCCGCGCTCATAGAACGGGTACGGCCGCTGTTCGCGTCTGCGGGCGTCGACCTCGTGGTGTCCGGACATAACCACTACATGGAGCTTCTCGAGGCCGACGGGACGGCCTACGCGGTGGTCGGCGCCGCCGGCGCGCCCTTCGATCCTGAGCCGACGTGGATGTCGCCCCGGTCCGCGTGGTTCCTACGCGGGATGCGCGGCTGGCTGGAGCTGGAATCCGACAAGACGGGCGACGTCATACGATTCCGCGGAGTCGACGGAACGGCGCTTCACGAACGCCGACTCAGGTAGGCGCCGTCATTCGATGGCGCCGCCCGCCGCTAGCCGGCGCTCAGAAGCATTTTCCCGCGGTTTTCCGGGCGCACTCCCCCAAGGAACATTTGTAGCAGATCTCGTTCGGGAGCTCCCCCTTATTCAGGAAGGCCCTGACGTTCTCCAGGGTCGTGACGGCGATGGCCTTCAGCGCCTCCTCCGTGAAGAAGGCCTGGTGCGAGGTGAGGAGGACGTTCGGGAAGCTTAAGAGTCTCGCGAGGGAATCGTCAGCGATGACGCTTCCCGAGAAGTCCTCGAAGAAGTACTGGTCTTCTTCCTCGTAGACGTCCAGGCCCGCGCCCCCGATCTTTCCCGATTTGAGCGCGTCGATGAGCGCTTGGCTGTCCACGAGGCCGCCGCGGCTCGTGTTGATGAGGAGAACGCCGTCCTTCATGAGGGCGAGGGCTCCCGCGCTTATCATGTGCCGGCTCTCCGGCGTGAGAGGGCAATGGAGGGAGATCGCGTCCGAGC
>CAZIEI010000113.1:7635-11097 GCA_964538705.1 uncultured Spirochaetales bacterium | reverse complement strand
CGCGGCCTCATGGCCAAGCCCTCGGGCGACATCATCGAGCTGCCCATCCGCTCCAACTTCAAGGAAGGCCTCTCGGTCATCGAGTTCTTCATCTCCACCAACGGCGCCCGGAAGGGCCTCGCGGACACGGCCCTCAAGACCGCCGACGCCGGTTACCTCACCCGCCGCCTCGTGGACATCGCGCAGGACGTGGTCATCAACGAAGACGACTGCGGAACCATCAACGGCGCGGAGTACTCGGCCATCAAGGACGGCGAGGAGGTCATCGAGCCCCTCAAGGAGCGCATCATCGGCCGCTTCACGCTCGAGCGCGTGAAGCACCCCATCACGGGCGAGATCATAGTCGACGTCAACAACGAGATCACGGACGAGGTCGCCGATGCCATTGACGAGGCCGGCATCGAGACGGTGCGCATCCGCACCGTCCTCACTTGCGAGGCCAAGCGCGGCGTCTGCCGCATGTGCTACGGACGGAACCTCGCGACGAACCGCGCCGTGGACATCGGCGAGGCCGTCGGCATCATCGCCGCGCAGTCCATCGGTCAGCCGGGCACGCAGCTCACCATGCGTACGTTCCACATCGGCGGCGCGGCCACCAAGGCGAGCGAGGAGAATCGCGCGTACCTCAAGTATCCGACACTCGTCACCGAGGTCATGGGATCGTACGTAACGTTGGATTCCGGGCACTACCTCTTCACCCGCAAGGGCTTCGTCCACGTGAAGCGGATCTACCAGCAGGTCGATCCCGAGAAGGGCGACAAGATCCTCGTGAAGGACGGCCAGAGGGTGCTCAAGAACGAGCCCCTCGTGAAGCGCGCCGGGCAGGAGATCCTCTCGGTCGAGATCGCGTACGTGCGCGTCGCGGCAAACGTCGTCTACCTCGTCGGCCAGGAGCAGAAGGTCGAAATCCGGAACGGTTCCGAAATGATCGTGAAGGCGGGAGACGTCCTCCAGGGCAACCAGACCATCGCCACCTTCGACCCCTTCTCCGAGCCCATCATCTCCGAGTACGACGGCTACGTCCGATACGAGGACATCATCCCGGGCTCCACCCTCAAGGAAGAGATCAACGAGGAGACGGGCAACGTCGAGAAGAAGATCGCGGAGTTCACCGCGGACAGGGACACCAAGCAGCCGCGGCTCATCATCACGGACGAGGACGGTAACGAGATCTACACCTACCATCTCCCCGGCGGCGCCTACCTCAACGTTGACGACGGCGAGAAAGTGAAGGCCGGCCGGACCCTCGGCAAGACGCTCAAGGAGAGCGCCAAGGCCATGGATATCACGGGCGGCCTCCCGCGCGTCGGCGAGCTCTTCGAGGCCAGGAAGCCCAAGACGCCCACCATCCTCGCCATGGTCTCCGGCCAGGTGCAGATCAAGGGCAACATCAAGGGCAAGCGGGTCTTCATCGTGCGCGACGCTTTCGGCAGGGAGTTCAAGCATCTCGTGCCGATGGGCCGCAGGCTCCTCGTCCGCGACGGCGACCACGTGGAGGCGGGCGACCTCCTCTGCGACGGCAACAAGAACCCGCACGACATACTGAACATCGCCGGCGAGAATATGTGCCAGCGCTACCTCATGGACGAGATCCAGCAGGTCTACCGCCTCCAGGGCGTGACCATCAACGACAAGCACATCGGCGTGATCATCAGACAGATGATGAAAAAGGTGGAGATCGTCTCGGTCGGCGACACGCGCTTCATCTTCGGACAGCAGGTGGACAAGTTCAAGTTCCACGACGAGAACCGTAAGGTCATAGCGGAGGGCGGCCAGCCCGCCGTCGCTCGGCCCCTTCTCCTCGGCATCACCCGCGCCAGCCTCAAGATCGATTCCTGGATCTCAGCGGCCTCCTTCCAGGAGACCACGCGGGTCCTTACGGACGCCTCGATCGCTGGCACCGTCGATTCGCTCTCCGGCCTCAAGGAGAACGTCATCATCGGCCACCTCATCCCCGCCGGAACGGGCATGCGCCACTACAAGGCCATCAAGCTCCGCAACGAGGATAACGAGGACCTGGACGCCTACGTGGAGGAGATCCTCGAGCAGCGCAGGCAGGAGGCCCTCAACCCCGCCCCCTTCGACGAGGAGGAGGAGGAGCCCGAGGTGGTCGTCCCGGCGCCGGTTTCCAGCGCCGACGAGGAAGCCGAGGACGAAGACGAGGACGACGAGGCGGACGAAGGGACCAAGGGCGAAGAGGACTGAAGGATATTGATTCGAGATGGCGGGCCGTCCTGAGGGACGGCCCTTTTTTTTATCCGCTAACGGGCCCCGTCGATTCCCTCATGACGAGCCTCACGGGAAGGGAGCGATTCTCGGGACGCAGGGAGGGATCCCGCACGCGCGCGAGGACGCGCTCCACCGCCATCCTGCCTAAGTCGAAGGCGGGCTGGCTCACCGAGCTGAGGCGCGGCACGGAGTACTCGCAGAGGGGGAGGTCGTCGTAGCCGATGACCGATACGTCCCGCGGGACCGCTTTCCCGAGGTCCTCGAGGGCGCGCAGGGCTCCGAGCGCCATGGCGTCCGAGAAGAGGAAGATGGCGGTGGGCGGCTCGTCCATGCGGAACAGGTCGATGACCGCGTCGTACGCGCCGTCCAGGCTGAACGGGGAGAGCCGGAGGTAGTCGTCCGGCAGGGCGATCCGAGCGGCGGCGAGGGCCTCTCGGTATCCCGCGAGGCGGCGGTTCGACGAGCCGTGCGGCGTACCGATGCCCGCGACGCAGGCGATGCGTTCGTGCCCGAGCGCGACGAGGCGGGAGACCGCCTCGAACGCGCCCTCGCGGTCGTTCGCGTGGATGCAATCCACGCGGTCGTCCTCGAAGTCCGCTTGGAGCGCAAGGACCGGGGCCTTGGCTTCCGCGAGCCGCTCGAGGAGCCCCTTCTCGCCCACGAGGGAATTGACGATGATCGCGTCCGCTCCTTTGGAGCGGAGGAGCCGGACGTTCTCCTCCTCTATGGAAGGATCGCAGTCGGAGTGGCAGAGGAGGGTGCCCATGCCGCTCGCGCGGCAGGCGGAGTCGATCCCCTCGAGCACCAGCGAGAAGTAGGGATCGACCCCGGAGGCCGTCATGACGCCGATGAGTCCGCTCGTTCCGCGCTTCAGGGAGCGGGCCCGCTCGCAGGGCTCGTAGGAGAGGTCGCGGATGGCCTCGTGGACCCGCATCGCCGTCTCCTCCGCCACCCGGCGCGTGCCGTTGATGACGTGGGAGACGGTGGTGAAGGAAACGCCCGCCTTCTCGGCGACGTCCTTGATGGTCATATCAGGCGGCTTCCCGGGCCTTGGGCTCGGCGTCCAGGGCCTTGTGGAAAACGCTCGTCTCGCCGCGGTAGAACCTCACGGTGTTGATTATGCCGCGGATCGTCTCGTCCAGGAAGAGCCCGATGAATATCCCGTACATCCCGAAGCCCGCGGGGAAGATGAGGGCCCAGCTCACCCCGATGACGAAAACCAGGCCGAATATC
>CAZIEI010000113.1:0-7625 GCA_964538705.1 uncultured Spirochaetales bacterium | reverse complement strand
CCCAGCTAGCGCTGACTATGAAGACTATCCCGAAGATCTGCGTAACGAGCATCCAGAGCGTGTCGCCGTAGCCTCTGATCCCGTTACCCGAGATGATGTTGATGCACTTGGGGAACATGGTGATGGAGGCGATGATGAGGAAGTTGACGGATTTCGCCACGGTCCCCGCGTCGTTCGTGAAGAGGCGGAGCACGAAAGAGGGGAAGGCGATGAAGAAGGCGGAGAAGGCGAGGCAGAACGAGACCGAGAAGACGGTGCCCATTACGCCGATCCGCTTGGCCTCGCGGATGTTCCGTTCGCCCGTGCTCTTCCCCACGAGGGTGGTCACGGCCCGAGCGATCCCGTAGTAGAAGAACACGGGGGTGAGCTCGATCTGAATGACGAGGCTATAGATCCCCACCGCGTCCATCGAGAGCTTGTTGAGCATGTAGGCGAGGAGGAGGTTCCCGAAATTCCACAGGACGTCCTCCAAGCCCGTGGGGAGCCCCACCTTGAGGACTGCCACGTAGTCCCTGAACTTGGCCTTGAGGATGCCCTTGAGGCTGGGGACGAAAGCCGCGCCCTTCGCCCGGACGGCGGCGACCACGTAGTAGGCGTTGGCGGCGAAGCCCGCGATGGCCGTAGCGAGTCCCGCGCCCGCGGCACCCATCTCGGGGAAGCCGAGTTTCCCGAAGATCATGATCCAATCCAGGACGATGTTGACGAGGCTCATGAGAATGCCGGACTTCATTTCGGGGTTGGTGACGCCCATACCCTGGTAGGTCGACCCCATGCTGACCGCGAAACCCATGGTGAGGAGGCCGAGGCTCATGGTGCGGATGTACTGGAGGCTGACCGAGAGGATCGGTTCCTTGACCCCCATGAGGACGAATACGGGCTCGGCGATGAGGAGCCAGACGAAGTACATGGCGATGGAGAGGAGGCTGTGGTACTTGATCGACGCCTCGGCGAAGATCCGTGCTTTCTCGGGTTCCTTGGCGCCGAGGCGCTGGGAAACGAGGACGACCGTCCCCGTGGGGATGGCCCAGAGGAAGGCCAGGGAGACGATGTAGGGGAAGAAGACGTTTCCGACCGCGGAGAGAAAGTCGATCCCCGTGAGGACGGTCCCGTCGGCGAGGGTCATCGAATAGTGCCCCAGGAAGGCCTTGTCGATCATCATCTGGATTTGGTTCATGAGGCCGGAGATCGCGATGGGTATTGCGATCCTGAGCATGTTTTTTCGGATGTCTCCCGAGTTCTTCAAGGGATTCTCGAACATTGTCTCTCCTTGCCCGAAGGCAGCTGAAAACCTAAAACCGCAAACGTTTGCGCAAACGTTTGGCAGACATTATATGCTTTCACCGGGCGTGACAAGGGGGGGCGGCATTAACAACCTTCGAGAAATGGGGAAAATCGTGCGATAATTGAAGCGATGAAGAACGTACGATTTGGACTCGGCTTTCTCCTCCTCGCCCTGCTCGCTGTCGCCCCGGCCTTTTCCGTGGAAGAAGAGCATCCGCCCCTGCCCGGGGACGTCACTTTGGATAGATTCCCCGAAACCGACCTGGTCCGGCGGAAATTCGCCGATTCCCTCATTTTCGCCCCTCGGGACAGCGTCCTCGCGTTCAAACCCGTCGAAACCAAATCCGGGGTAGTCACCGTCCGCGCCTCGGTCGCGCGCAGGCAGGACGGGTTCTACGCGGTATTCGAGCCTAAACGCCCGAGCGGTTACGCGATCCAGGGCCAGGGGACCTGGATCGTGAAGCGGAGCATGAAGGACGGTTCCTTCATCCAGGCCAAGGTGTTCATGCGGAGCGACGAGAACGTCTACATGCGCCTCTATCCCTTCAAGGATCGCACCAAGCTCGAATTCATCGCCTACGGAGGCGTCCTCGCGAAGGGCGTCGTCCTCCCCTGGCCTTTCGCGGAGACGGTCCTCCTCCCGGTTTCGCGCATCGTGGAGATGAGCCGCGATTCGGTCGACTGGTCCGTGCTGGACGCCGATCCCGCGCTCACCGCCTCCGTGAAGGCCATGGCCGACAAGATCCGCGCTTACCTCCCGCGCCTCAGCTACGGCGAGGACGGCGCCGTGGACGCGAACGGCAGAGCGGTCCTCATCGCGACGGGGAAACCGCAGTCGGGGAAGCCCGTCCTCAATTGCTCGGGCTTCGCGAAGTGGATCGTCGACGGAATCTACGCCGCCGCCGCTCCCGCGGGTGACGAGGGGCCGCCCCTCACGGACATACCGGAACTCAAAGCGCGCGATACTGACGTTCGCGGCAATTCGTTCTCCCAGCCCTTCGAGGTGTCGCGGGACCCGTACTTCGGCTTCGACTGGACGCGCCACTTGGCCGTCGCGCTCCTCCGGAGGCTCGAGCCCTCCGTAGCCGGAACGGAGCCCGATCCCGTCGTCCGCATCCGCCCCTTCGGCGAGTACAAGGCCCCCGAGGACATCTACTCGAGCGTGAAGCCCTACGACCTCTATCCGGCCTTCAAGCCGGAAGCGGGTTACCAGGTGCGCGGGCTCAAGGCCCTCCTCTATGTGCTCGCATCCAAGGAGCCTGGGTCCTTCTACCTCGCCTCGAGGAGTTACAGGCAGGGGAAGCCCCAACTAAGGCAGCACACGCATATCTTCGCCCTCTTCCCCTATTTCGACGAAGGAAGGATTTTCAGGGTCGCGGTGTTCGAGTCGGCGGACGAGACGGGCATCGATAAGTTCATGACGCTGGCTGGCAGCGAGAACGAGGATTACTTCGCGTACCTCGTGAGCCTGCCGGCGGACAGCCGTTTCGATCCTGAGCTCGCCATGTGGCGGTCGCCAGAGGGCGGAACGGAGTGAACGCCGGGACGCTCGCCAGAGCGCGCTTCAGGATCGCGGCGGCCGCCTGCGCCGTATTCCTCTGCTTTTCCTGCGCGACCCGCGGCGGCTCGAAGGCGATTCGCGTCCCGCGTCCGCCCCGCATCTCGGTATCCCTCGTTGGCGGCCCCGGGCCTGAGGAGGACACCAGCGCGCTCCGCGCGCTCGACGTACGGACACGGTACGGCGGCTGGATCGAACGCGATCCGGGCGTGATAGTCCTCGGTCGCGGCGCCCTCGCTGCCTTTGCGCCGGACGGGTGCGTCTACGTCCTGCGTGACGGGACGGCGACGCGCATGGACGGATACCGTAGCGGCGGCCCCTTCATGTCCGCCGGGAAGCCGAGCGCGACCGAGCCGCGCTTCTGGGCGATGGACGCTGACGGCCGCGCGGTCCTCTTCGCATCCGATTTCGAAGAAATCGCGGCTCCAGAGCCCGCGCTGGCTTTCTTGGACGGTCGGCCCTGTATCGCGCTCGCGACGAGCGAGGCGATCCTCGCGTTCTCCGAGGAGGCCGGAAAGGGCCGGCGCGGCCTGAGGCTCGATCGGTTCTCGCGTCCGGACGATGAGAACGGCGTCTCCGCCCTCGTTCCCGTCGGCACGGGATTCCGCAAGCTCGTCGGCGCTTGCCTGGGGCCCGAAGGGCGCGTCGCCTGCGCCCTCGTCGCGACCGGCGATGGCTACGAGCTCAGGGGATTCCGCGTTTCGGACCTCTCGCTCGCATTCACGCTCCCCATCGAGGGCGAGGCCTCGCCGCGGCCGCGCGGCGTCTTCCTGGACGCCTCCGTTCCCGCATACGTGATCTGGGACGATCGCGGCTTCGCATCCTACGCCGCGGTCGGAACGAACGCGGGCCCGCTCGGACGTACGGCGCGCCTCCCGTACTCGCGCGGCGCTGGTCGCGGCTCGCTCGCTGCGGAAGAGGGCGTTCAACCGGAAGACGGCATTCGCGCGGAAAACCGCGTTCGCGCCCTCGATTTCAGGTTCATCGCCATGGACGCGTACGAGGCCCCGGGATCCTTTATCGCCCTCGTCGAGGCTGCGGGTGAGATCCTCGCGGCGAAGGTATCGCGTTCCGCCGGAGGCCTCATCGCCGAACCGATCTCCGGCCCCCTCGCCGGGCTCGCGCGACCGGTCGAGGCCATCACAGCCTTCCCCGACGGCCGCATCCTCACGGCTTCCCGCGGCGCCCTTTTTGAGGGGCCGCCCGGCGTTTCGCTCCCGAGCGTCCTTCCCTTCCTCAGGATTTCCTCGCTTGCATCGCTCTGGACGGACGAGTTCCTCGTGGCTTTCGATCCAGCGGGGATCGCGATCCTCGGGAAGGAGACCAGAGCCGACGGCCCGCTCGCGCTCGGATTCTCCGTCGACGCCCCGATAGCCTCCGACGCGGAATGGGCGTACTGCGCGGGCGTCGAGGATGACGGTGCATCGGGGCTCTACCGCTACGCCATCGCCTCGATCCGGTCGGGCGGGAAAGCGGAGCGCGAGCGTATCGCCGTCGTATCCGCCGATGGACGCTCCATCACGGCGGGCGCTCGGAATAAGGATGGGCATTGCCTCCTCTCGGACGGATTCGCCCTCTACCTCGCGGACGCGAACCTCGCGGAATTCCAACCTGTCGAACTGCGTGGCCTCGCGCGCGGGGGGAGGGTCGTCGGGATCGTCGGGCGAGATGACGGACGCTTCGCCATCGTGACCGAGAACGCCTTCGTCATCGTCCTCGATCCCGATTCGCTGGAGGCGCTTCCGCCGGCGGAGCTTCCGGTCCGCGATCGCCTCCTCTGCGCCTGCGCCGATCCCGTGGCGCCCGGCGCCACTTCCATCCTCGCGGGGACGGCCGGCGGGAGGATCCTGAGGCTTTCCTTCCTCGTCGAATCAGGGGGGAGCCGATCGAGGCGGCAGTCGAAGCCCGGGCTCTGAGGCGGGATTCTCGGGCGATGCCGCGAGGAGGGAAGGGGCCGAAAACCGGGCCGCGGGCAAAAAAAAACCGGACCCCGCGGGGGTCCGGTTCAGACTACGATTCCAGGTACTCGGCGGCGCGAGCCTAGCAGACCTTAACGGCCTTATTGGCCTTGAGGCAGCGAGTGCAGATCTTGATCTTCACGACGGACCCGCCTTGCATGGTCCTCATGGTCAGGAGGTTGGGAACCCAGGTCCTGCGGGTCCTGTTCTTCGCATGGCTCACGTTGTTGCCGAACATGGTGTGCTTGCCGCAGATATCGCATTTCCGAGACATGATAATCCGCCTTCAGAAAGAGTCTTGTCCGGACACTGTAGCCTGAAGCCTTCCCGGGTGTCAATGGGCCCTGGACGGCTCAGGGCGCCCGCGCCTCGGACTTCATGGCGGTATCCACCATAACGCCGAGGCAGCTGTCCAGGGCTTCGTTCAGGCTGGCCTGGCCAGGAATGACCGCATAGAGATTACCGATCATGATGGTGCTGAATCCTTCAGTCCGCGCGGCCTTGAGGGCCTGGCCGATGATCTCGCTCATATCCTCGTACAGTCTCGCTCGTTCGACGCGGTTATCCATTGCTCACCTCCGATGCGGCGCGGCGATTCGGACCGCGGACGGCACTCCCGCGAGGAGGCGATCCGTCCGTGCCTAGGGCGATGAACCGACACTTGGATTCATGCTTCCAGTCTAACGCTTGGAGGAGGGAAATCCAAATTTACTTTTCGATGCGGTAACGGTTCAGCGCGCGCGCCGGAGGCGCCAGACGACGGCCTTGAGGTCGCCCCAGAGCCGGGGCACGGCGATCCCCGCGCTCATGAGCTCGTCCCCGCCGCGCACGCCGCGGTCGATCGCGCCCGTCCCCTCGCGGGAACCGTCGCCGAATCCCTCGAGCACCGCGTAGTCCGCCGTGGGATCCAGGCCGTCGAGCCTGAGTACGGAGACGGGCGGGTTGGGCTCGTTCCGCGCGCGCACGTAGACGACGAAGGCCTCGGTCTTCGCGCGATCCGCCCACATCCACGCGCATTCGCCGCCCACGTACGGGGAGACGAGCCTGAAGAAGTCCCCGAACTGCACGAGGCGCCTCACGCACTTGAAGAAGGCGATCTGCGTCCTGATCTCCGCGCGTTCCTCGGCGGGGAGGCGCGCGAGGTCGAGCTCGTAGCCGAAGGCGCCGGCCATCGCGACCGCCGCGCGGGTCGAGAGCGGCGTCGTCCGTCCCGTAGTGTGGTTGGGGGAGGAGCAGACGTGCGCGCCCATCATCGAGGAGGGGAAGACGAGGCTCGTGGACCATTGGATCTTGAGGCGCTCGTAGGGATCCATGTCGTCGCTCGTCCAGGCCTGGGGCATGTAGTGCATGAGTCCGGCGTCGAAGCGCGCGCCGCCGCCTGAGCAGGACTCGAAGAGGACGCCGGGGAAGCGCGAGGTGACGCGTTCCATCGCCTCGTAGACGCCGAGCATCCAGCGGTGCGCGAACTCCCGCTGGCGGTCGGGGGGCAAAGCGGCAGAGCCCATCTCCGTGAGGGGGCGGTTCATATCCCACTTCACGTAGGCGACGGGCGCGGACGCGATGACCGCGGAGACGGCCTCGACGACGTGGTCGCGGACCTCCTTCCGCGACATGTCGAGCACGCACTGGTTGCGGACGAGGGTCCGCTCCCTGCCCGGGACGTGCACGCACCAATCCGGGTGCGCGCGGTAGAGGTCAGAGTCCGGGGAGACCATCTCGGGTTCGAACCAAAGCCCAAAGGCGAGGCCGAGGGAGTTGACCCGCTCAGCGAGGCCCTTGATCCCGCGGGGGAGTTTGCGCGCGTCGATCTTCCAGTCGCCGAGGCCGCCCGTATCGGAGTCCCTCCTCGTGAACCAGCCGTCGTCCAGGACGAAGAGCTCGGCGCCGACTTCGCTTCCGGCGCGGGCGATTCCGGCGATCTTGTCCTCGTCGAAGTCGAAGTAGGTGGCTTCCCAGTTGTTGACGAGGATCGGCCGCTCGCGGTCGCGCCATTGCCCGCGCGCGAGGCGGCTCCGGTAGAGGGCATGGAAGGTCCGCGAGGCGGCGCCAAGGCCGGAGCCGGAATATACCATCACCGCCTCGGGCGCCTGGAAGGATTCGCCGGGAGCGAGGAGCCAGTTCCAGTCGAAGGGATTGATCCCCATGAGGACGCGCGTCGACCTGAACTGGTCGATGTCCGCCTGCGCGAGGAAGTTCCCCGAGTAGACGAGGGAGAAGGCGTAGACCGCGCCCGAGGTTTCGGTCGCGCCGGGGGAGAGGAGGGCGAGGTAGGGGCTCTGCTGGTGGCTCGACTCGCCCCGCGCGCTCTCGACGAGGAAGGATCCGGATTCCAGCCGCGTCCTGTGGAGGGCCCGCTCGCGCGCCCAGCTCCCTGAGAGCGAGATGACGTCCCAGGGATGGTCCTTGAGGTCCACCGATACGGAAAGGGCCCGCTCGAGGCGGACGGGCGCCTCGCCCGAGTTCTCGACGCGGACGGAGCGCGCGATGGCGTCCGATCCCGCGAAGACGGTGTAGAGGAGGAAGGCGCGGACGCCGGTGAGCGGATCTCGCAGCTCGATCTCGAGGCTCTCGGCCTCGTCCTCCGACTCGACGTAGGTGGCGGGGAGGCCCGCGAGGCGGGGCTTGCCCCCGGAGACGCGGTGGCCCGCGTAGCGCAGGTCGACGAGGGATGAGCCGTCCGCGTTGCGGACCTCGATGGCTGGCGGCCTGAAGTCCGAGAGGCCGTAACTCGGGTACTCGGCGGGCATGACGTCCAAGAAGCCGACGAAGTCCGCGTCCTCGGGCCGTTCTGGATACCGCTTGTCCCAGTGGCCGAGGAGCCGCGAGAG
>CAZIEI010000112.1:3371-11181 GCA_964538705.1 uncultured Spirochaetales bacterium | reverse complement strand
CAACATGGAGATCAACCTGGACCGCAGGCTCTCCGATAGGCGCCTCTTCCCGGCCATCTCCATCAAGAAGTCCGGCACCCGCAAGGAGGAACTCCTCCTCACGGAGGAAGCCCTCCAGAAGATCTGGGTCCTCCGCAAGGTCATCAATCCCATGGAAGACACGGAGATCATCGAGCTCCTCATTGACAGGATGCGCAAATCCAAGAATAATGATGCCTTCCTGAGATCCATGAATTCGCCCTCTGGGGACGATTCCTGAGATCCGGGATCTGGTCCGTCCAGTCGGTATTCTGGCAATGCGAACGCAGTGGAGGAACACGATGAAAGAGGGCATACATCCTAAGTACGAGCCCACGACCATCACGTGCGCCTGCGGCAATGTCATTGAGACCCGTTCGACGGCGAAGAACGTGCAAGTGGAAATCTGCTCCGCGTGCCACCCCTTCTTCACCGGAAAACAGAAGCTCGTTGACACCGCGGGACGTATCGATCGCTTCCGCAGGAAGTACGGGATCAAGGAGTAAGCGCCCCCGGGCGCCCTCCCCCCGCAGAAGCGAAAGCCCCGGCATCGCCGGGGCTTTTTTTTGCCCTACGGTAATTTTCCTCGGCATTTCCCCTGCCCGCTGGCCGGCCGTTCGGCCGGTTTCCCGCCTGGCGCCCGGCCCGTCAGCCCACCTTAATGAAAACCCCTCGCACCCTCGCCCCTATCAGCGGTCCAAGGCGGTGAGGGCTGCGCGGAGCCGCGCGACTGCCCGCCCGCGGTGGGAATGCGCGTTCTTCTCGTCCTCGCGGAGCTCGGCGACGGATTTCCCGAGCGGCGGGTAGAAGACCACGGGGTCGTACCCGAAGCCGCCCCGTCCCCGCGGGGCGCGGAGGAGCGAGCCCTCCATGGACTCCTGTACCGCGATGAGGCGTCCGTCAGGGAAGAGGAGCACGAGGGCGCAGACGAAGCGGCAGGAACGGTCCTCGACCGCGTCCATCTCCCCGAGAAGGAGCGCGTTCCGCTCGGGCGATGAGAGGGGCTTCCCGTCCTCCGAACCATACCGAGCGGAGTGGATGCCCGGCCGACCCCCGAGCGCGTCAACGCAGAGGCCCGAGTCGTCCGCCAGGACCGGGAGGCCCGAACGCGAAGCGAGGGTCTGAGCCTTCTTCATTGCGTTTTCGAGGAAGGTCTCGCCGTCCTCCTCGACCTCCGCGGAGACGCCCGCCTCGGCCGGCGACTTCACGGAGTGGCCGGGGAAGAGGGCGCGGATCTCCGCGAGCTTATGGGCGTTCGAGGAAGCGAGGAGGATTTCCATGGGCGCGAGCATAGAACGCCTCACCGCCTGAGCGCAAGGCCGCGCCCCGCTTCTTGAGGTAATGGAGCCCCGAGTCCACGGTGCCCTTCGGTAATCCGAGCACGAGGGCGATCTCCTCGTTAGTGGGATCGGCCTGGACTGCGCGGACGCGCTCCCGCGCACGAGAAAACCGCATCCTGTACCGTTCCGCGAGGACCTCCCATTCGCGCCTCCGCTCGGGATCGTTCTCCGCCTTGGCCCTCCCCTCGTAATAGCAGAGGCCCGAAAAGACCTTGTCCCGTACGCGGATCTGGATCTCCCTTCGCTTGATGCGCTCCGACGCGAGCACCCTCAAGGCCTCGATCCTGGACTTAAGGTGCGCGCTCCCCGTGCCCGTGATCGTCCCGAGGCGATCGATATGCTCCTCCGTGAGGGAGAAAGCGCACTTGAGCGCCAGAAAGAGGATGCGCTTCCCTGTCGATTCCACCGAGGCCGAGCGCGTCGCGTCGGGCGATATCGAGGCGAGGAAGTCGCGTCCCCGGGGCGGCGCTTCCGATCCCGAATCCGCGCCGTCGCCGGGATCGCGGCCGCTCGACGCCTCGCTCGCTGTGGCGTTCGCGTCGTCCCCGCGTTCGGTCGGCAAGGCGCGGATCATGCATTCGGACTCGCGGAACGACTTGTCCCGCTCCTCGATGTCGCGCGCCCGCTTGAAGTACCGGAGGCTCGTCGCAAGATAGGGGCCGAAGCCGCGCTCCCGGGGCCGGTACCGGCCCACGAGCCTGCCGATCCGGTGGTAGAATCCCCCGATGAGGTCGAGGAGCTCCACTCGGTCCTTGAATCCGTAGCGAGCGCGCTCGGCGACCATGTTCTCCACGATCCTGCCGTAGAGCTCCACGCCGCCGTCTTTGAGCATCGCGGCGTCGCGGATGGACTTTTCTAAATTGTTTTCCATGATTCGGCACCTCCACGCCGATGCCTGGGGCATTGCATGAAACGTGCCAACGGGGAAGGCGTGATGCGTTCCGGAAAAACGCCGGCAATTCTCGAATTCCATGAGGGAGAGCCGCGGTTCATCGCGAAACAGCGGGTATTTTTGTTACGGGAGCGGAACGAAGGTATCGATCGGAGAGATCAACCGGCTTGGCCGCTCGAGTCGAGGGCCTCGAAGGCTTTCCGGAATTCCTCCATGATCTTCGGCTTCACGTCGTCGATCCTGCCCTTAATGTAAAGCCCGGCGGCGTGGAAATGCCCTCCGCCGCCAAGAGCCGCCGCGATAGCAGCGACGTTCACCTTCTCCCGGGATCGGAACCCCACGGTACAGGCCTCCTCGCTCTCCTGCCTGATGATCACGATCGCCTCGCAGCCGTCGATGCCCTGGATGAGCTGGTAGAGGGCGTCCGAATCCCTCCCCTCGAGCCCGAAGCGCTTCGTGTCCTCGAGAGTCTCGTAAGAGAACATGAGCCTGCCGCCGAAGGAGGGCTCGAGCCGCATGAGGATCTCTCCGAGGAGGAGGCGCGATTCCAGGGACTTCCCCCCGTGCATCGCGTGGAAGACGCGCTTGGGCGAGGCGCCTGCGTCCGCGAGCCGCGCGGCGGCGCTGAGAGTCCGCGAGGAGCCCGAATCCAGGTGCCGGAAGAATCCCGTGTCCGTGCAGAGCCCGAAGAGGAGAAGCTCCGCCTCCTCCGCGTCAGGGCCCTCGCCCATCGCCTCCATGAGCTCGAGCACGAGGAGTGTGGCCGCCGGGGCGCCGGGATCCACGAAGAGGGCGTCGCCCGCGTGGTCTCCGGCGGCGTGGTGGTCGATCACGGCAAGGGGCAGGGAACCGAGGGCCTCCGCGCACTCTCCCGCCCTCGAGAGGCCCGAGCAATCCAGGAGGACGCAGGCCCATCCCGCCTCCTTCGCGCCCTCCGGGGGGTTAGCGGCGAAGAGCCGCTCGTAGGTCTTGACCTCGGGGCGCTTGAACGGGCCAGACGAGACAAGGAAGGTTTTCTTGCCCCTGCGCGCGAGCCAGTGGGCGAGGGCGAGTTGGCTCCCTACGCAATCCCCGTCTGGCTCCTTGTGCCCCGCGACGACGAAGCTCCCGTACCGGTCCAAGAATTCGATGAGCGGATTGAGGTCGTGCTTCATGGTCCCCCGCAGTATAGGAGCGCGCCCTGGCTCTCGCCCCCGGATACGCGGATGGAGTCGCCCGCCCGGTAAGCGTCGACCTCGGTCCTGAACCCGCGCCGCTCGAAGTATAGTCCGGGCTCGACGGAAAAGCACGAACCCGGCAGGATGGCGCGGTCGTCCGGGAATTCCACCGAGTCGAGGTTGACGCCCGAGCCGTGGCAGGCCGTGTCGATCCCGTGCCCCGTCCGGTGCCTGAGCCCCCCCGCGACGCCTTTCTCGGCCGCGAGCGAGCGTACGCGAGCGTCCACGGCCCGTCCCGTGACCGTCCTCCCCGCCCCGATCCCCTCCCTCATGAAGGAGATGGCCGCGTCGCGGAGCGAGAAGACCATCTCCGCATGAGCATCCAGCTCGGGGAGGCGCTCGGCCGAAAAGACACCGATCCATGAGATATCCGCGTAAACCGCGCCTGGAGTCCCTTCCTTCGCCCAGAGGTCGATCTGGACGGGATCACCGTCCTTGAAGGTCCTTCCCGCTCCCTCAGCGGAATAATGGGGGTCCGCCGTCGATATCCCCGCGCCAACGATGGGCGGATGGTCTGTGACGAGGCCACGATCCTCGAACTCCCCGATGATGAGGTCGCGCAGTTCGCCCTCCTTGATCCCGCGCCCTTCTCGGTGCGCGTTCGCTACGCGGGCCCAGGCGACGCGCACGATGGCGAGGAGCTCCCGAACAGCCCGCTCGTGAGACGAAATCCCCTCCTCGGTGAGGATCCCGAAGGCCCGCTGGACGAGGGCTGACGAGTCCTCGGGATCGATCCCGCTCGCCTTGAGGAGGAGGTAGGTCCCGGCGTCCAGGGTGGAGAGCACAGGGAGGCGCCCCGAGACCTGGCAGGCCCATCGTCCGCCTCCGATCTCGCCGAGGGCCTGCGCGAAGCCATCGAACGAGTCGTAGACAATCTTCGTTCCCGGAAGCCGGTCCAGGATCCCCGCCTCGATGGCGTGAACGATCCGTACCGGCTCGCCGGTTGCCTTGAGCGCGTAAAGCCAGCGCCGGCTGTTGACGGCAGCGCCGTCCACGCCGAGGATGGCGTCGCTGAGCGGATCGCGATGCATGAAGTTATGAAAAAGCCATCCGTCCAGGCCTTCTGAACGGATGGCTTCTCGTATAGCGCCTAAGTCCATGTTAGAAGACGAGCTTCAGCTCCTTGACCTCGCTGAAGAGCTTCTTTGAGTCCACGGCCTGGTCGAGCATTCCCCACCGGGCGTCCGCTTGATCGGAGTTGAGGTGGAGCCGGAAGTGCTGAACCTTGCCCTCCTTGTAGTAGACGCTGATGTAGGGGTACATCATCCCGGCGCCGTAGTCGATCTCGCCGATGCCTCCTGAGAGGAACCATTCCATAGGGAGGTACGCGGTGGCCATCCTGGTAGAACCCACTTTGTAGACGATCTGGTACCCGTAGCGATCCGCGTAGACCTTGATGATGGGCACGTTGATGTAGTAGTACTCGGATTCGTCCGCGGCGGCCCAGGACGGCACGATGAGGGCGAGGACGATGATGAGGAGCAAGGACCTTTTCACGGCATTCCTCCGTCGGATAACGATATGCGTTCTGTACGCCGTCAGTATAAGTGAGCTCGATCGGGAAATCAATATGCATCGGAACCCGGGCCGGTTTATATTGAAGCCGAGTTCGAGCGGCCGAGGAAGGGCCGCGGGCTCGGGAAACGACCGATTGCGGAGAGGGGGGATCGATGGGGAAACCGGGGCCTCGGGCCATGGCGCGCCGCCTCCGCGACGTCCTCGTCCCCCTCTATCCAGAGGGCAAGCCCCTCCTCGCCTACGATTCCCCCTTCCAGCTCCTCGTCGCCGTCGTCCTCTCCGCGCAGTGCACGGACGAACAGGTGAACCGGGTGACTCCCGATCTCTTCCGGTCCTGGCCCGATCCCGCCGCCCTCGCGGAAGCGCCCCTCCCCCGCATCGAGGCGGCCATCAGGTCCGCCGGCTTCTACCGCGTCAAGGCGCGGTACCTCAAGGGCCTCTCCCGCGCTATCCGCGACCTCCACGGCGGAGAAGTGCCCGAATCCATGGAAGCGCTTACCACCCTCCCCGGAGTCGGGAGGAAGAGCGCGCATCTCGTGCGATCTGCCTGCTTCGGCCTTCCCGGCATCATCCCCGACACCCATTTCATCAGGGTGCTCTATCGAACGGGGGTCATCGACGCTAAGGATCCGGTCAAGGCCGAGCGGGCCACGGCCGCGTACATTGAAAGCGCCGATTGGACCGCTTTCTCCCATGCGGTGAACCGCCATGGGAAGTGGACCTGCTCGGCCCGGGCGCCGTCCTGCCCTTCCTGTCCCCTCCTCCGTTTCTGCCCCCGCGCGGGCTTGATGCCGACTCGATCCGGAGCCTAGACTAGACTCATGGACTATATCGACCTCCGGAGCGACACCGTCACGAGACCCACGCCGGCAATGCGACGCGCCATGGCGGAGGCCCTCGTCGGGGACGACGGCTACGGGGACGACCCGACCGTCAAGGAGCTCGAGGCGCTCGCGGCTTCCCTCGTCGGCAAGGAGGCCGCCCTCTTCGTCCCCTCGGGCACCTTCGGAAACGAGCTCGCCCTCTTCACCCACTGCCGGAGAGGCGACGAGGTCGTCCTCTCCGACGATTGCCACATCGTCCAGCACGAGGCGGGCGCCTCGGCGGTCATCGCGGGGGTGCAGCTCCGCACGGTGCGGTCCGAGGGCGGGGCCATCACCCTCGACTCCTTCCTCGACCGCCGCCGCGACTCCGACGACGTCCACGCGCTCCGCACCGGCCTCCTCTGCCTCGAGAACGCGACCTCCGGAGGCAGGGCCGTTCCCATCGCCGCCATGGCCCCCGTCGCGGAGGCCGCGCGCTCTTCGAGCGTCCCCGTCCACTTGGACGGTGCCCGGATCTTCAACGCCGCAGTAGCCCTCGGCGTGAAGGCGGCGGACATAGCCCTACACGCCGATTCGGTGATGTTCTGCCTTTCCAAAGGGCTCGCCGCCCCCGTCGGATCCATGCTCGCCGGGACCGCCGCGTTCATCGAAGAAGCACGCCACAAGCGCTTCATAATGGGAGGCCAGCTCAGGCAGGCAGGCGTTCTCGCGGCCGCGGGCCTCGTCGCGCTCCGCGAGGAGCTCCCGCGCCTCCACGACGATCATGAGACCGCGCGGATGCTCGCGAAGTCCATCGCCTCCATCCCGACGATCGACGTCGACATCGAATCAATCCAGATCAACATGGTCTTCTTCCGCTGCATCTCCGCGGCCAAGCCCGGCTCCCCCGCAGTCGACCCGGGCGCGGCCGTCGCCGCCCTCCGCGAGCGGGGCGTCCTCGTGAATCCGCCCCACCAGGGGATCTGGCGCATCGTCGCGCACCGGGACGTCCCTCCCTCGCGAGCGGGCGAGATCGCCGTGGCCTTCAGGGAAGTTTTCGGCGGCCACTGAGAGCGGGCGGACGGGGAACCCCTGCCCTCCGCACCCGGGAAAAAAGGAAAAATACGGCGCTTCCGCCCTGAAATGCCTTCCCGCTACGCGCTATGTTCATTCCACGAGGGGGTCATCAATGGTCGATTTCATCGTAAAGGGCGGCTGGGTGCTCTGGATCATCATCGTCCTGGCCGTCGTCGCCACCTACATCATCATAGAGCGCCTGTTGTTCTTCAGTAAGATCCGCACCGACGAGTCCGCGCTCTTCTCCCGCATCAGGTCCTGCCTCGAGAAGGGCAATTTCGACGAGGCGCTCTCCATCTGCGACAACAACCTCTCACCGCTCTCCTCCCTCATCAAGACGGGCATCGAACACCGCGGAGCGGACGAGGCCACGCTCAAGGAGATCATGAAGGACGCCGCTGCGCAGGAGACCCCCGCACTCGAGAAACGCATCTCCGCGCTCGGCACGATCGCGCACATCGCGCCCCTCCTCGGGCTCCTCGGGACCGTGACGGGCACCATGAAGGCCTTCGGCGTCCTCGGCCGCTTCGGTTCGGTGGCCGATCCCTCCGTCCTCGCCCGTGGCGTCTCCGAGGCCCTCATCACGACGGTCGGCGGCCTCGTCGTGGCCGTACCCGTGGTCATCTTCTACAACGTCCTCGTGGGGCGGGTGAACCTCATCCTCATCAAGCTCGAGAACCAGGTCAACTCCCTGATCTCGATGATCCATTCGTCCGATGGCCGGGGCGGGCTCCGCAAATGAGGATCCAGCGCAGGCTCAAAGCGAGCGCGAACGTCGACATGACCCCCCTCATCGATGTGGTCTACCAGCTCGTCATCTTCTTCATGATCACGACGACCTTCAAGACCGCGCCCGGCATCGCCCTCGAGCTCCCGAACTCGGCGACGGCCCAGTCGGTCCAGTCCTCGGTCATCCGCGTCGTCGCCGTCTCGGAGCGCGAGATC
>CAZIEI010000112.1:0-3361 GCA_964538705.1 uncultured Spirochaetales bacterium | reverse complement strand
GCGTCTTCAAGACCGTTCCCGGCATCCCCATGGAGCTCCCCTCCTCGACCACGGCGGAGAGCGTGGCGGTCCGGGAGCTCAGGATCGTCGTCGTATCCGCCGACGAGCTCTACGTGAACCGCGCCCCCGTCGAGATAGCCGGCCTCGGATCGGCCATCAGGAAATTCAAGGAAGAGGCAGCTGGGGCGGAAACCGACGCCGTCGTCGAGGGCGATAAGGACATCTCGTACGATCTCCTCGTCAAGGTTCTCGACGCCCTGCGCTCCGCGGGTATCGAGAACGCGAGCCTCTCGACGAGGCCCGAATCCTGATGGATAAGCGCGAAGAGTTCCTCCGGCGGGAAACGAAGCGGAGGAACGTCTTTTCCGGAGCCTTCACGGCCGCGGCCTACGCCCTGGCGGCTCTTGCTCTCCTCCTTCTCTCCTCCATGCTCGATAAGAGCCTTGAGGGCGATCCTGGCCCCCTGAGGATCAAGCTCGGCACCCCCGCGGGCTCCGAGACCGCTCAGTTCAACGCCGCTCCCGAGACCGCGGTCGCGACCGTCATCGAGCCGGCGCCCCTCGAGGCCGTTCCGCCCGAAGAACCTCCTCCCCTCGAGAAAGACGACCGAAAGCCCCGTCTCGTCGAGTCATCATCGCCTCGCCCCTCGCCCAAGCCGAGCCAGGCGCCGCGTTCGCCGGCCCCTCCCGCGAAAGCCGCAAGCCCCGCGCCCTCGGGCGCCGCCATCGCCTCGGCGTCGGCGAGCCCGAAGGCCGGAAGCGCCCTCTCGCCCGCGCCCAGCTCCGTGCCCGGCCCGGAGGTCGTCGTCATGAAGGGCTCCGAAGCCGGCAATTCCTGGGAGACCCGGTTCGAGGGAGGCTCGGGCCTCATCGGCCGCTCCTTCTACGAGGACATCTACCTCTACATGCCCATGCCCTACGAGGTGCCCTCCTCGTACTTCGACGCCATCCCCGCACGGGGCTTCCAGGACGCCGAGGCGCAGAAACGCCTCTTCCTGACGAGGTACGTGAAAGAGGGCGGCGCCTACGTCCTCAAGACGCCCGTACCGCTCTCGGAGCGCTACGACCTCTGGCTCATGCTCGAGGACGCGCGCTTCCCCGTGAAGCGGGCCGACTACAAGAAGGACAAGTACCTCCGTCCCGTCGTCATCCGCTTCCGCGTCGGTTCGACGAAGGGCGGAACGGCTCCGACCCTCATGGACGTCGAGCTCAAGCGAAGCTCGGGATACTCCGACATCGACGAGGCCGTGCTCTACGGATTCCGCCGCGCCACTTTCTATAACGATTCCGACAAAGCCGTCTGGGGCACCTTCACCTACGTCTTCGATTGAGGGAGCCATGAAGCGGATCGATTTCTACGTGCCCGAATCGCATCTCGAAGACGTACTCGAGGCGATGTTCGCCGCGGGCGCGGGACGAGCCGGAAACTACGACCGCTGCTGCTTCGTCCATCGCGGGCTCGGGCGCTTCAGGCCCCTCCCCGGTGCCGAACCGCGAATCGGCAAAGTTGGCGAGGACGCCTTCGTCGAAGAGATGAAGGTCGAGCTCGTTTGCGACGACGGAACCGTCCCCGCGGCCATCGAAGCCCTGATAGCTTCCCATCCCTACGAGACTCCCGCCTACTCCGTCATCGCTCTCGAGGATGTTTGATCCTCCCGCTTGCCAGGGCCGCCGTTTGATCGTACCCTTCACACGCATCGCCGCGCCATGAGGCGCGCGACAGCGTGTAACGCGGAGGTCGGGCATGCGGTATCGCGCTTTCGGGAAAACGGGATTCAAGGCATCGGCCCTCGGCTTCGGCGCTATGCGCCTTCCCTCGGTCGAGAAAGACGGCAAGAAGGTCGTCGACGAGGCCGCGTCCATCGCCCTGATCAGGCGCTCAATCGACGCCGGCGTCAATTACGTGGACACGGCCTATCCCTACCACGACGGCCTGAGCGAGGTCGTCGTCGGCGAGGCGCTCAAGAACGGATACCGCGCCAAGGTCAAGCTCGTCACCAAGATGCCCTGCTGGCTCATAGAATCCTATAGTGATTTCGACCGGTACCTGGGCGAACAGCTCTTGCGGCTCCAGGTCGAGCACGTCGACTATTACCTCCTCCATGCCCTCTGGCGCGATCGCTGGGACCACATGAAGGCGATGAAGGCTCTCGATTGGGCGCGGAAGGCCATCGCGGATGGACGGATCGGCGCGCTCGGCTTCTCCTTCCATGGCGACCTTCCGCTTTTCAAGGAAGTCCTGGACGCCTACGACTGGCCGCTCTGCCAGATCCAATACAACTTCATGAACGAGGAGATCCAGGCGGGGACGGAGGGCCTGCGCCTCGCCGCGGCCAAGGGCGTGGCCGTCGTCGTCATGGAGCCCCTCCTGGGAGGGCTCCTCGCCAATCCTTCGCCAAAAATCAAAGCGCTCTGGGAAGCCGCAGGCCGAAATCCCGTAGACGCCGCCCTGCAATGGCTCTGGGACAAGGAGGAGATATCGACCGTGCTGAGCGGGATGTCGTCCATGGCCCAGCTCGAGGGCAATCTCGCGAGCGCCGAAGCGTCCCTCGTCGGCCGCCTCGGCCCCGCGGACGCGGCCCTCTACGCGCGCGTGAAGGAGGCCTACGCCTCCGCCCAGCCCATCCCTTGCACCAAGTGCGCCTACTGCATGCCCTGCCCGAGCGGCGTCGACATCCCCCGGAACTTCGAGCTCTACAACCAGGGCAAGGCCTTCGAGGATATGGGCCTCTCGAGATCCCTCTACAACTGGCACTTCCCTCCCGCCTCTTGGGCTAAGAATTGCACGGCTTGCAAGACCTGCGAGGAGAATTGCCCTCAACGCATTCCCATCAGCGAATGGCTGCCGAAGGTCCACGAAGCACTCGTCTTCCCGGCTTCCTGATCGCGAGCGGAAAAGCACTCGGCGCTCAGTCTGTTCTAGTCCCTTCGGGTATGAAAAAGCCGCCAGCGATGGCGGCTTTTTCTTCCGGTTAGCGTCCGAAGGGAGCCGCCCTTCCGTCGCATGCGTCCTGCATGCTCCTCCAGGGCCGCCTCCTTCGCTGTCGCGCAGATCCATCTGCGCTCATCCTCCCTTCGGTCGGCGCTCAGTCGGTTCGACTCCCTTCAGTAATGAAAAAGCCGCCATTACTGGCGGCTTTTTCTTCCGGTTAGCGTCCGAAGGGAGCCGCCCTTCCGTCGCATGCGTCCTGCATGCTCCTCCAGGGCCGCCTCCTTCGCTGTCGCGCAGATCCATCTGCGCTCATCCTCCCTTCGGTCGGCGCTCAGTCGGTTCGACTCCCTTCAGTAATGAAAAAGCCGCCATTACTGGCGGCTTTTTCTTCCGGTTAGCGTCCGAAGGGAGCCGCCCTTCCGTCGCATGC
>CAZIEI010000111.1:0-11281 GCA_964538705.1 uncultured Spirochaetales bacterium | reverse complement strand
CGGGATTCCTGATCCGGACTTTCTCGCCCTTTCCGAAGGCCCTGAGGCAATCGGGCACGAGGCGATCCAGGGCCCAATCCCCTCCCCCGATCACGTTCCCCGCCCGGGCCGTGGCTATGGCGGCATGGTGGCTCTGCCCGTACTCCGCGACGTTGAAGAATGAATTGCGATAGGACGCGGCGACGATCTCGGCGCAGGCCTTGGACGCGGAATACGGATCGTATCCCCCGAAGGCCTCGTCCTCGCGGTACCCCCAGGGCCATTCCCTGTTTTCATAGACCTTATCCGTCGTGATCACGAGAATCGACCGCAGCTCGGGGCAGGAACGCGCGGCTTCGAGGACGTTCGCCGTGCCGATGACGTTCGTCTGGTACGTGCCGAGCGGATCCTTGTAGGATTCGCGCACTATGGGCTGCGCGGCGAGATGCATGAGGACGTCCGGCTTGAAGGCCTTCATCGAGGTCCTGAGCGCGTTCAGGTCGCGGATGTCGCCGATCGCATGCTCCATGCGGCGGTCCAGGCCGAGCAGGACGAAAAGACTCGGATCCGTCGCGGGGCCGAGAGAGTATCCGCGGATCTCCGCCCCCAAGGAAAACAGCCATTCGCAGAGCCAGCTCCCCTTGAATCCGGTATGCCCCGTCACGAAGACGCGCTTCCGGCGCCAGAACGCCGCGCCTTTCATTTCCAAGCCTTCCAGGGCGCCTTGCCCTCGGCCCAGAGCCGCTCGAGCTCCTGTTTGTCGCGGAGCGTATCCATGGGCCGCCAGAATCCTTCATGGCGATAGGCGCCGAGCTGCCCGTCGCGCGCGAGGCCCTCGAGCGGGCCGCGCTCCCACACGGTAGCGTCGCCCTCCTTGATGTAGTCGAACACCCCGGGTTCGCAGACGAAGAATCCAGCATTGATCCAGGCGCCCTCGCCGGCGGGCTTCTCCCTGAACGACGCGACGGCGCTGTTCGCCGTCATGTCGATCGCGCCGAAACGCCCGTGCGGCTGGACGGCCGTCAGTGTCGCGAGCCGCTTCGAATCCTCATGGAATCGGAGGAGAGCCGGGATATCGACGTCCCCGACTCCGTCCCCGTACGTGAGCATGAACGGTCCGCCATCGACGTATTCGCGTATTTTCGCGATCCTGCCTCCCGTCATCGTATCGAAGCCCGTGTCCACGAGGGTCACGCGCCACGGATCCGCGTGCTTATGGTGTACCTCCATCGTGTTGTTCGCCATGTCGAAAGTCACGTCCGCCATGTGCAGAAAATAATTGGCGAAGTACTCCTTGATCACGTAGCCCTTGTAGCCGCAGCAGATCACGAAGTCGTCGAACCCGTGGCTAGAGTAGATCTTCATGATGTGCCAGAGAATCGGCTTTCCGCCTATCTCCACCATCGGCTTGGGCCGGAGTTCGGTTTCCTCGGATAAGCGGGTACCGTATCCGCCGGCCAGGATGACTACTTTCATAGCAACCTCACTTCCTTTCGGCGATGAACTCGCCGATCACGGAGAGCGTATGCTTGATCCTCACCTCGTCCAGCCCCGGGAAAGCCCCCAAGAAGAAGGTATCGTTCATGGCTATGTCCGTGTTCGGAAGGCCGCCGGGAGCAACGCGGTGCGCGATGCCCTCGTACGCCGGCTGCCTCAGGATGTTCCCCGCGAAAAGGTTCCTCGTCTCCACGCGGTGCGCGTTCAAGTAGTCGGTGAGCTCGGTCCTCGTGAATCCGGCATCGGGCTTGACGGTGACGGGATACGCGAACCAGGAGGGGTCGGATTTCGCCGTCGCGCGGGGCAGTATGAAATACCGCTCGTACTTCCCGAAACCTTCGGTCCATCGCTTGAAGTTCTCCTTGCGCCGCGCGATGAATTCCGGAAGCTTCTTCATCTGCTCCACGCCGATCGCGGCCTGGATGTCCGTGACCTTGAGGTTGTAGCCGATATGGGAGTAGACGTACTTGTGGTCGTAGCCCGCGGGGAGCGTCCCGTACCGCCCGGCGAAGCGCTTGCCGCAGGTATTGCTCTCGCCGCCCGAGCAGTAGCAGTCGCGGCCCCAGTCCCTGATGGAGCGGGCCGCCCGCGCGAGCACCTCGTCGTTCGTGAAGACGCATCCGCCTTCGCCCATCATGATGTGGTGGGCGGGATAGAAGGAGCAAGTCGCTATGTGGCCGAAGGTCCCCACCTTCCTGCCACCGTACGTGGATCCGAGCGCGTCGCAGCAATCTTCGACGAGCCAGAGCCCCTTCTCCTCGACCAGCTCCATGACCGCGCCGAGGTCGTAGGGATTTCCGAGGGTATGCGCGAGGAAGACGGCCTTCGTCTTCGGCCCGATCGCCTTTCTGAGTTGGTCGACGTTAACGTTGTAAGTGCCGATATCGATATCGACGAAAACCGGGACCATGCCGTTCTGTATGACGGGGTTGACCGTGGTCGGGAAGCCGGCCGCCACGGAAATCACCTCATCTCCCGGCTTCAAGGCCTTATCGCCGAGGAGCGGGGATGTCAAGGCGCTGAAAGCGACGAGATTCGCGGAGGACCCCGAATTCACGAGGAAGGCGAACTCGCTCTCGACGAAGTCCGCGAATACGCCCTCGAATTCCTCGGAGAACCTGCCCGAGGTGAGCCAAAAATCCAGGCACGCGTCCACGCCGGCTTGGAGCTCCTTCTCGTCGAAGACCCTTCCCGCGTAACGGACCATGTCCTTTTCCGCGTCGAAGGCCTTCACCGGGAATTTGACCCGATAATATTCCGCCACGAGCGAGGCGATTTCTTCCCTGAGCAGCTTCTCATCCTTCACGTTCGTCACTCCCATTCGTCGATTCGCACGTCTTCGCTCAAGACACCCTGTTCGAGCAATCGCCCCTTGAATACCTTGATCATTCCCGGCGGACCCGAGAGATAGTACAGGGGGTCGTCCATCGATTTCGTCTCCGCTCGGATCGAGTCTATATCGAGCGCTCCGCTCCTAGCGCCGACCGCTTTCGCCGACTCGGCGTCCTCCACGAAGAGCTCGTACGCGAAAACGCTCTGATCGCGGGCGCACGAGGCGATCTGCTCGAGGAAAAGGAATTGGTCCGCCCTGCGGGCGCCGTAATAGAGCCGAACGGGAGACGCGATGCATGGGCTCTTGGAGATCTCCTGTATGAACGGTACGTAGGGCGAGACGCCGGTTCCTCCCGCCACCAGGACAATTCCCCGCCCGCTCCCCGAATCGATATGGAACTCGCCGTACGGCAGCTTGAGCCAGACGGCCTTTCCCGCCAGGAGCTCGCCCTCCATCCGCCGCGTGTACCTTCCCTTCACGCTGTACACGATCACGATCTCCTCGGATCCGTAATTCGAGGCGATCGAGAATACGCGCGATTCTGGCCAGAAACCTCCGGCCGGATCGAAATCCTCAAGGGTCAAATGAAGGAACTGGCCGGACTTGAACCGCGGCACGCGTCCCTCGGGCCTGAGGCCGACCTCGTACACTCCCTCGCCGTGCGGAAAGATGCGGGAGACGGCTGCGCGGAGCTTAACGGGATTGGCCATCGCGTCCCACTTCCCCTCCGAACCGTTTCAAAAAATCCGCGTACGCGATCGGAATCCCCTCATCGAGCCCGACGAGCGGCTTCCATCCGAGGGCGGCGAGCCTCGATGAGTCCATGAGTTTCCGAGGCGTCCCGTTCGGCTTGCTCGTGTCCCAGACGATTCTTCCCGCGAAGCCGATCACGTTAACGACTTTCGCGGCCAGCTCCGCTATGGTGAGCTCGCTCTGCGACCCGACGTTGATGAAATCGCCCGTATCCGCGTAAGAAGCCTTCTCCATGAGAAAGACGATCGCGCGCGCGAGGTCGTCGGAAAAGAGGAATTCCCGGTAGGGGGTTCCGTCCCCCCAGAGGGTCGCGTCGGTACCCGCGGCCTTGGCCTCGTGGATTTTGCGGATCATCGCCGGCAGGACGTGGCTCCCCGTCGGGTGATAGTTGTCGCCGGGGCCGTACATGTTGGTGGGCATGGCGCTGATGAATTCGGCCCCGTACTGCTCGTGGTAATGCTTGCAGAGCCTGAGCGCCGCGATCTTCGCCACCGCGTACGCCTCGTTCGTCGGCTCGAGCGGTCCCGTGAGGAGATACTCCTCCTTGAGCGGCTGGGGCGCCATCTTCGGATATATGCACGAGGAACCGAGGTTGAGGAGCTTCTTCACGCCGTACCGGTACGCGGAATTGATGACGTTGGAAGCGATCATGATGTTGTCGTAGAGGAACTCGGCGGGGAAGGAGGAATTCGCAGCGATGCCGCCCACCTTGGCCGCGGCGAGGATGACGTACTCGGGGCGCTCGCTCTCGAAGAAGGCCTCGGCGTCGGCCTGGCGGCGAAGGTCGAGCTCCTTGATGCCCCTCGTCACGATGTTCGCGTAGCCCGCGGCGCGCAACGCCCGGAAAATGGCCGAGCCGACGAGGCCGTCGTGCCCGGCGAGGTATATCTTCGAATTCCTTTCCATCACGTTCCCCTCACTCGAACCTGTTGCGCGTCTCGAAGCCGCCGTCCCGGAGGTGGACCTCGCGCTCCGCGTCCTTCAGGTCCGCTTCGACCATCATCTTGACGAGGCCGGCGAGGTCCACGCGGGGCTGCCATCCCAGCTCGCGCATCGCCTTGGAGGGATCCCCGATGAGGAGGTCCACCTCGGTGGGCCGGAAATAGCGCGGATCTACCTCCACGACGGTTTTTCCGGTCTTCTTGTCCAGGCCCTTCTCTTCGATGCCCGCGCCCTTCCACTCGAGCTCGATGCCCGCTTCCCGGAAGGCCATCCCGGTGAAGTCGCGCACGGTCGTCGTGACGCCGGTGGCCATCACGTAGTCGCCGGGCTTATCCTGCTGGAGCATGAGCCACATGAGCTCGACGTAATCGCCCGCGAAGCCCCAGTCGCGTTTGGCGCCGAGGTTGCCGATGAAGAGCTTTTCCTGGAGACCGTTCCTGATGCGGGCCGCGGCCCTCGTTATCTTCCGCGTCACGAAGGTCTCGCCGCGGCGAGGGCTCTCGTGGTTGAAGAGGATGCCGTTGTTCGCGTGGATCCCGTAGGCCTCGCGGTAATTGACCGTGATCCAGTAGGCGTAGAGCTTGGCGCAGGCGTAGGGGCTCCTCGGATAGAAGGGCGTCGTCTCCTTCTGGGGCACCTCCTGGACGAGGCCGAAGAGCTCCGACGTGGAGGCTTGGTAGAACCGCGCCTTCTTCTCCAGGCCCAGGATCCTGATCGCTTCGAGGATGCGGAGCGTTCCGATCCCGTCCACGTCCGCGGTGTACTCCGGCTCCTCGAAGGAGACCTGGACGTGGCTCTGCGCCCCGAGGTTGTAGATCTCGTCGGGCTGGATCTTCTGGATGAGCCGGATGATCGCGCTGGATTCGGAGAGGTCGCCGTAGTGGAGGAAAAACCGGGCGCCGGCCTGGTGGGGGTCTTCGTAGATGTGGTCCACGCGGTCGGTATTGAACGAGGACGCGCGGCGCTTGATCCCGTGGACCTCGTAGCCCTTGGCCAGGAGGAATTCCGCGAGGTAGGACCCGTCCTGGCCGGTGATGCCGGATATCAACGCTTTCTTCATCTGCCGGCGCTCCTCTGGATCATGCGCCCTCCCTCATGGCCGTTTGGCGTGTATCGGTCCCTACGATATTCGGCCGCTCTCGCCGCCGTTTTGATTTTTTCTCTCGCGAATTCGCGATGTAGCTCGTTCCATGTAATCGATTTCCATATCGAGAAGGGCGTTACCTTTGGAACCATTGATTTCGCCCAGATGTTCAGTCCTTGAACATTATACCACGGGTCGATAATGACATCAATAGATATGATTCTCCCGGGCTTGCCGAGGGCTCGACGGAATGCATCTCGATATCGACGAAAGCCGGTCAGCCGCCTGTCCGCCCAGGCTCGGCTTCGAATGCCTCCTTCACCTTCACCGCCACCTCGTAGGGGATGCCGGCCTTCTCGGCCACGGCCTCCGCGGCGGCCGTCCTGAGTGCGGTAATCGATCCGAAGGCGGTGATGATCTTCTTGGCCCGCGCCGGGCCGACGCCTTCCACTTCCTCGAGCCGCTCGAGCCTTAAGGCCTTGGCCCTGAGCCGCTGGTTGAGCCCGGTCGCGAAGCGGTGGGTCTCGTCGCGGACGCGCTGGAGGAGGCGGAGGGCGGGGGAGTGGCGCGGAAGGACTATGGGCTTCGAGGCCCCGGGGAGCCAGAGCTCCTCGTCGCGCTTGGCGAGGCCGACGAGGTCGGCGTCGACCTCGAGGAGATCGAAGACGCCCTTGGCGGCGTTCACCTGCCCGATGCCGCCGTCGATCAGGACGAGGTCGGGGAGCTCCGAGCCCTCGTTGAGGAGACGGGAATAGCGGCGGCTCACGGCTTCGCGCATGGACTCGAAGTCGTCGATCTTCCCGTCGAGGCTCTTCAAGCGGAAATAGCGGTAGTTCTTCTTGTCAGGCACGCCGTTCAGGAAGGACACGAGCGAGGCCACGGGATAGAGCCCGGAGAGCTGGGCGATGTCGAAGCCCTCGATCCGCATTGGGGAGCGGTCCAGCGAGAGCGCGGCCTTGAGGGCCTCGACGGCCTCGGGATCGCCGCCCTCGCGGAGCCGCCGCGCGATGTCCTCGCGGGCGTTCTGCGCGGCCAGGTCGAGCGCGGCGCGGTGGCGCTTCTCGTCGGCGGGCGGGAAGGAGGCCGAGGCGCCGAGCTCCTTCTGGAACCATTCGCCCGCGAGGGCGGCGTCCGGCGGGCGGTCGCCCTCGCCGGCCATGAGGTAGACCGCGGGGGGCGGCTTCCGGTCGGGGCCGTAGTAGGAGAGGAGGAAGTCGTGGAGTGTCTCGGCCTCGTCGGAAAGTGAGCGGGACCGGAACACGTCCCGGCCGGACATCCTTCCCCCGCGCATCTGGATGGCCACGAAGCTCACGAGGGGCCCGTCGGATGCCCAGGCGATGTAGTCGCGGTCGGCGGGATCGAAATCGTAGACCTCGTTCTCGGGCTTGAAGGTCCTGATGGCCTTGATGGCGTCGCGGAGCTCGGCGGCGGCCTCGAAGCGCTTGGCCTCGGCCTCGGCCGACATCCGCGCCTCGAGCTCGGCCACGAGGGCGTCGGCATCGCCGCCCAGGAGCTTGGCCGCCCGCTCCACGATGACGGCGTAGTCCTCCTTGGAGATCTTCCCGGCGCAGGGGCCGGAGCAGCGCCCGATGTGGTAGTACATGCAGGGCGACTCGCGCTTGCGCATGACCCTGCAGCGCCTGAGGGGAAAGAGCTTCTCCACGAGCTTCAGGTAGGCGTCGATGACCTGGGCGCCGGCGAAGGGCCCGAAATACCGGGACCCGTCCTGGATCACCCGCCTAGTACGGAAGATTCGGGGGAATTCCTCGCCGGTTATCCTGATGGAGGGGTAGGTCTTCCCGTCCTTGAGGTTGATGTTGTAGCGGGGGGAGTGCTGCTTGATGAGGGTGTTCTCGAGGAGCAGGGCTTCATACTCGTCCTTGGTGACGATATACTCGATCTGCTCGATGCGGGAGACGAGGACCCTCGTCTTGACGTCCTTCTGGCCCGTGAAATACGAGGAAAGGCGGTCCCGGAGCGTCTTGGCCTTGCCGATGTAGATGATCGCCCCGTCGCCGTCCCGCATCACGTAGACCCCGCTCGAGGCGGGGGCCGAGCGGGCGACGGCCTTGAGGCGGGCTAATTTTCCGGTGTCGGCTTCAGCCATGGGTTCCGATATTCAATGTACAGGGAAACCGTGGGAAAGATAAACCGTCCGCCCCTTCGCGGGATCGCCGCCGCCTGCGCCCTCCTCCTCTCCGGGGGGGCGCTCTCCGCGCAGGAGACGACCGCCCGCATGGTCCCGGGCCAGCGCCCTCCCCGCGCCCTGTCCGACTGGGAGGCCCGGAACGCCGTCTTGAGGCCCTCGCCCGCCGGAGGCTCGGAATTCATAGTCGGCGGCGCCTCATACGAGGCTGACGATGCCACGGACCTCCTTCTCCATTTCGAGGACGCGAAGGCTATCGGCCCCTACGCGGTGACGGGCGGCGCCTCCTTCGAGCGGGGCCCGGGCAGGATCGGCGCCGGGGCCGCCCGTTTCACGGGGCCGGGCGGAGGCGTCTCCCTGGCGCCCGGCCGCGGGTCCCTGCTCTCCGCGGGCTCCGAGCCCGGCTCCTTCAGCCTGGAATTCTGGCTCCGTCCCGCCCACGCGGAGGACGGGGACGCGGTCCTCTCGTGGAGCGCCGGCCGCTGGATCGGCAAGCGGCAGGAGGTCCAGTCGATCGGGGCGGAATTCGACGGCGGCAGGCTCGTCTTTTCCGTCAAGAACATCTTCACCTCGCGCAAGGGCGCCGGAATGGCCGTCATCCTCCGGGGGAGGACCCTCCTCGTCCCGGGTTCCTGGAGCCACCATCTCCTTCGCTTCCAGTACGAGACGGGACTCGTTGAATACCTGATGAACGGCAGGCCCGAGGCGATCGCCCACGCGACGGAAACGGGCGACGAGAGCTCCGCGGTCTGCGAGCCCTCTTTCGGAGGGACCGGCCTCCTCGTCCTCGGCCCCTCCTTCCGGGGATCGATGGACGAATTCCGGATCAGTCGCTCCTTCGTCGAGAACCCGGCGCTCAAGGCGTTCAGGAGCGAGGGCGCGGAGATCCTCTCCCCCATCCTGGACTTCGGGAGCTCGGGCTCGCGCCTTCTCTCGGCGGACGTGAAGCGCATTGTCGAGGGCACGCAAGGGGCCGAATACTTCTACCGCCTCGCGGAAGATTACGCGGGCTGGACCAACGACCTGCCGGCATGGACGCCTTTCGAGCCGGGCGCCGCGGCGCCGCTCGACGCGACGGGACGCTACGCGCAGGTCTCAGTGCGGCTCTATCCTGACGGCTCCGGCGAGACCTCGCCCGCGCTCAGGGCGATCGACCTCCGTTACCGGCCGGACCCGCCGCCCCCGCCGCCCGCCCGCGTCATCCTGGTCCCGGGCGACGGCGAGATCCTCGTCTCCTGGACGCGCGTCCCCGAAGCCGACGTGGCGGGGTACCGCGTCTACTACGGCGAGGCAACGCGGTCCTACGGCTCCTCCGACAGCGCCCAGGGCCGGAGCCCGGTCGACGCGGGAAACGCGACCTCGCTCAGGCTCACCGGCCTCGTGAACGGCAAGCTCTATTACGTATCCGTAGCGGCCTACGAACTCGGCGGCGGCTCGACCCCCTTCGAGGAGGGCGAATTCTCCATGGAGGCGAACGCCCGCCCCTTAAGGAAGGCCCGGTAGATGGCCGAACGCAGGACGGGCAGGAACGCCTTCGCGACCGCGCGGCAAGCGTTCAGGACCGGGGACTTCGAGAGCGCCGAGCGGACGCTCAGGGCCCTCGTCCAGGCGGAACCGAAGAACTCCGACGCGCGGCTCCTCCTCGGGCAGTGCTACCTCAAGCAGGATAAATTCGACGCGGCTATCGCCGCCTTCGCGGCCCTCCTCTCGCTCCAGAACGAGAACGTGGAGGCCCTCCTCCAGCTCGGCATCCTCTACCGCCTCAAGGGCCGGCTCGGCGACGCTACGAACGCCTTGCAGCGCGGGATCCAGCTCGATCCCAAGCGCGCGGACCTCCATTACCACCTCGGTTCCGTGCACCGCCAAGGGGGGCGGCTCGAGGAGGCGAGAACCTGCTTCGAGCGCGCCATCAAGCTCGATCCGCGGGAAGCCCTCTCGTACAACGCCCTCGGGTCCGTCCTCTGCAAGCTCGGCCGCCGGGACGAGGCCATCCAGGTCTTCTGGCGCGGCCTCCAGTCGGATCCGAACAACCCCGCCCTCCACTACGCCTTCGGCCTCGTGCTCGAGTCCTCGGGCAGGCTGGAGGAAGCCATAGCCGAATACGAGTCCGCGGTCAGGATCAGGCCCTCGTGGAAGGACGCGGTGAACGTCCTGGGCACGGCGTACCGCAAGTCGGGGAAGCCGGCCAAGGCGGTGGAGATCCTCGCGCGCCTCGTGAGCCTCGATCCCCGCAACCCGGGCGCCCTCACCGAGCTCGGCCTCGCCTACGACGAGCTCGGAAAGAAAGACGAGGCGGTCGCCTTCCTCCGCAAGGCCATCGAATCCGACCCCGCCCACGCGCAGGCCTCCCTCGGCCTCGAGCGCATCCTCGAGAATTCAGGCGCCCTCACCGACGCGCTCGAGGAACTCAGGCGACTCTCCGTCGTCCTCCCCGGCAACGACGACGTCGGCGTCCACCTGGGACGCCTCCTCTTCACGCTCGGCCACTACCCCGAGGCCGCGGCCGCGCTCAAGACCGTCGTCAAGCGCAATACCTCCAACATCGAAGCGCTCCGCGCCCTCGGGACCGTATATCAGAAAAGCGGCAACGCGCGGGCCGCCATGGAATGCTTCAAGCGCATCATCGCGGTGGATCCCTCCGCGCTCGCGTTCCGGCTCGACCTCGCGGAGCTCCACAAGCAGGCGGGCGATTGGAAGGCCGCCGAGACCGAGCTCAAGGCCTACCTCTCGCAGCGCCCCGAGGACAAGGCGGCGCGGCTCGAGCTCGGGAGGGTCTACGCCCTCTCAGGCGCCCACGACCACGCCCTCCAGATCTTCAAGCAGCTCGAGCGCTCGGGCGGCGGCCCAGAGGTCCTCGCGGAGCTCTCCGCTCTCTACCAGGCGACGGGGGACAAGGAGAAGGCCGTTCAGGCCATCGACGCCCTCATCAACATGAGAGGCGGTCGCGGCAGGCCGGAGGACATCGAGGACATCAACGAAAGCCTCAAGCGCTACGAGAGCGCGGTGAAGGTCTATTCCAAGGACGTTCGCGCGGCCTGGGACCGGAACCTCCGCATCCTCAAGAACGCCTTCCGCCTCAAAGAGGAGCTGGAGCGCGGCGAGGGAGCGGCCGATGAGCGGTCCGAGCCCGCTCCCGTGCTCGAGGCGAGCAGCGGGCCCAAGCCCGTGGAGGAGGAGGCCGAGCAAGTCTTCCTCGACGAGCGGGAGGAGGAACTCGCCAAGGAGGACGATTTCTACGACGGCGAGCTCGGCCTCAGCGACGGCCAGGACGAGCTCCTCGAGGACGAGGAACCCGCCGAGACCCTCCTCAGGCTCGGTGGCGGCGGATCCGACGCGGAATCCAAGCCCATGGATCGCCTCCTCGACGGCCAGGAGCTCTATGGCGAGCAGGATACGCGGAGGCCTGCCGAACAGCCGCAGTACCCGCAGGGCGGAGGGCAGGGACAGCAACCGCGGAGGGAGCCGGAGGCCCCCTTTTATCCCGAGGAGCCGCCCGAGTGGCTCAAGGAATTCGGCCGCCTCCCCCGCGCCGCCGAGCCCTTCCGCG
>CAZIEI010000110.1:0-11456 GCA_964538705.1 uncultured Spirochaetales bacterium | reverse complement strand
GAGGGACTGGTTGAAGAGCCAGTCGAAGAGGGAGGGGTCCCGATAACAGGGGCCCGGATCGTGATTCAAGTTCTCGTATTCGCTCATCTTCACGATCTCGATGCCGTCCTTGACGAGAGTCCTGGTCGTTCTCTCGTGATCCGTGATGTCGTCCGTGGAAACGGATTCGACGGCCGAGGCGTTGGCGGGATGGTTCTTGAGATCGGTCCACGTGTCTTGGGCCACCTGCACCCGGATCGCGTCGTCCAAGAGGCCGATGTGGTACCAGAGCGAGGTCTTCTCCACGGCCTCGTCGGCGAGATCGGACTCGCTCTGGCCCGCCACGCGGATGATGGCCGCGAATAGTTTACCCTTGGAAAGCATCCCGCGGACGAGCTTGAAGCTCCCCGAACCGCCTTGCGAGAAACCCGTGAGGTAGACGCGGTCGGGGTCGATCCGGCGGCCCGCTTCCGAGATCGCGTCCAGGACGTCCGCGAGGAGGGCGCCGTGTTCGACGGTCCAATAGTTGTTGAAGTCGAGATAGAACGAGGGATACCGCCGCCGGACCTCTTCGCTGAATAATGGGCCTTCTCCCCAGCAGCCGTTCACGACGATGGGGTAGGCGCGGCCCGCGTTCGCCGTTCGGTCGTAGCCCCAGGGCTCCTCGAGGGTGAACGACGCGGCGGCTACCGTTATGGTGAATCCATCGGGACGGTCTTCCTCGGTGAAGGTCTCGACGGGGTTGGAGACTCCTCTGCGGGAACCGATCCCGGTCGGAGGGAAGCCGCAGGAGACGAAGGCGAGCATGGCCGCGGAGATGAGCGCCGCGATGGCAGTTCGCGGGAAGGGGAGGGCCGTCGCGGCGGAGAGCGGGATCATCGGCCCGCCTCCGCCATGGCGTCCGCGATGGCGCACCAGAGCTGCCAGGCCGCGCGGGCCTTCATGTTCCGGTTGAGGGGCTGCGTATGGTAATCCGTGGGGCAGTCCCACCAGTCCGCGGGATTCGCTGCCTGCCATTCGAGCGCCCAGTTGCCGTCGATTCCGTTCGAGGGATCCCCGTCGGCGTCATATTCGCAGACGTCGTTCACGAAACGATCGCCGAAGTACTCGCCGTCGGGATCGTAGCATTCGATGTCGTAGAATTCGAAAAGCCATTTATCGTTGGCCTCGCAGTACGCGCGTATTTGCGCGTCGCGGGCGTGGAGATTGCCCGTCAACCCGGTTCCATCGGCGTGCCCCGTCATGTAGACGAAAACGACGCGGGGGTAGTCAGCTTCGAGGCCGTTCATCGCCGAGAGGTAGTGGTCGGCTTGGGCCGGGGTGAGGTTCGAGGCGCCTCCGCACCATGAGGCCATGACGACGTTGATGCCGGCGTTGACCGGGGCGTCGAGGTAGGCGCGGACGTCGGCGGCGAACCTGCCTATCGAAATGTCCAGATCCCAGCCCTCGGCCTCGCCGACGTACTGGCAGACGCTGGGGCCGGGCTCTTCTATATAAAGGCCATTGGCGAAGCTGATGTAGCGAGTCGGGAGATCGAGGAGGTACCAACCGGCGCCGCCGTAATGCTCGTCCATCAGGCTCGTGCCGTCTTCCTGCTGGCCCACGCCGACGATGAGCTGGCTCCCGTGGGAGGTGTGCCAGTAGGCGATCCTGAGGCGGTCCTTGGCGTTCTGGACTCGCTCTGCAGTGATGCCGTCCACGGTGGAGGACTCATGCCCGAAGGCGGTGCCGGGTATAGGAGTCCCGGACGCGGCCGTCGGCTCGCAGGATGCGAGGAAGGCGGCGAAGGGCAGCGCGATGACGGCGAGGAAAGAAATACGTTTCATGATGGCTCCTCGAATCAGGAAGTCTATCACGCGGCTCGGCCCCTGACCGAGCGCGGCCGCTGGGATAAGACCATTGCCGAATGAAATGCGATTCAGCGGGGGCCGAGTAGGCGGCTCACGTGGAACGGACCTCTATGATACCATACGCGTGATGAACGCCCGAACGATCCGTGCGCATCACGCATTCCTGGCTATCGCCTGCATGGCCGCCGCGTCCGCGCTCGGGAGCTGCTCACGGTACGAGGAAATCTTGACCGTTCCGGGGAACGGAACGGTGGCCGCCGCGGCCCTCCAGCGCGGGACGAACGGCGATTTCACGCCTCTCGTCATCCTGAAGGAAGCGTTCGATGAAGGGGGCGATGACGAGGGCCGCGCGATCCGGTACCGCGCGTTCCCATCGGGCCGCGCCTTCGAGCTCTGCGATCCCGTGGAATACCGGATCGGGGTAGAGGCGGGCGCCTTCCTCTGCGCGGGCACGGACGCGGAGGGGCGGAACGTGGTCATCCGCTCGGACGCCGACGCTCCAGATGTTTATCCGAGCGGGACGGTCCTCGCACTCTCCGATGACGGGAGGGACTACGCCGCCTTCGTCCGCGGCCCGGGCGACCCGGAGGCGGGCGAGCTCTCGGTCAATGGGAGGCGACTGCGCGAGTCGCGCGGGTTCATCGGCTTCGCCTTCAGCTCCGGCGGCGACCGGTTCGTCGTGGCGGAGCGGGAGCGCGGCTTCGCGGAAGTCGCCTGCTACCTGAAGGATGATGAGATATTCCGCGAGGAGAAGCGGTTCTCCGCGTACCTCCCCGGGCTCGAATCGCTCGCCTTCGAATTTGGTCCGGATACCGTGCTGCGGCTCCGTGCGAAATACGATTTCGGCGAGTGCGTGCGGGAGGAGGACTCGTTCCCCGCGCGCGGCGCGCGCGCCGGCGGGGCGTTCGATGAAGGCGAGGAATCCGTCGAGGACGCGCGCGCGCGGAGCATCGTCTTCTCGGCGGACGGCGGATCCCGCGAACTTCGGTCCCTCAGGAACGCCGTCGTCCAGGGCCCTCCTGTGCCGCTCCTCTTCGCCCACGACGACGAATACCGCAAGACTGTAGCGGCGGGATTCTCCCCAACGGGTGAGAAGAATTCCGATCCAGGGGACATCCTCATGTCAGGCGGATCATTCGGACGGACGCGCGAACGTATCGTCTTCTCCGCGGTCGAGGGCGCGAGGACGCTCATGAAGCGGGATATCCAGCTCACGAGGCTCGGGAGCCCCCTCGGTCTCTCCCTGGCTTACGATTTCAGCCTCTCGCGGAGCGCGGTGGAGGATGCCGGGCTTTTCTGCCGCGTGGGCTACGCCCACGACGGCGAGCCCATCGTAGCGTTCAGCGTACCGAATGGTTCGGGCGATGCCGAGCGGCGCGTCGTCATCGGGAAAAAGCGGTACGACGGGTTCGCGGATTTCCGCATTCCGGCCGACCGCTTCGGAACGCGCGGGGGCTCCGTTGTCCTGGTCGACGTGACCGGCGCGGAGATCCTCGTGAACGGACGCCCCGCTCCGCGCGGACCGTACGCGGCCGTTCATGACGTCGTTGCGTCCAAGGACGCGATCAGGGCGCTCGTGACGAAGGCGGGACGGCTCATGATCCTCCGGTCAGGCGATATCGATCCTCGACCGTCTAGTCGAAGCTCGGACCAGAGTCGCTCCGCGTTGGCGATCCCCGTGAAATCGCTCCCGCCCTTCCGCGATCTTCGCGTGAACGATTCCATCGTGGACGGGGATAAAGCATTCCTCGCCACGAATCGCGGCGCGTTCTTCAGCTTCGACGGAGGGGCGACCTGGGAACGGCATTGCGCTTACTGGGACCTGCCCGGTTTCGCTGATCTGATCTCGACTGAGGGCGCAGGGGCAAAGGACGCGAAGCCCGCGGCGGTTGGATTCACGGGGAAGGGCGGGGATCCCCGATGGGAGGAGGTCTCATCCTCCGCGGAGGAGCCCGGGCTCGCTGTCGTCGGTACCAGGAGCGGCCTCTTCGTCTCTCGTGACGGAGGAAAGGCGTGGAAGCGTTACGCGACGGCTGACGGGCTCGCGGGCGACAACGTCAAGGAAGCGATCGTCCAGGGGGGGAGAATCGCCGCCTTCTCCTTGCCCTCCTTCGTCGCCTTCAACGGGAAGGGCGCGCCGATTTTTTTATTGAACGGGGATTTCGGCACGTTCTCCCTCTACTTCAAGGACGCCGTCGTCTGGGACGTCGACCGCCTGCTCCCTTCCCAGGTCGATCCGAATCTCCGGTATCAGCTGGGAGAGCGGATACGAGGCCACGAGGATTCGGGATTCATGAAAATATTCCGCGAGAAGGGATGCTACGGCGGTCTTTCCCTCTCCGATGACGGCGGAAAGACCTGGCGATCCATCCGGTTCGGCGCGCCGCCCCTTCCCGCGGATACGGACTGGCTCAAGATCGCGGCCTCGGGCGACGCGCTCTCCTACATTACGGAAGCGGGAGTATCGCAATCGGATAATTGGGGAAGGACCTGGGGTCCCGTCGAGGCCCTGCCGCCGGGTTACGCGAACGGCGCTTCCTTCGTCGAACGCCGGGGGAAGCGCTATATCGTCACTGACGGAGGCTTCAGGGCTCTCGAGCGGACCGCAGCGGGCTGGTCGATCCTTAAGAACGGCCCCGTCCGACGGCTCGACCTGAACGACTGCGTGGACGTGGAGGAACGGGACGGGACGATCCACGTTCGCACCGCCAAGGGCCAGGTCCACGAGTACTCGGTCGAGAACGGATGGTGGACGCGCTGAGACGCCGTCGCCGCCGATACGCCGTGCCTGAGGGCTCCGTGCTTTCACCGATACGATCCGCGAGAGGCGGGTGTATAATCGCCCCTGCGGGCGGAGGCAGCGTCCGTCCGCGGGGGCGCTCAAGAAAGCGCGCCGCCGTAACCGAAAGGGGCATCATGGCCATCATCGAAGTCACGGGGCTTTCGAAGAACTTCGCCTACTACGAGAAAGCCGAAGGGATCGGCGGCTCAGCGCGGAACCTCGTCGCGCGGAAGCGCAAGGTCAAGGAAGCGGTGAAGGACGTCTCCTTCTCCATAGAGGCGGGCAAGACTATCGGATTCCTGGGACCCAACGGGGCGGGGAAGACGACGACGCTCAAGATGCTCTCGGGCATCATGCACCCGAGCTCGGGCGAGGCGCGCGTGATGGGCTTCAGGCCCTGGCAGCGGAAAAAAAACTTCCGCATGCGCATCTCCATCGTGATGGGCCAGCGGAGCCAGCTCTGGCCGGACCTCCCCGCCCTCGAGTCCTTCGACTTAAACCGCGCCATATACGAGATCGACGCGGTCGCCTATAAGAGGACCCTCGACGAGCTCGTTTCGCTCTTCGACGTGGCCGAGCAGCTTCCCGTGCAGGTGCGGCGCCTCTCCCTGGGCGAGCGCATGAAGATGGAGATCATCGCGGCGCTGCTCCACAGGCCCGAGGTCCTCTTTCTGGACGAGCCGACCATCGGCCTGGACATCATTTCCCAGCGCTCGATCCGCGACGTGGTGAGGGGGCTCAACGCACGCTTCGGGACCACCGTGATGCTCACGAGCCACTACCTCTCCGACATCGAGGACCTCTGCGAGCGCATCATCCTCATCAACCGCGGAAGCGTCGTGTACGACGGGGCGCTCTCCGGGGTCAACAAGGCCCTCGCGGACAAGAAGAACGTCCGTCTCGTCCTCTCCGAGGCCGTTCCGGAGGAGCGGCTCAGGGCCTACCCCGGGTTCAGGGGGATCGACGGCGAGAGCGCGGAGTTCCAGGTGGACCGGGCCGAGGTCCGCGCCTTCTCCCGTCGCGTCCTGGACGAGCTGCCGGTCGCGGACCTGAACATCGGCGAGACGCCCCTGGAGGAGGGGATCGCGCGGCTCTACCGCGGGGAGGGCGGGAATGGGTAGCGCCGCGGCGGGCAAGTACGCGAAGAGCTTCCGGATCGGCTTCAAGGCCGGGTTCGAGTATCGTGTCAATTTCATCCTATCCATCGCCTCGGCTATCGCTCCCATCGTCATCCAGACCGCGCTCTGGAGGGTTCTCTACGGCGGCGATCCGTCAGCCTCCTGGTTCGGCTTCACCTTTAGGCAGATGATGGCGTACACCTTCATCGCGCAGCTCGTGAACCGGCTCGTGCGGACGGGCTTCGAGTACGAGATGAACGCCGACATCAAGTCGGGGAGCCTGGACCGCTTCCTGGTGAAGCCCATCGGGTACTTCGGCTTCAGGCTCTTCTCGTTCCTGGGGGACAAGGCGATCCAATCCGCGGTCATGGGCGTCCTCCTCGCGGGAGCGGTGGCGGTCATGGTCTTCGCATTCTCCTTCGCGATGACGCCGGTAGCGGTCGCGCTCTTCATCGTCGCGATGGTAGTCGCCTTCGCGCTCAATTTCCTCCTCTTCTGGTGCATCGGACTCCTGGGATTCTGGCTGACCGAGATCGGCTTCCTCTTCGAGGCCGTCCGGATCGTGATCATCGCGGCCTCGGGAGGCATCCTGCCCCTCGCGGTCTTCGGGGAAACGGGCGAGCGCATCCTGTCCTGGATGCCGTTCCGCTACACCATCCAGTTCCCGACCGAGCTTCTCACGGGCAGGATCGCGCCGGGCGAGGCCCTCGCTCCCTTCGCCATCGCGATCATGTGGATCATCGCTCTCGCGGCCCTCGGCCAGCTGGCCTGGGCGCGGGGCGTTCGCCGCTTCGCGGCGGTCGGGAGCTGAGATGCGCGAGATACTCAAACACCTCAAGATATGGCTCAAGCTCATCAAGCTCAACTTCATGAGTCAGATGGAGTACCGGGCCAACTTCGTATCGGGCATCCTCATGGAGACGGGGTACCTTTTCGCGAAAATCATGTACGTGATCGTCGCGTACCGGGCGGGGAGGGAGATCGCGGGCTTCGGGCCCGACGAGATCCTCGTGTTCGTGGGAAGCTACGTGGCGATCACGGGATTCTACGCGGGCCTTCTCGCCACCAATCTCTTCCAGCTCTCCGGCCTCGTGCGCGACGGCTCCTTCGACCTCATCCTCGTGAAGCCCGTGAACACGCAGTTCTACGCGACGTTCAGGCGATCCGAGATCGGCGCCCTGCTCTTCGACACGGTCGCCGGGATAGCCATGGTGATCATCGGGATTGCACGGATCGGTGCGGGGTTCGATATCGTCAAGATCCTGGGCTGGGCGCTCTTCGCGGCTTCCGGCGCGGCGGTGGGCTACGCGCTCTGGGTCATTCCGATCAGCCTCGTCTTCAGGATCGTGCGGGCGGACGCGATCGCCGGACTCGCGGACGCCTTCTGGGACTTCAATAACGTGCCCATGATCGTGTACGGGAAGTGGGGGCAAGCAATCGGCACGTACGCCATCCCGATATTCCTCGTGACCAACTACCCCGCGCTCTTCGCGCTCGGGAGGATGACGCCCTTGGCCTTCATCTGGGGCCTCGCGGCGCCCATCGTCTTCGGCGCCATCGCCTCGCTCTGCTGGAATTCCGGCGTCAGGCATTACGAGGGCGGCGGGAATTGAGAGGGCGGGGGGAACGCTCCGCGGAGCGTTCCCCCCCATCCTTCACTCCGGCTTGAACTTCCTGCCTTCCGCCTTGCAGAGCCGCTTGGCGAGGTCCCGTCCGTCGATGCCGGCGGGCGGGAGGCCGCCCCCCGGATTCACCCATTGTCCCACGAGGTAGAGATTCTCGAGGCCGCGGAGCGTCCGTTCCATTTTCTTGAAGGGATCGGCGTCCCGGTTAGGGAGCCAGCCCTCGTAGCTTCCGCGCCAGTTGTTGGTATAGCGCTTGAAGGTCGCGGGCGTGGCCACATCGACGACCTCGACCTGAGCGGCGATGCCGGGGAAGGCCTCTTCCATCGCCGAGACGACGGCCGCGCCGACGGCGCGCTTCTCCGCGGCGTACGCGGCGGGATCGGCGGCCTTGAGCGCGGTCCAGTACGCGTCGTTCGCGGTTTCGATCATGACGACGGCCGCGGTTTTCCCCGCGGGGGCCGAGCCCGGATCGAAGGAGAGGAAGCGCGCTGTGAGCTTGTCCCTCACGAGGGCCCCCTTCTCGAGGACGATTGGCTTCTTGAGGAGAAAGGTCTGCATGGGCGTTCGCGCGGAATAATCCGCGTCGATCCCGAGCGACACGTAGAGGAGCGACGGATACGGCTTGAATTCCCTGAAGGCCCGATCGACGTCCGGATTCGTGTAGGCGCCGCCGAGGAGGCGGTCGATCGAGTCGTGGAGATCAGCCGCGGAGACGACGATGTCGGCGCGGACCTCGCCGCCCGAGCCGCTCACGCCGACGGCCTTCTCGTCCTCGACGATGATCCTATCGACCTTGAAACCGTAACGGATTTCCCCGCCCGACTCGAGGTACCGCCTCTCGATGGCGCGCGCGAAGCCGAGGGAGCCGCCTATGGGGTACCCCGCGCTCTTCTTGGCCATGAAGCCGAGCATGAAGCAGACGAGGGCGAGCGGGAAGGACCGCATCGTCTCCTCGCCCATGAACACGTCGAAGGCCTCGCGGAGCTTCGCGCTCTTGAAGGCGGAGACGACGTCGAGCATCATGGTCTTCATGCCGCCCGACATGACGGGGCCGACGCCGGGAAGGGAGGCGAGGAAGGCGAGCTTCTCGCGGAACGTCGTCCTGTCGAAGGCCGCGGGCATATCGAATTTGGATACCTTCCGGATGCCTTCCGTGATGCGGCGTATGGCCTTCCCGTCCTCGGGCCCGAGCCTGAGCATTTCTTCCTTAAGGCGGTCAGGGTCGGTGTAGACCTTGAAGGAGTCCCCGTCCGAGAGCCGGGCCTCGAGGTAGACGTCCCACTCGACGTAGCGGAGGTCCCCCGCGCCGAGCTCCTTCCAGATCCAGTGGAGGTTGCTCGATTTTCCCGAGCCCATGAGCCAGTGGATGCAGGCGTCGAAGGCGTAACCCTCGCGCTTCCACGCGGTGCAGAGGCCTCCGGGCTTGTCGTGGAGTTCGAGGATCACGGTGTCGAAACCGTTCCTCTGCAGATAGCTTGCGGCTGACAGGCCGGCGATTCCGGCCCCGATGACGGCGACTTTCTTGGGCATCCTGATCTCCTTGATCCCTTGCGGCGATCCGGGTCGATGCTGTTCCCGCGCAGGGCGGCGAACGTGCGAACAAGATACCGCGATCGCGGCGCCCAGGCAATACGCGGCCGATCCCTCGCTTGACCCCCGTCGCGGCTTCCCGTTATCCTCTGCTTAGGCGATGGAGTTCGCCTGAGCCTCCGGGCCCGAACCGTCAGCCCGCGCGATGCCGTTGCGCGGGACAAGACCGATGACTCCTACCGACTCGAGCCGCCGACGGGCGGCTTTCATCGATAGGAGCTTTACATGGCCGTCAGCCTCGCAGAAATAATCATCCTCTGCCTCATCGCGGATTGGCTCTTCAAGAAGCTGAGGCTTCCCGGCCTCATCGGCATGCTCGGGGTCGGCCTCGCGCTCGGTCCCTCAATCCTGAACGCGATCGATCCCTCCCTCCTCTCCCTCGGCGCCGAGCTCAGGTCGATCGCCCTCATCGTCATCCTCCTTCGCGCCGGTCTCGAGCTCTCGCGGAGCTCGCTCAACAGGGTAGGCCTCCGCGCTCTCCTCCTCTCCTTCGTGCCGGCCGCCTTCGAGGCCGTAGCGGCCACCTTCCTCGGGCCGCCCCTCCTCGGGCTCACGACGATGGAATCCGCGATCCTGGGCTGCGTCCTGGGCGCGGTATCGCCCGCCGTGGTCGTGCCGATGATGGTGAGGTTCAACGCCGAGGGGCGCGGCACGGCCAAAGGCATCCCCACCCTCGTGCTCGCCGGCGCGAGCGTGGACGACGTCACCGTCATCGTCGCCTTCAGCGTCCTCATCGGCGTCTACACTGGGGGAAGCGTCAACGTGGCGTGGCGGATCGCGGGCGTGCCGCTCTCCGTCATCACGGGGATCCTCGCGGGCCTCGGCGCGGGCTTTCTCCTCTACAAACTCTTCGACCGCGCAAATCCCCGCGCTACCAAGCGCGCCCTCGCCCTCCTCGCGGTCGCGATCGGCTTCGTCCAGGCAGGGAAATGGCTCGAGGCGCGGGAGATCCCCTTCGCGGCCCTCCTCGCGGTCATGGCCATCGGCTTCATCATCCTCGAGCGGCGGGAGTCCGTCGCGCACGAGCTTTCCGCGAAATTCGGGAAGATCTGGGTGTTCGCGGAGATCATTCTCTTCTCCATGGTGGGCGCCCAGGTGAACCTCTCCGCGGCGGCGGACGCGGGATTCCGCGGCGCCCTCCTCATCCTCCTCGCCCTAGTCGCGCGTTCCATCGGGACGTACATTTGCACGCTGGGAAAAACCTTCACCATGAAGGAGCGGTTCTTCATCGTCATCAGCTACCTTCCCAAGGCGACCGTGCAGGCGGCCATCGGCTCGACGCCCCTCGCGGCCATGGCGGCCGCGGGGATGCCCACCGGGCCAGGCGAGACCATCCTCGCGGTGGCCGTGATGAGCATTGTGCTCACCGCGCCCACGGGAGCATTCGCCATCGCCTGGGCGGGGAAGCATCTCCTCGCCGTGGACGCGCGCGTCGACGGGGCCGCGGGCGCGGCGGCCGCCGAGAGCGATGCCCTGATCGAGGATGACGATAGGTAGTTCTCTGAGACGCTCGCCGATAGACCGGAGCGGACGGGTCCGTGACGGATCCCCTCGGCGATGGTAATATCGACGCCGAACGAACGCGGGATACGCCGCGGAAAGGATCGATGATGACGTATTCGACGGAAGTGGAGCACATGTGCCCACTCGCGAAGGCTGCTAACCACGGCCCGGCCCCGATACCTGAGGAAGGGAAGTGGGTCCAGGCGAAGGAAGTCAAGGACATCTCCGGTTTCACGCACGGCATCGGATGGTGCGCTCCCCAACAGGGCGCGTGCAAGCTCACGCTCAACGTCAAGGAAGGCGTCATCCAGGAAGCCCTGGTCGAGACGATCGGCTGCTCGGGAATGACGCATTCGGCCGCCATGGCCTCGGAGATCCTGATCGGAAAGACCATCCTCGAGGCCATGAACACCGACCTAGTCTGCGACGCCATCAACACCGCCATGCGCGAGCTGTTCCTCCAGATCGTCTACGGCCGGACCCAGTCCGCGTTCTCCGACGGCGGTCTTCCAGTCGGAGCCGGGCTCGAGGATCTGGGGAAGGGCCTGCGTTCCCAGGTGGGCACCATGTACGCCACGCTCAAGAAGGGCCCGCGCTACCTGGAGATGGCCGAGGGCTACGTCACGCGCATCGGCGTCGACGAGGAGGGCGCCATCATCGGCTACGAGTTCGTCAGCCTCGGGAAGTTCATGGACGCCGTGAAGAAGGGCGTGGACGCAAACGAGGCCCTGGCCAAGGCAAAGGGAAGCTACGGCCGATTCGCCGATGCGGCCAAGCACATCGACCCCAGGCACGAGTAAGGGAGGGAGAAATAAATGGCACTGTTCGAAAGCTATGAGCGCAGGATCGACCAGATCCTCCCCCTGCTCAAGAAGCACGGCATCTCCTCCGTCGAGGAATGCAAGAAGATCTGCGAGGAGAAGGGCGTAGACGTCATGAGCCTGGTGACCCAGATCCAACCCATCTGCTTCGAGAACGCCAAGTGGGCCTACGCCGTCGGCGCCGCCGT
>CAZIEI010000109.1:0-11487 GCA_964538705.1 uncultured Spirochaetales bacterium | reverse complement strand
ACGGGCTCTCGGGGCAGAAACTCTCCTTCAGGAACACCGAGACCTTCCACTACAACGCGTCGAACACGGACACCAACGGGAACGTCACGATCGTGAGCAAGGAAATCTCCTCGGGACTCATTTTCTCCATCGACGGCTGGGTATCCGGGGACGGCATGGTCACGATAGCCCTCGACGCCACGGTATCCGACCAGACCCAGAGCAGCGCCACGTCCTCCAACGAGCTCCCGAGGACGACCGAGAAGGTGATCTCGACCAGCGTCCGGACGCCCTCGGGCAAGCCGATCGTCATCGGCGGGCTCCTCAAGACGAGCGAAGAGAAATCCTATTCCAAGGTCCCGCTCCTCGGCGACGTTCCCGGCCTGGGACCGCTCTTCAGGACCAATTCCGACAAGATGTCGGATACCGAGATCGTGATCTACCTGGTGCCGCACGTGAGCTTCGATTACGACGCGGACCCCATGAGCGCGGGCCGGCGCATGGAATCCTATTACGAGAACTACGTCTCGGGACAGCAGTGATGGATCGCGCCGAGACGGTCTCCATCGAGAGCTACCTTCCGTTCCCGGACGACCTCGTGCCCTACGAGGTCGAATTCTCCGAGGCCAACGGCATAATCAAGCTCAGGGAGACTGATTCCGCCGTGGAGATAGGGATCGCGTCGGAACCCGACGACGACACCATCTCCGTCCTCGAGAACCACCATGCCGGCAAGAAGCTCCGCTTCCTCCCGATCGACCGCACCGAGCTCGCGAGCTACCTGGGCAAGAAGAACTCCGAGCACGCCGAGGCCTCCGTATCCGGGGTCCAGGAGGACCGCCACCTCCTCGACAAGCTGGCGAACGACGCCCCCATCGTCAACCTGGTCAATTCGATCTGCATAGACGGCATCCGCAAGAGGGCCTCGGACATCCACATCGAGGCCATGAGGGACGCCGTGAACGTGAGGTACCGGATCGACGGGGTGCTCCAGAACGCGAGGCGCGTCGACAAATCCTATTTCCAGGCCATCTCCTCCAGGGTGAAGATCATGGCGGACCTCAACATCATGGAGCGGCGGCTTCCCCAGGACGGACGGATGTCGGTCGACATCGGGGGCGACACCGTCGACCTCCGCGTCTCCATCGTCCCCATCTCCGGCGGCGAATCGATCGTGATGCGGCTCTTCAACAAGAACAGCTCCCCCCTCGGCCTGGACGACCTGGGCTTCTCCAAGGAGCACCTCAAGCGGATCCGCGGCTTCCTCAAGATCCCCCACGGCCTCGTCCTCGTCACGGGCCCCACGGGCAGCGGGAAGACCACGACCCTGAACGCGATGCTGCGCCAGCTGCCGGCCGAATCGCTCAAAATCATGACGATCGAGGATCCCGTCGAGTACCTCATCGACGGCGTCAACCAGATCCAGACCAACGAGGCCATCAAGCTCGGCTTCGACTCCATCCTCAGGCGGGTCCTGAGGCAGGACCCAAACGTCATCATGGTGGGCGAGATCCGCGACTCGCAGACCGCCGAGCTCGCGACCCGCGCCGCCCTCACGGGCCACCTCGTGCTCTCGACCCTCCATACGAATTCCAGCGCCGCGGTGATCCCCCGGCTCCGCAACATGGGAATACCCTCGTACCTCATCGCCTCCGTGCTCAAGGGCGCCATAGCCCAGCGGCTGGTCCGGAAGAACTGCCCCCATTGCGCCGCCGAGCGCGAACCGGACGCCGTGGAATCGCGGCTCCTCGGAGCGTACCGGACTCCCCGCAAGTCGATAACGTACGGATCGGGCTGCGATCGCTGCAACGGCACGGGATTCTCCGGCCGCCTCGCGGTCGCCGAGGTCTTCTCGATGACCGACGCGCTCGAGGAGATCATCCTCGACGACGGAGGCATCGTGGAGATCGGCCAAGCGCTCGCGAAGGAGAAGATCAAGCCCTTGGCCGCGGACGGAATGGAGAAGGCGGCCAAGGGCCTCACGACGATCGCCGAACTCGAGCGGGAGATCACGCTCTGATGCAGGCCTTCCGGTGCGTTGTGGCTGACAGGAACGGGAAGAAGCGGGAGCAGATAAAGCACGCTTCCTCGAAAGAGGAGGCGATGCGGTCTTTCGCGACGGGGGACCTTTTCCTCCTTTCCATAGAGCCCGTCAAGGAAGCCTCGATATCGCGCAGGGGCGCGTATCCCGAGAAGGTCGTGAGCGAATTCACGGAAATGACCGCGATGCTCCTCTCGTCCGGGCTGGGATTCAGCGAGGCCATAGAAGTGGAGAGCGGCATCGCGGAGAAGGGGAAGCTTCCCGCCCTCCTTTCCGAGATCAAGTCTGGCATCGACAAGGGGGAGAGCTTCTCCTCGGTGCTCGAACGCCGGAGAGAGTCGTTCCCCGCGCTCTACACCGGCATGGTCCGCATCGGCGAACGGATCGGATCGCTGGATACCGTCCTCCCGCGCCTCTCGTCATGGCTGAAGGACAGGAAATCCTTCAAGGAGAAAATGCTGGGCGCGCTCGCCTATCCGGCCCTCATCCTCGCCATGTCCCTCATCGGAACCGCGCTCATAGCCTTCATGCTCCTTCCGCGCCTCGTCGAGCTCTTCAGCGAGCTCGGCGGTCCCGGCGCGGCGGCGCTCGAAAAGCGGATCAGGATCGCGTCGACCATGTTCCGCGGATTCTCCGTCCTCTCGTCGCTCGTCATCCCCGCTTCCATCGTCCTCGCCGCGCTCAGGAGGGGGTCGGGGCCCGTCGCGGTCGCGATAGACGGCATGATCCTCAGGATCCCCTTCGCCGGGAAGCTGGCCATGTCATGGGAAACCCTGAATTTCGCCTTCGCCATGGAGACCCTCGCCAAGGGCGGCGTCGCCATGGAGGCCGCGATCAAGGAAGCGGCCCTTACCGTGGGCAACAAGGCATACCGCGCGGCCCTCGAGGCGATCAGGGAATCCGTCATCCGGGGGGAACCCCTCTCGAGGGCGGTCGCGAAAAGGCGCGAGCTCCCGCCGTACATATCCCGCTGGATCGCGGCCGGGGAGAAATCCGGCCAGACCCAGGCGGTATTCGAGCAGATCAGGCGGTATTTCCAGGGAGAAATCGATCGCGCCACGTCGCGATCCATCGCGATCGTGGAACCCGCGCTCATCATCTTCATCGGGATCGTGCTCTTGTTCTTCGTGGTCCTGTTCGTCCTGCCGCTCTTTTCTCTCTACGGTTCTATGTTATAATCGAAGGAGGAAGGCGACTATATGAAAACCCCCGTTTTTCCCATAAATCGGCGACGCAGGGACGCCGCGGCCGGCGATCCCGAGGCGGGATGGACTTTCGTGGAGACCCTCGTCTCCATCGGCATCGTCCTCCTCCTATCCACGAGCGTCGGATTCTTCGCGTTCAAGTATCTCGAAAAAGCGAAGACGACCACGGCGCGCAGCCAGATATCGACTCTCGCGCTCGCGCTGGACGCGTACTACATGGACTGCGGCGCATACCCCACCGCGGAACAGGGGCTCTCGGCGCTCTGGGAAGCCCCCAAGTCCGAACCGGTGCCCGCGGCGTGGAACGGCCCCTACCTCAGCAGGAAACTGCCCGTGGATCCGTGGGGCGGCGCGTACGAGTACATCATTCCCGGAGAAGGGGGCCTCCCGTTCGGCATCCGCTCCCTCGGGGCGGATCGACGCGAGGGCGGCGAAAAGAATGACAAAGACATCTGCTCCTGGGAGGAATGAGGGCTATGCGCTCCTCGACGCGCTGGTGGGAATACTCGTCGCCTCGCTCATCGCGGGCGCCCTCCTTCCGGGGATCAGCCTCCTTTCCCGGCTTTCCCGCGGAAGCCTCCTCAGGACGGAAGCGACGATCCAGGCGCGAAACGAGGAGGCCCTCCTCGAGATCGGAGCCCCGGGTGAATGACGAGGGCTCGACCACGGTGGAGGCCCTCGTGGCGGCCCTCATCGTCTCGCTCGTCGCGGCCTCGGCCGCGTTCGCCTTCTTCTCCGGCATCAGGGCCTGGGCGAAGAACGGCGAGGCCATCGCCGTCACGTCGGCGGCGCTCAAGGCGGACGATTCCATCCGCGCCGCCTGCCGCGCCGTGCGCATCCCCTATTGGGCGCGGAGCGCCTCGCTCGAACGCGACGGAGACGCGTGGTCGATACCCTTCTGGAAAGGATCCGGCGAGGACGACCTGACGATAGCCCCCGGCGACGAGGGGCTCGTGATAGGCGCCCCCGGGGAAACGAGGGCCCTGGCGGGGGCCGAACTCGTCTCCGTGTCCGCCCTGCCGGAATCCGGAGAGGTCCTTCGAGGCGTCGAGGTCCGGTACCGCGTGCGCGGCAGGGAATTCGCGACGATAGCGGCGTTCGGCTCGGGCCCGATCGGGGAAATCTGATGAAGACGGGCGAGGAAGGCTCCATCGCGCCGCAGCTCATGGCCGCGCTCCTCATCCTCGCGGCGATGCTGTCGGGGCTCGCGTTGCTCCTCCGCTCCTCGTTCACGTACGAGAAGAGAAGCCAGGTCGCGCGCGAACGGAGAGCCATCCTCGAGAAGGCGCTCGCCGAAACGGTTGCGATCCTCGAGGAAGACGACACCCCCGATCGCGACGGCCCGGACGACCCCGTCTTCGGCAAAACGCTGTCCGACGACGGGCTCGTCGAGATCGCGGTGCGGGAAGTATCGAGCTCGCTCAACGCGAATTTCATCAAGGCCGAACTCCTCGCCGATACCCCGCTCAAATCGATGCTGGCTTCCGGCATGGACGCCGATTCGTTCCGGCAGTACCGGGCGGAAAAGGGCATCTCCACGGACAAGCTCCGATATAAGGACGCCTTCACGGAGGACGCGTTCCCCGCGGTCTCGGTTTTCGGATGGGCGAACGTCAACGAAGCCGATCCGTCATCCCTCGAGGCGCTCTACGCGTCGGTCACGGGCGACGAGGGCGGAGCGGCCGGTTTCCGGGGCCAGGCGGAAGCCCTCTGGACGGGGAAGAAGATCGTCAAGCCCGACGAGCTCGACGATTTTCTCGGATCGGAATCGGCCGCGCTCAGGACCGTGATCACCGCGGTCCCCTCCTACAACATCCATTTCATGGACGACGCGGTCATCAAGGCCATCGTGGAGTATCCGCCGTTCAAAATCGAGAAGGCCGCCGAGAAGGCGAACGCCCTCATAGCCCAGAAAACCTCCGGCGGCGCTACCCCGCTCACCATCGCGTCGGTGCTCGGGGTAGCGGGCAACCACAGGGTCCTCCAATACTTCGGCGCCACGTCGTGGTTCTGGGAAATCAGGGCGACCTCCGAATCGTACGGACTCACGGCGGTCGCCGCGCGGGACCCGAGGCCCTCCTCGGACGCGGGCGATGGGTCTTCCCGCATCCTCGTGGTCGATAAGGCCTTCGATCGATGAAACGAATCCTCTCCCCCGATCCGGGCGGCGGCATGGCCGCTGAAGCCTCCATCAAAGGCGGAAAGCCGGACCTCGTCCTGTTGCCGCGGACCGCGTTCGACGTCTATATCGTCGACGTGCCCCCCATCAAGGGGGACAACATGGAAACGGCTATCCGCGCGCGCCTGCGCGCCGTGCACCCGGGCTCGGTCGACGACGCCGATATCGACTATCGCCCGCTCGCGGGCGATCCGGGACGCTGCGCCGTGCACGTCGTCCGGAGGACCGCCCTCGCCGAGGCGAAGCCGGACGGCGCCGCTGAGGCCTTCACGTCCTCCACGAGGATCATGGACGCCATGAGGCGGGACGGCGTCCCGCTGTCGCTCTGGGTCTCCGCTGATTGGGCGGAACTCTGCGAATTCGCCGAGACCGGCCTCAAGGCCTCGCGCGCCGTCGCGCGCTCAGGCCGCGGCCTTCAGGAAGCGATCGGCAGGCTCCTCAAGGGGAAGACGGCGGGGTCGAGGATCGACTGCGTTTTCAGCGTCACCGCCGCCGAAGACGAGGGCGCCGCATTGGATGCGGCCAGGGGCATGGGATTCGATCCCGTCCCCATGACCGTCGCCGAAGCGGTATCGCGTTCCCCGCGCAAGGAACTCCAGCTCTTCAGGGAGGTCGCGGGGCGGGCGGCCCTCGCGGGCTCCCTCGCCGCGAAGGGGATGATCGCCGCGATGATCCTGCTCGTCGCCGCGCTTCCCGCGAGGCTCGCGTCGTACCGTTCGGGGGAACTCGCGGGCCTGCAGGAAAAACACGCCTCGCTCAAGGAATCGACCTCGGGGCTGACGGACCGTTTCGCGGAGCTCGAGGCCCTCGAGGCGAAGTACAAGGAACTCTCATCGAGGCGCGAACGCAGGATCTACGAGCTGGTCTCCGACATCGCGCTGATATCGGGCGATCGCATCAGGATCAGGAGCCTGACCATACAGGGGGACGATTTCAGGTTCGAGGCGGAACGGGGGGACGCGCTCAGGGTACTCGCCCGCCTGAGCGGGTCGGGAGAGTTCGACTCGGTGGATCTCCAGCAATCCATTCCCGGGGCCGCGGCCGGGGAACGGTTCAGCATATCCGGCAGGTGGAAGCATGACTAAACGCGAGAAGAACCTCGTCATGGCGCTGTTCTGGACCGCGGTCGGCTGTTCGGCATTCCTCATAGGGGGGCTGGGCGCCATGCGCCTCCGCGAGATCGAGGCTTCCATTTCCTTATACCGCTCCCAGGTCGCGAACCTCTCCGAGCGCGCGAGCCAGGACGAGGCCGCCCTCATCGATCGCACGGAATTCCTTAAGGCCAATATCGCGGCCCTGGAGAAGAAAACGGCGAACGACGGCGAGGGGATCGCGTCCTTCGGAACGAAGATACGGAAGCTCCTCGTCGACAACGGAAACGACATCGCGCGGTACCAGGTCGTGAAATCGAAGAACGAGGAGCTCCTCGAATTCTCCGTGAAGGGCTCTCCGTATTCGTTCCTCAGGTTCCTGCGGAGCGCGACGGATGAAGGGTGGGACGTCCCGTATCTCTCGATCAGGTGCGAGAAAGCCGGGATGCCCGCGGATATCGTATTCAGGACCAGATATGCCGACTAAGACCCTCATCGCGCTCGCCGTCGGGATACTGGCGCTCATCCTCCTGCCGCCGGCCGTTTTCCCGCACCTCGGGTTCCAGGACGCCGTCGTGCAGCGCCGCGCCGCGGATCCGGCTTCGGGACCGATGGAAGGCGGGAACGCGCTCTCCCCGCTCGCCGATCCCAAGCGCATCGCGGCGTCGTTCGGATACCGCGACTCCCCTCCCCGCGTTTCGGCTCCGGCTCCCTCCATCGCGCCCTCCCCGGTCCCCGCCGCCAAGAACGATTCCTTGCGGATCGTGGGCACCGTCGAGGATACGGACGGCGTGAAGTACATTTTCATCAAGGACCTTCAGAGGAATTACGTTTACAAGGTCAGGGAAGACGGAAAAGAGGAAGACAACGTCAGGCTCATCTCCCGCGACTCGAAGACGCTGACGGTCCAAATAGACAGCGCATATTATACCGTGAGGAGAAATTAATGAAGAAATGCGCGAACGCCCTCATCATCCTCATCGCGGCGATCATGACATCCTGCGCCGGGATACAGAAACGCAATGAAGCCGGCTCGATCTACGGAATGGTCTACGACCACGAGAACAAGCCCGTCCAGAACGTGGAAATATCGATCGGCGGCAAGCCGGTCTCCGCCTCGAACATCAACGGCCGCTTCACCATCAAGGGGCTCGGCTTCGGAACCTATGAAATACGTTTTAAAAAGGATGGATACGAGACATTCTCCACCGTTTTCGAATACTCCGACGCGACCCAGCTCGTCTACGTCAAAATGATATCTGGCAGTCAGCTCCTCGCCGAGGCCGAGAAGGAGATGAACGAGCGCCGATGGAGCGCGGCGGAGGCTCTCATCAACAGAGCGGAAGCCGTGAAACCGGGCGACGCGCCGACCATGTTCCTCAAGGCCGCGCTCAAATACAGGACGGGATCGGCGGAAGAAGCCAAGGCCATCCTCGAATCCCTCATCGCCCAGGAATACAACGAACCTTCCATTTATCTCTTTCTCGCCGATATCTTCCAGTATAAATTGGAAGACAAGGCCAACGCGATATCGAACCTGAAGGCTTTTCTCCAGTTACGGTACGATCCAGAAGTCGAGAAGAGGCTCAAGGAGCTGGAGAACGCGCCCGCGGTGGAATGAAATTTTTAAAAGGGAGGCGAGGGCCACCCCTCTTTCCCCCGCACTCGCGTTAGGGGGAGCGTTGTTCCTCATGAGGAACAGGGCATTGTCGAAACTGGGCCGCCTCTGCATCGTAAGAAGGGGGAGCAGCTCAGCTTAATTGCGGCGGAAGGGATGGGCTCTTGCGGTTCGCGGGGCCTGGGTATGAACAACGCAGCTCCGGTCAGAGCAGAGAGTACTCTGATTCCCTTCGCTGCGTTGTTCATACCCACCCGCGCTTTCCAGGAAGGCATCCCTTCCGCCGCAAAGGGGCTGAACAGGCTCCCTTCTGGACATTTACTCGCGGCTCCCCCACGTTCCAGACTCCTAACGCTCCACTTCGTTCCGCTAAGCCTTCGGCTCGGCGCGGAACCTTATCCGGAAGGGCGGTCTCAGGGAGCCCGCCCATGGGTTCACCGGGGCGCCTCCGGGGTCTTCCACTACCCCCACTTTTTTCAGGAAGGAAGATTTGGAATCCTTCACTCTTTTTATCAAGGATCAAGGAATTGGTTGAAGGAGTATAGCGTAGATGCGGAGAATTGGCTTCAAAACCTTTTGTTCTCCAGGGTATTCTTGCACATCATGTCCAAAACACGGAACTCATACCACACGAACTTCAAGCTCGCCGTTCAGCTCGGCCTCGTTGAACAAGAGCGTTTGAAAGCCCTTCCCCGTTCTTCGATCCATCGCTTCACAAAAACCGACTACTCAAGCCTCGTCGGTGCGGAATCTCAGGGCTACGATGAGCGCCTTGAACTCGCTCGGGTCGTGCTCAGGTCAAAGAAAGCCGCGGCCCTCGTGTCGGCGTATTCTCGGATAGCCTCATTCCTAAGATCGGCGAACCTTTCGCTTTCGAGACTCTCCAAGATCAAGAACATGGACCTCCGTTCAAGGCTCGTTGACCGGATCAAGAATGCGGCCCAATATCTGCCCTTTGGCCAGATCCTCTCCGCGCTCAAGCTCACTTACGCCCGCTTCAAAGCCTGGGAACGAGGTCGGATTCCCTGTACGTCATCTCCACTCGGGAAATGCCGCGCAGCGCATCCGTCTCAGCTCATCATCTCGGAGATCAAGGATATCAAGAAAGCCTTCTTTGATCCTGCCACCTTTCATTGGCCCGCATCCTCTATCGCCTGGAAGCTCATCCATTCCGGTACCGTCTCGGCTAATCTCGTTACTATTATGAAGTACGCCAAAATCCTCAATCTCACCCATGCGCGCTCCGTTAGGAAAAAACCCGTGAAGCGCGGGAGCATCACCGCAACCCACCCGAATGAAGCCTGGCATATCGACGCCACCTTCATTCGAACCATGGACGGAGCCCGGGCGGTGATCCAGTTCATCATGGACAGCTTCTCACGGAAAATCCTCGCATTCAGGATCATGCAATCCGTATCCGCCGCCTCCACGGTATCTCTACTCAAGGAAGCGGAAGCCGTTTCCGGGATTCAGCCATCCGAACAGGTCCTCCTCATCTCCGACGGCGGCCCGGAGAACGATAATGAGCTTGTCACGACGTATGTCGCTTCGTCACCCCTCAAGCATCTCATCGCCCAGACGGATGTGCACTTCTCCAACTCGATCATCGAAGCCGCCAACAAGATCTTGAAGTATCGGTACATCTTCAAGAAGAACTATCAGTCATTCTCCGGTCTCCGAACGGGCGTTCCTGATGATATCTCAGACTATAACGAACGTCCTCATTGTAAGCTCGAAGGCTTAAGCCCTAATCAAGCCTTTGATGGAATCATATTTGACAAGGTCGCCTATCGGGAACGTTTAGCAGCATCACGCGGTCAACGGCTTTTGATGAATCGCGCTTCGTGTCCGCCGTGTGTTCCATTGGCCCTCGAAGACCACTACCCGTCCGTTCAAGAGGTCATTGGATGAGCGGTCTAGGGATGGAAGTCCGACATCCAGAGGAAATCCCTCACATCATATTGTCAAAGACCATCTGTCCCCCGCACTCGCGTTAGGGGGAAGTGTTGTTCCTTATAAGGAACAAGTCATTGTCGGAACCGGCCATTCTCTGCACCGGAGGGGCGACCTGCGGGAAGGGTTAAGACACTTTCAAAGAACATTCTTCCCCCGCACCTGCATTAGGGGGAAGCGCTGTTCCTAAAAAGGAACAGATCATTTTTGAAACCAGGCCATCTCTGCAAAGCTATAATTTTCCATTTTTTAAATATGTAAGCACCTTATTAATTATTACTTTATCAGTCTCTGCATAAGCGGAGAAATCTTTTAACGGAAAAGTATAGTATGGCAAGATAGAAAATACCCACTTTTTCTCCTTAATGTATTTCTCCCTTATCTCTTCTACGAGCACAGGCGTTCGATAATTGTCATATGGAAGACGAGTCGCAACTGGTGAAAATGACCGTTGTATCCCAGTAAGAATTATTTCGTTCCCAATAGTAATTGAGAATAAGGAAGAATATGTTTTATTATAGTCAATCGCCTCTAGGTCAAAAATAAACTCAGAGTTCAGATAATCAATTTTATCAACATTCTCAAACCCTATAGAATACGATTGGCTAATAAATTTTTCTAAATCTGTGTATTTTAGGCTTTGAAGATCGGAGCCATACATTTTATACGCTTCTTCTTCCGCGAATGGCCAGAATATGATTCTCACATCCTTTTTCCATGTCGCACATGAGACTATAAGTGGTAAAAGGATAGAAAAAAACAATAATTGTTTCACAGCGCCCCCTAAGGCCTTCGTGGCCTACTTGAGTCATATGCCTCGAGCCACTTCGATGCCAGATCTCTATACGAGCTCCATGCTAATCGAATTCCCCATATTACCTTTGCTGTTCCGTAAGTTGATGAATCAATTCTACTATTAAAGTGAAAACTCTCAATTGTTATTATTGGAGTTGGAGTAATAGGACTTTGCCTACTAACCCAATCAGATAGCTTAATCGTTCCCGTCCTTGAGTATAGTGGGTCGACTACTACTTCCCTCCCGTCTTTCAATGTGACTACAGGCGCAACATGGAAGTTAAACCTGTCGTCCGGTATAGCTGTCGTACGGTTCAAAGGGCCATCAACAGTTGCATACTTGACATCATAGCCTTGCCTTCTTAACTCCTCGACGAGGAGGTACGCCCTAGCAAAACATCCATCTCCACCAGACCTTAAATACAGCCGATCCCCAGATACAGAATCTGTCCTTACTATATCCCCAATAAACGTCTCCAGACTTTTTTCTTGATACTTCGCAATATCAGCATCACTTGCACCATATCTCTTCATATATTCAATAGTTTCAATATCCCGCCCATCCGGATCTGTGTACTTCTTGGGATTCTCCCGTTCGCTTATGTGCGCTTATTCTGGCGCGTTTT
>CAZIEI010000108.1:3805-11509 GCA_964538705.1 uncultured Spirochaetales bacterium | reverse complement strand
ACCATCAAGAAATCCATCCTCCGCCTCAAGAAGATCGAGAAGATGGAGGTTGACGGCACTTTCGAGAACCTGACCAAGAAGGAAATCGCCCAGCTCCAGAAGGAGAAGACCAAGCTCGAGAAGAACTTGGGCGGTATCAAAGAGATGAAGGATCTCCCCGGCGTCGTGTTCGTCATCGACACGCGCAAGGAGGCCATCGCCGTCGCGGAGGCCTCGCGCCTCGGCATCCCCATCGTCGCGGTCGTGGATACCAACTGCAACCCCGACGGCATCACCTACCCCATCCCGGGCAACGACGACGCCATCCGCTCCATCACCCTCTTCACGCAGATCATCGCCAACGCGGTGGTCGACGCGGACAACGAGGCTGGCCTCAAAATCATTGAAGGCCTCAGCGAGGAGGAGGGCCTCGAGGAGGGCCAGGCAGAAGCCGCCGCCCCGGCGGCCGAGGAGGAGCAGGAGCTGGACGTGGACTACTCCACCTACACCCCCGAGGAGAAGAAGCCCGAGGAGGAGACCCCCGCCGAGATCGGCACTCCCCTCGTCGACGAAGAAAAGCTCTTCGGCGACAAGTAATCGAGGAGAATCCCTAATGGCTGAGATAAAAGCACAGGACGTCAAGGCGCTGCGGGAGAAGACCGGCGCCGGAATGATGGAATGCAAGAACGCGCTCGTCCAGGCGGGCGGCGACTCCGCGAAGGCCGAGAAGATCCTCAAGGAGATGGGCCTCGCCGCGGTCGAGAAGCGCGTCGGCAGGGCGACCAACGAGGGCAAGGTCTTCGTGAAGGTCAAGGGCGACAAGGCCGTACTCCTCGAACTCTCCTGCGAGACGGACTTCGTAGCGCGGAACACCGATTTCATCGCCCTCGGCGAGAAGCTCCTGGACGTCATCCTCGACAAGGGTCTCACGTCCATCGACGACTCGCTCAACGCGATGGTCTCCGACGTCGCCTCCAAGATCAAGGAGAACATGGGCCTCAAGCGATTCGAGGTCGTGAGGGCTTCTCCCTCGGAGAACCTCCACGCCTACGTGCACGGGGACAAGCTCTGCGTCCTCGTGAAGGCCGCCGCCGCGGACGCCTCCGCCTTCGGTAAAGAGCCCGTGCAGGCTTTCATCCACGATGTGGCCCTCCACGTCGCGGCCTTCAGCCCGCTCTTCCTCGACGCGACCAAGGTGTCCAAGGAGTACATCGCGGAGCAGGAGGACATCTTCGTCAAGCAGATGGAAAAGGACGAGAAGCTCAAGGGAAAGCCCGCGAACGTACTCGAGGGCATCGCCAAGGGCAAGCTCAAGAAGCACCTCGCCGAGATCTGCCTCGTGGAGCAGCCCTTCGTCAAGGATGAGAAACGGACCGTCGGCGCCGTCGCCGCCCAGACGGGCAAGGACGCCGGGACCCAGATATCGATCGCCGACTTCAGGTATTTCCGCGTCGGACAGTGACGCGGGAGACGGGCCGCGGGGCTGACGCTCCGCGGCCTTTTTTCATTACGCGGGGGTAAACATGGATACGATTGCGTCCTGCGAAGAGAAGATGGGGAAAACGGTAGCCGCGATGAAGGACGAATTCGCTGGCGTCCGGACCGGTCGCGCCTCGGCCGCCCTCCTCGACCGGATACGCGTGGAGTGCTACGGCCAGAAATCGCCGATCTCGCAAGTGGCCACGGTCTCCATCCCCGAGGCGAGGCTCATCGTGATCCAACCCTGGGACCGCGCTATCATGGCCGAGATCGAAAAGGCCGTGAGGACCTCCGACCTCGGCGTCAATCCGTCGAACGACGGCAAGGTGATCCGAATCGCCATCCCCCCCCTCACCGAGGAGCGGAGGAAGGACCTCGTGAAGTCTGCCCGCGCCATGGCCGAGCAGGCGCGCGTCGCGGTGCGCAACATACGGCGCGATGGCAACGAGGAGATCAAGAAGGCGGAGAAGGACGGCAAGCTCACCGAGGACGAGGCCAAGAAGGCCGAGGAAGCCCTCCAGAAGTCCACCGACGCCCACATCTCCCAGATCAACAAGGTCTTCGAGGAGAAAGAGAAGGAAATTCTCGAGGTCTAGTATGGCCGAGAGCAAACCGCGCCACCTCGCCATCATAATGGACGGAAACGGTCGGTGGGCGAAGGCGCGCGGCCTTCCCAGGACCGAGGGACACCGCAAGGGCCTCGAGGCCGCCAAGCGCGTCGTGCGAGCCGCGAGCGCGGCGGGCATCGAAGCGCTCACCCTTTTCGTGTTCTCCACGGAGAACTGGAAGAGGGCGAAAGACGAAGTCGACTTCCTCATGGTCCTCATCAAGAGCTATCTCACCAGAGAATTCGACTTCTACCGCGAGCTGGGCGTCCGGCTCCTCCATTCGGGGGACATAAACGGCCTCCCCGCCGACGTGAGGGCGGAAATCGAGTCCGTAATCCGGGACACGGCCTCAAATAAGGGTATGGCGGTGAACCTGGCGATCAACTACGGAGGCCGGGCCGAGATCCTGCGAGCCGCGAACGCCGCGGTCGCCGACGCCGTTCGAGTAGGCCGCTCTCCTGAAATCACCGAGGCCGACATCGAAGCGCACTTGTTCCATCCGGAACTTCCGCCTCCGGACCTCATCGTGCGGACGGCGGGAGAGCAGAGGCTCAGCAATTTCCTCCTTTGGCGGTCGGCCTATGCGGAGTTATATTTCAGCGAGAAGCTCTGGCCGGACTGGACCGCCGAAAATCTCGGGGAGGCCCTCCGGGCATACTCTGAACGCGTTCGACTCTACGGGGGTAACCGTTGAAACAGCTCACAGGCAGGCTTCTCATATTTTTCCTCGGAATACCTCTGATCGTCGCGATCATCATCTTCCTCCCGTATCGGGGCAACGCCGGCTTCGCCATCCTCGTGATCGCGTTCTCCGCGCTCGGAGGGACCGAGGCCGCGGCCTTCTTCAAGGAGGGGCGGAGCCGCACAGGAGCGGCCTGGGGCGCCGTGGCGGGCGGACTGCCGCCGGCGATCGAGTACCTTGCGGAAAATTATCTGCCCGCTGGGTCCGTCCTTCCCGGCGCGGGAGCTCAGGCGGCCATGGCGGCCTTCATTGTCGCTATCCTCGCCGTCGAAGCCTTTAGCACCGCGGAGCGCATACCCGGAATCATCGAGCGCGCGGTGTCCCGGTCCTTCCCCCTCCTCTACCCGGGGCTACTCTCGTCCTTCATGGTTGCCATCGGCGGCCTCGAAGGGGGATACGCCCCCGTCTTCGTCTTCATCGCTGTCACGTTCGCCAACGACTCCCTCGCCTGGGCCTTCGGCATGCTCCTTGGGAAGAAGCGCAACATCGTCCCCGTGAGCCCCAACAAGTCCGTCGCAGGGTTCATCGGAGGGCTCGCGGGATCGATGGCCGCGGCCGCTATCGCGCGGCTCATCGCGCCGGGCGCACTCGGCGGCGGCGTGCTCGCGTGGGCCGCGATCGGATTCGCTACGGGCGTCGCCACGATCATAGGCGATCTCGCGGAGTCGGCGCTCAAGCGGTCGGCGGGCGTCAAGGACTCGGGATCGATCATGCCCGGGCGAGGCGGCGTCCTCGATTCCATCGACTCGCTCCTTTTCGCGGCGCCAGCCTTCCTGGCCGCGGTCAAGGTCATGGAGGCGCTGGGCGCGCGATGAGAGGCCGCAAGAAGGTCATACTCCTCGGAGCTTCAGGCTCCATCGGAAAATCGACGCTGGACGTCATCAGGGCGGGATCCGACAGGCTCGAGCTCGTCGCGGCGAGCGTCCATGGGGACCTCGCGGCGGCCCGCGCGATTCGGTCCGAATTCGCCCAGGCGGCTCTCTGCGTCTCGAGAGAGGGGATCGCCTTCGAGGACGCGACGCACGCGGGGCGTGACGGCCTCGCGCGTATGATAAGGGAAACGGAAGCGGACGTCGTCCTCAACGCCATCCCGGGAGCGGCCGGGATCGAGCCGTCGATGGCCGCGGCTGAGTCGGGGAAGGACCTCGCGCTCGCCAACAAAGAGACTATGGTCTGCGCTGGGCGGCTCGTAAAGGAAGCCCTGTCGACCGCGGGGCGCCGTCTCCTCCCCGTCGACTCGGAGCACTCCGCCCTTTTCCATCTCCTCGAGGGCCGGCCCCGAGCCGACATTACGGAACTCGTTATCACCGCTTCAGGCGGGCCGCTGCGGGACGCTCCCGTCGAGGAGATCGCCGATGCGCCGCTCGAACGCGTCCTCGCACATCCCACCTGGTCGATGGGGAGGAAGATCACCATCGATTCTGCGACCATGGCCAACAAGGGGCTCGAGGTGATCGAGGCCATCGAGCTCTTCGGATTTCCCCCGGAATCGATCCGGGTCGTCGTGCATCCCGAGAGCATGGTCCATTCGCTCGTGCGTTACCGAGATGGCTCGCTCTACGCGCAGATATCGAAGCCGGACATGCGGCTTCCCATACACAACGCCCTGTATTGGCCCGAAAAGCTCCCCTGCCCTTTCGGCGCCCTCGACCTCGCGGGAACGTCGCTCAGCTTCAGGGCCCCCGATCCGGAACGGTATCCCCTTCTTGCCCTCGCCTACGAGGTTGTGAGGCGCGGAGGGTCTTATCCCATCGCCTATAACGCCGCGAACGAGGTCGCCGTGGAAGCCTACGTCTCAGGGGGGATCCGTTTCGGCGGCATTGCCTCGGCCGTCGCGGAAGCACTCGGGGACGACTTCGCGGAGCCAGCCCGTGATATCGGGGCGGTTCTCGCATCGGACAGCCGGGCCCGCGAGTCCGCACGGAAAGCGGTCAAAAGGATGAAAGCATGATAATCGTAATCGGAATCGTCGCCCTCTCCTTCGTCGTATTCGCTCACGAGCTCGGGCACTTCATCGCCGCCAAGATCTCGGGGATCGAGGTAGAGCGCTTCTCCATCGGCGTCGGGAAGCGCATCGCCGGCTTCAAGATCGGGAAGACGGATTACTGCCTCTCCCTCCTCCCCCTGGGCGGCTTCTGCAAGATGAAGGGCGAGGACAGCTTCGCTAAGGCCCTCGGAAAGGGCGACGACTACATCGCCGCGGAGCCGGGCTCGTTCTACGCCGCCCATCCCCTGAAGCGGATATTCGTCGCCATCATGGGCCCCTTCTTTAATTTCGTTTTCTCCGTCCTCGTGCTTTCCATCCTCTGGATCGCCGGCTTCACGATCCACGATTCCGAGAACAGGATACTCCTCTCGTCGTCCTATTCCGGAGGGGGAGGAGGTCCCATCGTGCAGGGCAAGCTCAATCCCGCCGACGAGGCGGGCCTTATGGACGGCGATAGGATACTCTCGGTGGACGGCGTAAAGACGCCCCACTACTCGGATATCAGGCGAGAGATTGCGAGGAGCGAAGGTGAAGCACTCAAGCTCGAGGTGGAACGGTCGAACTCGGTTTTGGAGCTCGTCGTCGTTCCGGCGCAGGACGCCAAAGGCCGCGGGTGGAAAGTGGGTATCTTCGATTTCGTAGAGCCGATCGCGGCGTCGATACGACCCGACGGCCCAGCCGCGAGAGCGGGCCTCGTCGAGGGCGACAGGATCGTCGCCGTGGACGGGAATCCCCTAAGGTCGCGCGAGGACCTTGCCTCGGGCTTCGCGTCCCGGCCCTCCTCCGCGGAGCTTACGGTCCAGCGCGCCGGTACGGAGCGGAAAATGACGATCTTCCCCGACTACGACGCAAGCGGCAACCCGGACCTGGGAATATCGCTCCCTGAGGTGACGTACCGCTCGGAAGAGGTCGGCTTCGCTGGCGGATTCCGCCGCGGGTTCGAGGAGACCGTGGGCATCCTCGGGGCTATCCTGGAATCTTTGGGCGGCATTTTTAAGAAATTCGACGTGCGCGAGTCCGTGGGGGGCGTCGCGCGCATCATCTATTTCACCGGGGATTCCGCCGTTTCGGGGTTCTCGTCGGGATTCCGCTCCGGCGTCGAGTCCCTCTTCCGCTTCCTCGCGGGAATCAGCGTCTCCCTCCTCGTGACCAACCTCCTCCCTATTCCCGTCCTCGACGGCGGCCTCATCGTGATCTTCCTGATCGAGACGATCCGGAGGAAGCCGCTCAAGGCCAGGACCCTCTACCGCGTTACCCTCGCGGGGTTCGCGGTCGTGGGCGCGATCTTCCTCTTTTCGACGTTCAGTGATATCCTTTTCTTCTCGACAACGCCGAAGTAGCGAAAGGAGGGCGGGATGGCCACCATCACCTGCATCTGCGAACGGAGCTTCGACGCCGAGGTCCCCGAGGAGGTCGACCTCGACGCGGACGGGACGGTGATCCCGTCGATCCTCGATGGTTCGTTCCTGAACTACCGCTGCCCCTCCTGCGGCAAGCTCCTGAAGCCCGAATACCCCCTCCGCCTCGTCTCGGCCTCCCGCAAGGCCGAGATCCGCTTCCTTCCCGAGAGCGAGCGGGGCTCCTTCTACGCGGGCACGGTGAAAACGCCCGCCGAGGCCGAGGTCGTGATCGGCTACCCCGAACTCATGGACAGGATCCGCGCCCTCCAGGCGGGGCTCGACCCGCGCGCTCTTGAGGTCATGAAGTATGTGTACCTAGAGAAGGCCGAGGAGAAGTGTCCCGACGGGGAGATCCGCGTCTACCTTGGCGGAGTCGAGGGGGACACGATCCTTTTCCACATCCACGGCATGGCCAAGGACGAGATCGCCGTCGTGAGGGCCTCGCGCTCCATGTACGATAAGACGCTCAGAGACCTTCCCAACCGTGCGAAGATGGCCCCCTATTCGACGATCCTTAAGCCGCCTTACGTTTCCGTGAGAAGGCTGGACCTGGAGGAATGAGGATGAGGCGCCTCGCCCTCGGCTTCCTCGTCATCGCCGCTCAGGCCGCGTTCGCCGCTGAGGACGTTCCATCGGGGTATTCGGGCAAGGCGCTCTCCATCGCCCGCCTCGGCCCCTCGGGGATCGTCCTCCTCGGCGAGGAGGGCGGCTTCGTCACCGCCTGGGATCCCGGGACGGGCGAGCTCGGACCCCGAGTCCAGGCCGGTCTCGGAAACATCGACACCCTCGCCGCTCGCCCTGGCTCGGATGAAGCGGCGGTCGTCGATTCCTCGGGGCCCCGTGGAGCAGTCCTCAGGGTCCTGGCCTGGGAGGACGGTGCGCTCGCCGAACGCTTTTCGATATCCCTTCCCGAGCGTCCCCTCCATGTTGGCTATTCGCCGAAGGGGGGACTCATCACGCTCGGTATGGGCACGCGGGAGGGATTCCTCATCCTGGACGCCGAGGACGGCGCTCCGGTCGAGGTCCCGTACGAGGCCGGTCCCTCCTCCTTTGTGGCAGTGGGCAGTTCTGAGACATCCATGCTCCTCTACTCCCCGGCGGGAAAACTGAGCTACGTCGGCCTCCCTTCGGGAAAACGAATCGCCGAGGCGCGGACTCTACCGGGGCTCGTGTCTTTGAAGCTGACTCCGGATAAGCGGAGCCTCGTCGCCCTGTCAGGCGGCGACGTCGTCTTCATCGACGCGATGAGCGGACGGAGCTTGAAGTCTCTCGGGCTCAAGGGAGCAGCCGCCTTTGATCTCGACACGGACGCTGGAGTCATCGCGTCCGTCGCGGGAGGCGTGCTCGCGCGTTGCACGGGGACGGAGCGTCCGGTCGTCCTTCAGGCGAGCGAGGCAGCCCCGCGCGTTCCCCTCAAGTCGATGGCCGTCAACGATGACGGAATGGTCGCTGTCTCAACTGACGGCGTTCCATGGTCGCTCTCGCTCGATCCCTCCGTTTCAGGCGTCT
>CAZIEI010000108.1:0-3795 GCA_964538705.1 uncultured Spirochaetales bacterium | reverse complement strand
GCTGGGAGAACCCTTTCCGCCCGTCGCTGACGCGGTTGGCGCCGGCTCAGGCGGCGTCGAGGGTTTTTTCCTCGCGTCGGGGGGATCGATCTACTTCCTCGGCCTCACGGAGGAAGGCGACGGCCTCCTCCTTGCTCGCACCGAAGCGGCTATTCCCCAGGGAGCCTCGAGGCTCGCGGCCTTCGGACCCTCGCTTTGGGCAGCCGTGGCGGGGCAGAACGGCACCGCAGTATTCCACGCGGATATTGAAACAGGCGGAACGGGGAAGGCAGTGACGTCCGCATCAACAATACGGGATCTCGCGGCGTCGGAATCCGGGGCTCTGGCCGTTTATGAAACGAGGGCCTCGGAGGCATTCACCCAGAGTGGCTCCAGGCGGAAGTGGCAGACCGTGCCCGGCCTCCAGTGCGCCGCTTGGATCGACGCTGACCGAATCATCTTCGGGAAAAACCTGGGCGGCGGATTCCCCTCCTCGCTCTTCTTGTCAAAGGCTTCGACTGGGGAGCTCCTCCCCCTGCCCCATAATGCCGTATCGGTTTTCAGGCTCGCGCGCGCCGTTGAAAACGGCGCCGCTTGGGGATTTGGGATAACGGACGACGGAGGCGAGGCGAGGACCGCGCTTTGGCGCTTCACGATAGCCCCGTTCAAGGCGGAGGAGATCGATTCCGCCGAGGGCGAGCGATTCGACGCTTCGATTGCTGCCTTCTCCGATGGATCGATTGCCTACGCCTTCGGAGGGAAGAGCGTAAGCGGCCTCTCCGCCGAGGGAAATCGGATCGAGATCCTGAGCGTCCCCGTCGCCGTCCGCATGATACGCTCCTCGGGCGCCCTCGCTCTCCTCGTCTACCGCGACGACAGCTTCTCGCTCCTCCGTCCCGGGAACCGGGAGCCGATCGCGCGATACGCGATCTCTAGGGAAGCCGCGCTCGATAGGATCGACTGAGGCGAGCAGGCGTTCGGCCATCAGGGCGAGCGCACGTCGGACCCGGGCTCAGTCGTGGGACGGATTCTCCGATATTCTCTTGATCGCTTCCTTCACCGCCGCGACGACCTTGGGCCCGTAGTCGCCCTCGTTCATGCTATGGGCGTACATCGTGCCGAGGAGCGAGACCCGGTACAGGGGCGGGAGCTTGTTGAGCGCGTAGGCGGCCATGTCGAGGACGCAGTCCTGGCAGACGCAGATCCCCTGGTGCTCCCCGGATTCCAGGCGCTGGCCCAGCTCGTCGAGCACCATCCGCTCCACTTCGTTGACGAGGATGGAGAAATCGTACTTACGCTTGAACTCTTCGTTGGCCATCTTTCCCCCCGCTAGGAATCCTAAGGCCTCTAGGACGATTTATCAAGGTTCTCGAAGCGGGTGAAGGCCGGGACGAACATGACGTCCACCGTCCCCACGGGGCCGTTGCGCTGCTTGGCGATGATGAGCTCGGTGGGTATGGGGGGGTACTTCTCCCCGGATTTATCGTCCGCCCTGCGATCGCTCTCGCGTTCCCGGTGGAGGAAGATGACGAGGTCGGCGTCCTGCTCCACGGAGCCCGATTCCCTGATGTCCGCAAGAGTGGGCTTCTTGCCTTCGGTCTCCCGCTTGAGCTGGGAAAGCGCCACGATGGGGATCTCGAGCTCGCGCGCGAGGGCCTTGAGGGAGCGGGAAATCTCCGCGATCTGCTCGTGGCGGGGGAGCTCCGTGTTTTCGGAGGTGACGAGGGTGAGGTAGTCGATGAAGATGATCTTCACGTCCTTGTCGGACTTGAGGCGCCGGGCGAGGCTCCGGAGGTCCAGGAGCTTCATGTTCGGCATGTCGACGATGTAAAGCGGTGCCTCGTAGATCTTGCCCGCGGCGTCCACGATCCTGTCGAGCTCGGAGGCCTTGAGGAGGCCGGTACGGAGCTTCTCCGAGGGAATCCTCGTCTCCGAGGATATTATGCGCTGCATGAGGGCCATGTCGGACATCTCCAGCGTGAAGAAGCCGACGGGTATGTTCCGTTCAATAGCGATGTGTTGGGCCATGGTGAGGGCGATGGCGGTCTTTCCCACCGAAGGCCGAGCGCCGATGACGGAGAACTCGGAATTCTGGAAGCCCGAGGTCATGGAGTCGAGCTCGCGGAAGCCCGAGGGGATGCCCGTGTACTCGTTCTTGGACTGGCAGAGCCGTTCGATCGCCTCGATGGTCCGGGGAAGAATCTCCATCACGCTCTTGTACATGACGCTCTGCTGGTTGCGGAGAGCGTCGAAGATCTTCTTCTGGGCCTCCTCCACGACGGCCCGAGCCTCCATGGACTCGTCGTGGGCCTGGACGTGGATCTCCGCCGCGATCCTGAGGAGGCGTCGGCGTATGGCCTGCTCCTGGACGATGCGAGCGTAGTACTCGACGTTGGCGCTCGAGGGGACAAGGGAGGTGAGGTTGGCTATGTAGCCGGGGCCGCCGGCAGCTTCTAGCTCGCCGGAAAGTTTGAGCTCGTCGGCGAGGGTGATGAGGTCGGCCTTCTTGCCTTTGGCGTAGAGGCTGACGACGGCGCGGAAGACCACGCCGTTTGGCGGCTCGTAGAAGTCGTCGTGCTGTACATAGCGTATGACCGAGGAGATGGAGTCGGGATCGAGAAGGAGGGCGCCGAGCGTTGCGCGCTCGGCGTCCTCGTTATGGGGCGGTACCCTGTCCTTGAGTTCCTGGGACCGCACCGTTTTCCGTTACGCTTCCGCGCCGTCCGAGGCGGCGTCGGCCGCGGGGGCGGACGACTCCTCCGCGGAGGCGGCGCCGTTCGGCGCGGACTGTCCCTCTGGGGTCGCCTCGTCCTGGTCGCGCTGCTCGTAGCGGCGCGGGCGACGGGGACGTTCGGGGGCGGGCTCGGCCTTCTTGGGCGCCTCGCCGACGATGGAGAGCCGGACGACGGCCTCATCCTTCTCGTAGAGGTGCACGATGACCTTATAGTTGCCCGCGGACTTGATGGCCTTGTCCGGAACTTCGACCTTCTTGCGATCCACCTCGATGCCCTTCTTGAGGAGCTCGTCGATGATGGTTTGGCTCGTGACGGCGCCGAAGAGCTTCCCGTTGGGCGCTGCGAGCATGGTGAGGCTGATATCCTCCGCCTCGAGTTTCTCCTTGAGCGAGGAGGAAGCGTTCCGCTTCTCGGCCTTGTTGGCCTCGATCTCCGCCTTGCGCTTCTCGAAGAGGGCGACGGACTTGGGATTGTGCGGGAGCGCGAATCCCCTCGGGAGGAGGAAGTTCCGCGCGTATCCGTCGGCTACGTTCTTGACGTCGCCCATCTCTCCGAGATTGGGGACGTCCTTCTCCAAAATAATCTTCATGGCATGGGCTCCTTTCCTGCAGTCGGTCGCTCTGGCCGGTCTCTCACTTCACCACGAAGGGAAGGAGCGCTATGACGCGGGCCATCTTGACCGCCGCGGCGAGCTCGCGCTGATGACGCGCGCAGCTGCCGGTGATGCGCCGGGGGAGGATCTTGCCCCGCTCGGTCGTGAAGCGCCGGAGGACGTCGGAGTCCTTGTAGTCGATCTTGAGCTTCTGCGTGCAGAACTTGCAGACCTTCTTCTTGAAGAAGCCCTTGCCCCTGCGCGGGCCGCCAGGCCCGCGCTCGTCCCCGTCCTTGCGGGGCTCGGGCATGCCCTCGGCGTACTGCCTGGGCGGGCGAGAATCGATCTGCTCTTTCATATCGGACATGTTCTTCTCTCCTTAGTGTTGCTAGCCTTCGTCTAGAAGGGGATGTCGTCGGCGAAATCGTCGCGCGGCGCCGGCGCGGAGCCCGCGCCGTCCTGGCCCTGGCGTCCCTGCCCGGCCGAGCC
>CAZIEI010000107.1:0-11655 GCA_964538705.1 uncultured Spirochaetales bacterium | reverse complement strand
GTCGATAAAAAGTATGACGTTCCCGGCCTGCGCGATCTCCTTCATGATACGCTTGAGCCTCTCCTCGAATTCCCCGCGGTACTTTGTTCCCGCCACGATGGAAGCGACGTCGAGGACGAGGAGACGCCTATCGAGGAGGGCGTCCGGAACCTCCCGGGCGACCATCCTGAGAGCGAGGCCCTCCACGATGGCGGTCTTGCCGACCCCGGGTTCGCCGATGAGGACGGGGTTGTTCTTAGTCCTCCGCGCGAGGATCTGGATGACGCGCTTAATCTCGCGGTCGCGGCCGATCACGGGATCTACCTCGTCCTGGGCTGCGAGCGCGGTGAGATCGCGTGAGTATTCGTCGAGGAGGGGGGTCTTGGCGCCCTGGCCCTGCTTCTTGCGGGAGGACTCGGTCCGGGCGGTGTCGTTTCTGTCACCCGCGGGTTGGAGCGCGGCCTTGAGTCTCTCGGCGTCCACGCCGGAACGGCGGAGATAGGCCTCGAAGAGGCTCCCCTCCTCCCGGGCCGCGGCCAGGACTATGTGCTCGGTGCCGATGAATTCGGTGTCCAGAGATCGCGCTTCCTCAGCTGCGTTCTCGAGGAGGGCACGGACCCTCCGGGAGGGGGGCACGTCGCCCATGACGAAGGCGCCCTTCTTCGGGGGGAGTGACTTCTCGAGCTCGATCTCCACCGCCACCGGATCGACGTCCGCTGAGCGGAGGAGGCGGCAGCCGGCTCCGCTTCCCTCCTTGAAGACCGCGATGAGGACGTGCTCGGGCATGAGCTGGTCGGCGTAGCGGCGCCTCGCCTCTTCCTGGGCGAGGACGGAGAGGACCCTGTTGGCGCGCGGGGTGTACCCCTTGAACATCATGCGTCTCCTACGAGGGCGCAAGAGACGGCGAAGGCTCTGAGCTTCGCCGCCCTGATTGAATCCACATCCGCGCCCCTCTCGAGATCATCGGCCGATCCCGAGCGCATCTGGAGCGATGCCTTCTGGAGACGGAAGTACAGCCCGTCGACCTCGGAGAGGGATGAGCCCTGGATCCAGCCCAAGGCCACGCCGAGCCTGAATCGCGAAAGGAGCTCGAAGCACTCGGAGAGCGGGACGAAGCGGGCACGGGACATGACCGCGTAGGCGCGGGCGATCTTGTCGAGGAGCCGCTCGCGGTCCTTCTCGGCGAGCTCTTCGCGGGCCATCCGCTCGTATTGGACGACGCGGCGCGCGGCCGCCTCGATGCGATCGGCCTGGGCGCGCTCGCTCTCGCCAAGCGAAGCCGCGTTCGAGACCTGATAGAGGGCTCCGGAGCTCTGGCCCTCACCGCCGTAGAAGCCGCGGACGGCGAGCCCCTCGCTTAAGACCCCCTTCATGGCCTTTTCGATGAGGCCGGTGTCCGAAAGCGCCGGAAGGTGGAGGAGGAGCGAAAGGCGTAGGCCCGTGCCCATGGAACTAAGCTCGCTGCAGAGGTAACCGAGCTCGTAGGAGGCGGCGTAGGGAAGCGACTCCTCGAGACGGTCGTCCAGAGCCTCGATGCGATCGAGGGGTGCATGGAGGTCGAGGCCGGGGGCGAAGGCAGAGACGCGGAGGTGGTCTACCTCGTTTGGCACAGCGGATAGGGAGGCGTCCGGAGACATTACGAAGCGCCTGTAGGGCTCGAGGGCGTAGGACTGCGATACGACGCCCTCCTCCACGAGGACGCGTCGCTCGATGGCCTCGAGGCCAGAGACGTCCACGGGCTCGAGGATCTCTTCCCCCGCCCCTCTCGCGACGGCGTCCATGACGCGCGCGTTGACGGCGTTCTCGTCGTCACGGGCCATGCGGCCCGGAAAGGGATAATCGACGAGGTTCCTAGCGAGGCGTACGCGCGACGAGAGCGCCACGTCCATGTCGGGACCGTTCCCGTCGTACCAGCGCGTAGCGAAGAGGCGCTCTATCATTCCGCGCCTCCTGAGATGCCCTCGAGGGCCTTGAGCCTGTCCCTGAGCGTCGCCGCCACTTCGTAATCCTCGCCGTCGATCGCCTTCTTGAGGAGGCCGCGGAGCCGCTCGCGGTCCTCGAGGAGGCTCGAGTCGGCGAGGAGGCGCCGCGGATACTTGCCATGATGCTGGGGGTTCTGCACGTGCTTGCGCATCAGGATGAGGATCTCACGCTGGAAGGCCTGGGCGCAGCGCGCGCACCCGAGCCTGCCTGACTTCTGGAGCTCCTCCAGCGTCATTCCGCATCCGGGACAGGGCGGGCATTCGGGATTCCGCACGGCCTTCTGGTCGAAGAGGCCGTTGAGGAGGCCGGCGACGGAGAACTCGATCTTGCCTCCTCCTGCCTGGATGCCCTTCGAGCGCGCGCATTCCGCGCAGAGGTGGAGGTCGACCGAGGAACTCCCGATCACCTGCTGGACGAAGACGACTGCGTCGCTCTCGCCGCAAAAATCGCATTTCATTACGCGTAATAATATAGCGGAAAGGCGTGCGCGCTACAATCACGCGAAGAAAAGAGGGAATGTTGATCTATTCAGGCCGTATAACGGCGGATAGAAACGGGAAGCGTTGAAATTCCCTGTCTCGCCGCACGGATCCCCATGATCGTTCGGGCTAGACGACGGGATTCGGCATTCGATATATTCTTATCCAATGAAAGCAAGCCGTGCGTCACTCATCGCCTTCGCCGCGCTCATCGCTTCCGGGCTCGTTGCCCAGAACAAGGCGCCGGCCGTCGTCAAGATCGGCCTCCTCAAGGGCCCTACCGGCATCGGGCTCATGAAGCTTATGGAAAAGCCGCCCGAGCTTCCCGACGGCGCCTCGGTCGAGTGCCTGGTCCTCCCGAGCGTCGACCTCATGGTCGGCATGATAGGCAGGGGCGAACTCGATTTCGCGGCGCTTCCGAGCAATACCGCGGCCCTTCTCTACAGGTCGGGAACGGGATATGCGCTCGCCGCGGTCATCGGAAACGGGATGCTTTCCTTTCTCACGACCGACGCCTCCATCAGATCCGTCGCAGACCTGCGCGGAAAGCGCGTCCAGGTATCGGGCCAGGGAGCCGTTCCCGAGTACGTGTTCCGTGCCGTGATCGCATCCAAGGGCATGGATTCCACCAAGGACGTAGAGCTCCTCTTTGGCATGGCCTATCCCGAGGCCGCCGCCGCACTCATCTCAGGCAAGATCGCTTCCGCCCTCCTCCCCGAGCCCTTCGCGACCATGGCGAGGTCGGGAAACCCCAAGGTTTTCTCTCCCTTCGACATCCAGCGCGAATATGCCGCCTCGGGCGGCGCGGCGGATTATCCCATCTCCGTCCTCTCGGTGAAGGCGGAGTTCGCGAGGAAACGCCCCCTCGTCGCGCGCGCCGTCCTCGACGCGTGCAGGGCCTCCCTCGAATGGGTCCGCGCGAATCCTGAGGCAGCGGGCGCCCTCGAAGCAGAACTCGGCTTCGGTCTTCCCGCGAAGGTGGCCGCGGTTTCGATCCCCCGGACCAACTACGTGTTCAAGACGGCTATCGAGGCGCGTGAAGAGATCGAATCGCTCTTCAGGCGATTCCTCGAGCACTCGCCCGCTTTTTCGGGCGGCACCCTCCCTGATGACGGATTCTACGCCTTCTAAGCGGAGCTTCGCGGTCGGGACACTGCCCGCGATCCTCTCAGGTCTCGCCATCGTCGCACTTTGGAAGGCCGCTTCCGCGGCGAGCGCTTCCGCGCTCATACTCCCCGCCCCCGAGGCCGTGCTCCTTGAATTCGCGCGGCTCGCGAGCGGAGGGGCCTTCTACGCCGCCCTCGGCGCGACCGCGCTCCGCGGGCTCCTGTCCCTCGCCCTGAGTCTCGCGATCGGGGGCGGGCTCGGTTTCCTCGCGGGACTCTTCCCCGCAGCCCGCTCAGCGCTCAAGCCCCTCCTCTCCGCGATACGCTCGACGCCCGTCCTCGCGCTCATCCTCCTCCTTCTCATCTGGTTCCCCCAGGACGCCGTTCCCGTCGTGTCTGCGGTCCTCATGGCCTTCCCGGTATTCCTCTCAGCGGTCATCGAGGGGATCGGAGCGACGGAGAGCGAGCTCATGGAGATGGCGGCGGTCTTCAAGATGCGGAGGCGGGACGTCCTGCGCGCCATCAGGCTCCCCGCTCTCGCTCCCTTCCTCGTCACGGGCCTCTCGGGCGCCTTGAGCCTCATCTGGAAGGTCGTGGTGGCGGGCGAGGTCCTGAGCCTCCCGAGGAGGGCTATCGGCACGTCCCTCCACGACGCGAAGATATACCTCGACACGACGGAGGCCTTCGCCTGGGCCTTGGCCGCGATCCTCCTCTGCGCGGCCACCGACGCGATCTTCGCCATCGCGCTTAAGAGGATGCGCCGTGGCGCTTAAGCTGAGGGACGTGAGGAAATCCTTTGAGGGCAGGGAGGTCCTCGGGGGGATCGACCTGGACGCTGGCGACGGCGAAGTCGTCGCCCTCCTCGGTCCCTCCGGCTGCGGCAAGACGAGTCTTCTCAGGATCGTGGCGGGGCTCGCCAGGGCCGACTCGGGGATCGTGGAGCGCGACGCCGGGCCGCTTTCCTTCGTATTTCAGGAGCCCCGGCTCCTGCCCGTCCTCTCAGCCCTCGACAATCTCCGCGTCCCTCTCCTGGGCGCTCTCGGCGCCGACGAAGCGCGCGAGCGGGCGGAGCGTTTTCTCGGCATCATCGGGCTCTCGAAGAGGAGCGGCGACAGGCCGCGGAAACTTTCAGGCGGGATGCGCCAGCGACTCGCCCTCGCGCGCGGCTTCGCTTATCCGTCGAGCCTTCTCCTCATGGACGAGCCCTTCCAGTCCATGGACTTAGGCCTCCGTTCCTCGCTCATGGACGCCTTCATCGGCCTATGGAAAGAGGAGCCCCGGAGCGTCCTATTCGTGACGCACGATCCCGACGAGGCGCTCTACCTGGGCGATTCGGTGTGCGTCATGGGCGGCTCGCCGGCGCGTATCGTGGATCGGTTCCCGGTTCCCGGGACGCGCGGGGGGAGGCGTCTCATGGACGGCGCCCTCCTCGATACCGAGCGGAGGGTCTACGAGAGCCTCTTGGGCGAGCAAGGAATTTGGAAGCGGGGAAGCGGTTCATCGACCGACGCCTAAGAAGCCGAGCGGATATGTAGCGTTTTCGGCTCTCTCAGGCGTGCCAGGCGATCGCGCGTTAGAACACCACGGGACCGAAGACCGACGCGGGAAGCTGGATGATCGTTTCGAGGAATCCCTGTTTCTGCCGTTTCACCCATAACTGGATGAAGAGGTACCGGTTCTTGACGTCGTATTTCCAATCGTGGAGCACGATGGGGTCGTCCGGCGACAAGCCCGCCTCGTCAGCGATGCCGCCCTTGCGGACCGAGACGATGCGGAAGGAGCGAGAGTACGGCCCCCTCCCCGTCCGCTCCACGTACATCCCGAAAAGCGGCGGCAGGAGATCAGGATCCATGGTTTTGCCCATGCGCGATTCGAGCGGAACGTAGGGACGGGGCCTCGAGTCCGCGAACCTGACGATCCTCGTCCCGCTCGCCTCGGTTTCCACCCGCGCGAGACTTCCCATCGGCAGGGACATCGAGTAGGTCCGGAGCTCGGCCGCGTTCGCGAAGGACTTCCCGTTCACCGATACGAGGGTCTCGCCGGCGGCCATGCCCGCCTCGGCGGCGGCGGATCCGGGTATAGCGTAGTCGACGCGTATCGAGGCGCCGTCGTCGGAAACGCAGGCGCCGATGAAGGGATGGCGAGTCTCGCCGCCCGAGTAGAGGGACGGAAGGGCGGATCTGACCCAGCGCATGGGGAGCGCGAAAGCGAGGCCCTGGAATTGCGGTGCGCCCGCGAACACGATGCCCGCGAGGCGGCCGTCCTCGTCGATGAGCGGGCCGCCCGAATTGCCGGGGTTGAGCGGCGCGTCCACCTGGATCGCGTCGCCCAGGGAGAGTATCTCCCGGTTCACGGCTGAGACTATGCCCGAGGTTACGGTGCTCTCGAGCCCCACGGGGGAGCCGATCGCGTAGATGCGGTCGCCCACCTTGAAATCCCTGTCCGAGCCGATCTCGAACGTGAAGGCGGGTTTCACGGGAGCCTTGAGGAGCGCGAGGTCGAGCGCGCGGTCCCAGCCGATCACCTTTGCCGGGATCCTGTCGTACTTCTCCCCGGCCAGGCGGACGTAGAGCCGAGAGTAGCCCTCGTACTCTGGATCCACCTCGCTCTCGATCACGTGGTAGTTGGTGAGGAGATAGCCTTCTTCGTCGATGAAAAATCCCGATCCGATCACGCGGTCGGGAACGCCGACGTTGCGTTCGACCTTTATTCCGCGGTTCACGAGAATGGTACAGACTCCTCCTACCATTGCGGAGAAGTCGCCGGTCCTGCGCACGGTAGTCCTCTGTCCCGCCGTCTGAGGCGAGGAGCCCGGTAAACCCGCCCTGATGGCTCGCGCGGCGCCCGCCTTTCCGTCGGACTCCGCCTTGGCAGCAACGGCCTCAATGAGATCCGACCTGCGTATGCCGTCCTTCCATCCCGCGGGAATGAGCTCAGCGGTCTCGGGCAGGGAGGCGACAGCTTCGAGGCTGTCATAAGCGGCGAGCGATGCAAGGGGATCGCCACCCGAGGTCCGCGCTTCGAAGGCCCTCACGAGCTCGGACGCGGCGGCTCCGAGCGCTTCCCGCGCTTCGTCCGCTTTCTCGGAGCCGTCGCGGACGGCGGCGTAGGCGATAGTGAAGGCGCGCGCGGGATCCGAGGAGATGAGCGTGCCGAAATCGGCGTCCGCGGGGTCGCGACGCGTTACTTTGCCGATAGCCGCCGGGCCGCCTTCGGGGGGCGGAGCGCCGATGCAGGCAGTGAGGGCGAGCGAAGCGGCGAGCGCGACGGCGGTCATTCGGCGAGGCTTCACGGAAGAACCTCCAGCATGGCGGATTCCCCGACCCTGAAGAGGATGAAGCGACGCCCGCGAGCGGCGTGCAGCCCGTCCTTCGCGGGAAGTGAGTCGCCCAGGTCGAACGGCTTGCTTCCGATCCAGAATGTTTTTCTCCCCGTCTCGCGGATGATCGTGAGTTTCTTTCCCGCTCTCGTCACCGAGACGGGTTCGCCGCGGAGGAACGAGACCTCGACGTCCATGACCCCGTTCAGTCGGCTCGAGAACGATCTCAGCATCCTGCCGCCGCCGAGATCCTCCTCGCGCGAGTCGTATAGACCGTCGGAATCGTAATCCCAGCTCTTTACGCGATTAGGATACCCCTCCTCGCGATACTCGGGGACGCCGTCCCCGTTCTCGTCGATCTCTACGCGCAGCTCGAACCAGGGATCTGCGGTAACTACGGACGCGGAGGATGCCGGAAAGGACACGACGGTCTCCGCCCTACCGTCGCCATCCGCGTCCCGTTCCGAACGGAGGGGCCTTTCCGACGCGTAGGAGACGCGATCGTAGACCGTTCCCGCTCTCGTTCGCACGGTCCTGAGCGGAAGTCCGTCGAGGAGCTCGGTATCGGAAAGGTCATAGCGGAGGTCGCGGGATTTCCTCGTTTCACGTACCCGGACGGACGCTCGCATGACGGCCGTTTCCGCTATTCCGAGCGACGACGCATTCGCCGAGGCCTTCCTGAGTGCGATCTTCTCCGAAGCGAAGGGCGCACTTACCTTGAGCCGCTCGGCGGTAAGCTTCCCCGCTGCGAGTTCGTAGCGCCGTTCTCCCGTATCGTCCGTGAAGGCGGCGATGCGCGCCTCGGGATAGGTCGCGTAGGAGACGATGACGGTCGTCTCCGCCGAGGACTCGGTGATCGAAGAGGGAGCGCCGTCAGCGAATTCGGCGACAAGGTCGGCTTCGCCGTCCTGATTTCGGTCTATTGATACGAGTACGAGTTCTCCCTCGGAGTAGTCCGCGACGAGTTCGTCGAAGCCGTCAAAGCGCGCGTCTTCCACGATTGATCCCGAATACGCCGAGAGGCGGGCGCGAATTGTAGCCTTCCCGTCCTCGTCGCGAATCGCGGCTAGGACGGAGGCGAGCTCGTCGAAGGACGGCGGACCGAGTAATGGGTCGAAGAAGGATGCGACCGCCGCCTCCGAGGGCATGAGTCCTTCCACGGCGTATGCGACGAGCGCCCCCCTACCCTTTTCGCCTGCGGCGAGCGAAGCCCTGAGAGCGTCGCGTCTCGCTTTTTCGCCCATGAAGCGCGAGGCGAGCGCCCTAAGGCCTCCGTCCTTATCTGAGAGCGACGTAAGGCGGGACAAGACGCGCTTGAGGATCCGCTTTTCGGTCGCAGTCATGGCCGAAGGATCCGCTCGCTCGAGCCAGAAACGGGCGATTGCGGGATCATCCGGGAACCTGGCGGTGGCTTCGTCGATCCTGGAGGAATAGAGGGCTGCCTTGTCCGAGAAGTAGGCCGATGCGGCTAATGCGAGGGCGCAGCCGGGAGAGGCGCTTCCGAGGTCGGCCAGTGCTTCCTCGGCCCGTGCATAGTCTCCCCGGCGCGAGAGGGACTGAGCAAGCGCGAGTCGCGCGGGCGTTCCGTCGTCCTCCTCCCACCGGGCGGAGGCTACGGCACGTTCGAGAAGAGAATCGCGTTCTTTTCCGAGCGGGAGGAGAAGGGCGAGCGCGTAGAGCGCTTCGGACGATGTCCCGTCGAGGTCGATCGCCTCCGCGAGGAGACGGCGCGCGCCATCTTCGTCTCCTGATGAAACGAGGGATGCGGCAGCACGGATGCGGGCGCGAGCGAGATCCGCCCGCATCGAGGACGCCGGATCATCGGCAATGAGGCGCGGCGCGAGGAATGCGAGTGCGATGAAGGCGGCGATCGGAATGGCGGAGCGCCTGTTCGCCCTCATGCCGTTAGCCCGCGATCTCCAGGGGCTTCTCCGGCGCGGGGAGCCCGAGAAGTGTCCGAATGTCCGCGTCGCTCAGGGTTTCTTTCGTGATGAGCTCGTCGGTCAGCTTGAGCAGGTCGTCCTTGTGCTTCGTGAGGATGTCCTCCGCGCGCTTCATATTGCGGTCGAGGATGGACTTCACCGACTGGTCGATGCGCATGGCCGAATCCTCCGAATAGTCCTTGTGGCGGGCGATCTCCCTGGCGAGGAAGATTGGTTCCTCCTCGTGGCCGTACGTGATGGGCCCCATCTCGTCGGACATGCCCCACTCGCAGACCATGCGGCGGGCGAGCTGCGTCGAATTCTCCAGGTCCTGCTTGACGCCCGTCGTCGTCTCGCCGTAGACGATCTTCTCCGCGGCGAGTCCGCCGTAATTGATGACGATGCGGTCCTCGATCCACGACCTCGCGTGGGAGTAGGTGTCCTTTTCCGGGAGCGAGAGCGCGAGGCCGAGGGCTTGCCCATGGGGGATGATGGTGACCTTGTGGAGCGGATCCGCGTGATCGAGGTGGTAGTGAAGGAGCGCGTGACCGGCCTCATGCACCGCGGTGGCGCGCTTTTCCTCATCGGACATGGCGAGGGATCTCCGCGCCACGCCCATCTGTATCTTGTCGCGGGCTTCCTCGAAGTCGGCCATATCCACCTTGGCCTTGCTCCGGCGGGCCGCGAAAAGCGCGGCTTCGTTCACGAGGTTGGCGAGGTCGGCTCCCGAGGTGCCGGGCGTAGCGCGCGCGATGCGCTTAAGGTCGACGTCCTCGGCGACGGGTATCTTCCGCGCGTGGATCCCGAGGATGGCCTCGCGCTCGTTGATGTCGGGCATGGCCACGACAACCTGCCTGTCGAAGCGGCCGGGCCGGAGGAGTGCCGGATCTAGGACGTCCGGGCGGTTGGTGGCGGCGAGGATGATGACGCCGTCCTTGGTGTCGAATCCGTCCATCTCAACGAGCATCTGGTTCAACGTCTGCTCACGCTCGTCGTGGCCGCCGCCATAACCCGCCCCGCGGGTACGGCCGACGGCGTCAAGCTCGTCTATGAAGAGGATGCAGGGTGCGCTCTTCTTCCCCTGCTCGAAGAGATCGCGGACCCGGCTCGCGCCGACGCCCACGAACATCTCCACGAAGTCCGAGCCCGACATGTGGAAGAAGGGCACGCCCGCCTCGCCGGCGATGGCCTTGGCGAGCAGGGTCTTCCCGGTGCCCGGCATGCCCACGAGGAGCATGCCTTTGGGGATGCGCGCCCCCATCTTCACAAACTTCTGCGGGTTCTTGAGGAAGTCGACGACCTCTTGGAGCTCGTACTTGGCTTCCTTCTGGCCCGCCACGTCCTCGAAGGTCGTTTTCTTGGTGTCCTGATAGAGCTTGGCCTTGGACTTGCCGAAGGCGAAGGTCTTATTGCCCGCTCCCTGCATCTGGCGGAACATGATGAAGAGGAAGGCGATGCCGATGATCCACGGGAGGAACTGGAGGACGACGTAGCCGGCGACGTTCGGCTTGGTGCCGTTCACCTTCACGCCCTTCTCGGCGAGGGTTTTTAGCAGGGATTCGTCGAGGTACGGTATGATCGTCCGGAAACGGACCGACTGGCCCTTCTCGTCCTTCACGGTGGATCCGTGGATCTCTGACTGCTCGATGATCCTCACAGAATCCACGCGGCCGTTCGCGACGTGATCCATGAACTCCGTGTACGATATATCCGAAACGTTCTCCCTGCCGGAGAACACGAGGAGCACAGCCATGATAGCCATCACGCCGAGGAAGAGGAAGAGCGCGAAGCGGTTCCCCCTCGTCACCGGAGGTTTCTTGTCCTGGCCCTGGGGATTATCCTCGATGCCCATCTCTGTTCCCTCTCTCCCCGAGCCCGATGCCCAGGTAACTGTCTCCCGGTCCCGGCGCATGACCGCGCTCGGCGTACCTGTTCTCCCTGCCCACCGCCGTGCCGTACACGCATGCGATCCCGAGCCCGTCCTCGAGGACGGGAGGAAGGGCCGATCCCGGAACGAGGCCCCATTCGGCGAACAGCCGCGAGAGGGACTTGGTGCCCTCCCTCGTCCGTATGCCGTCGTGGGCCCGCGGTGACCGGATGATCGCGGGCGGGCTGAGCGACGCCATCGCGGGACCCGAACGCGGGTCCGCTGATTCGCGGAGCGTCACCGCCCCGATGCCGGGGATGTCGTACGATCCTGGCGCGGCGACAGGGAAAAAATAGCCTTTTTTGGGGCTCTGGGCAAGCCGCCCCTCGAGGACGAGGCGCCCGGCGTCCAAGCGCGCCGCAAGGGGGCCTCCCTCGATCGTTTCCTCATGCGATCGCTCGCCGGCCCGCCATGCCTCCGGCCATTCGACGATACGCATGAGGAGACGGAAGGGGACTCGGGAGCCCGGAGCGATGATCGACGCGGCGTCCTCGAGCGCGCGGAGCCGGAGGAGGGGATGTGCGGACGCGAACGCATCGGCGTCGGCGATGAGCCCTGCGGACGATTTCGTAAAATGGGGCGGGCCGATCCGCGCGATGAGGTCCTCGACGAGTGCGGCTTTCTTCCTGAGCGCGCCGAGGGCCCTCGAGAATCCCGGGAAGGATGAGCGCACCTTGGGAATGATCTCGGACCGGACCGCGTTCCTGAGGTAGTCAGCCGATGCGTTGGTGGAATCGAGGGAAAAGACGATGCCGAGTGAGTCAAGGAGGGCGAGGATATCCGCCTTGCGGACTCCGAGAAGGGGTCTCAGGATGTGGCCGCGGCGTGGCCTCACGCCCTCGAGGCCGCGCGTCCCTGAACCCGAGAGTATCCGCATGAGGAGGGTCTCGTCCTGATCATCCGCCGTATGCCCGGTGACGATCCACGCGCGCGCGGGCGG
>CAZIEI010000106.1:0-11795 GCA_964538705.1 uncultured Spirochaetales bacterium | reverse complement strand
GAGCATGCGCACGGCGAGCGAGGAGATCGCCGGGCTCAGCGAATCCCTCGCGGCCCCGGTGGTCATCCCCATCATGGACGAGTACCGGGAATTTAGCAGGTAACGCGTTATTCTCATCGAACGTGAAAAAAGGCTCCCCGCGGGGGGAGCCTTTTTTCATTTCCGGACCGCGAGGGTCACTGCGGCAGGATGATGGCCGTGATTTCCACGGTGGCGGCCTTGGCGGCGGCCTTCACATCCTCCTCGTCGATCTCGCCGCGGGGGAGGGGGTGGGCGGGCGCGTCGCCGATGAGTATCACGCGCTTCCGCTCGAGCTCCCAGGGGTACTCGGTGATGGAGGCGTGGAGGGCCTCGTTGACGGCCTCGGGGATGTCGCGGCCGCCCCAGGCGCGGACGGAATTGATCCGCTTCTGGACCTCGTCTAGGTCGCGCGTGAAGTCGAAGCGCCTGACGACGTACTCCTCGAAATAATCCTTGTAGAACACGAGGCCGAGGCGGAAGCCGGGGTACTCGGGGAGGAGTTCCTTAATCATCGGCACCAGGGCCTTCTTGATCTCGGCCATGTCGTTGGCCATGGATTCCGTGGTGTCGAGGCAGAGGACGAGGTCGAGAGGCTTGCCGCGGTCGCGGAGCATCACCTCGCGGATCTTGGCGATGAGGTCTTTCTCGTCGGTGGCGTAGACGAGGCTGCCCGAGAGGGCGCCGAAGCTCTCCACCGTGTCCTTGCGGTAGTTGCCGCTGGGGGCGGCCGCGGAGCGCGGCGCCTGTGTGACCTCGATCCGGTAGGAATTGTCCTTCCAGGCTCCTGAGTAGTCGGCGTAGGGCTTGGCGAAGGCCCTGATATTCACGTACATGCCGTCCGGGACGAAGACCTCGCCCGAGCGATTCCACTTATTGCCGTAGGCCACGACCCAGGGGATGTAGAGATGGAAGGCGGACCCGAAGACCGCGTCGGGCTCGGGCGTGGAGTCGATGATGGAATAAACGCCCTCGGACTCGGGGATGAATTTCCCGTTGAGCATCCGCTTCCGCCATTCGTTGATGTCGTTCGGTTCCTTGGTGCGGTAGGCGTAGCTCGCGAGCTTCTTCTTGGGATCCTGGGAGGAGTCCACGAGGAGCACGGAGCCCAGTCCGGGCTTCGCGCGTACGTAGAGGTGGTAGGCCGAGTCCTCGCGCTGCTCGATCCGTAAATCGGAGAGCGAGAGTGTCATGGCCGATTGGGGTCTGGCCTGGGCGGCCAGGCCCAGGAAGACCGCGAGGGCCGCGGCGCGCGCTGACGTTCTCTTCATACCGGAGAATATCGGCGCGCCGGGCCTCGCGTATTACGGAAGCCTTGTCGGGACGGGGTCAGGCGGGAAGGACACTCCCGCCGGGTTTTTCCCCGGAATTCTCCGGGTTTTCCGGGGATTTCCCGTTCTTCTTCCCTCGGAGCCGGGCCTCGTACCAGTCGAATCCGCGCGTGAGGATCATGACGACGGCCAGGATGAGGAAGAGTCCGACCGCGCCGATGAGGAGGGCGTAGTCCTCGGACTCGAGCGCGAAGAAAAGGTATCCGTACTGGACCGCGATGATGGGAGCGATGAGGAGGGCTTTCCGCTCCGCGCGGAAGGCGCCCCGGGCGTAGACCCCGATCAGCGCCGTCACCGCGGTCGCGGACGCGAGGTAGGCCCCGTAGAAGGGGATGTGCTCCGAGACCGAGAGGAGAAGGAGGTAGAAGATGAGGTCCGCGGCCCCGATGAGCGCGTACTGGATGGGGTGGATCTTGAATTTCAGGATCGACTCGAGGAGGAAGAGCCCCGCGAAGGGGATGAGGAGGAAGAGGACGCCGTAGCGGAGGGCGCGGTGCGTCTTCTGGTAGACGTCCGTGGGGACGTAGTACTCGAGCCCGAAGGATGTCTCCATGGCCTTGACCGAGTTCGATTCATTCTGGAAGAGCGCGGCGGGGAGGGCCCTCGCCGATTCACCGGAGGTCCAGGAGGCCGAGAAGCCGTTCGGACCGAGGCTCCGCTCGTCGGGGAGGCGGTAGCCGGAGAACGAAGGGCTCGGCCAATTGCCGGAGAGGCGGACGGAGGTCTCCGCTCCCATGGAGACGAAGCGGAGCGAGAGGGCGCCGCTCAGCTCGAGATCGATGGAGGCCTTCGCGGCCACGGTCGCCGTGTCGCCTACGCGGGTCAATGCGATGGGCGCCGAAATCGCTTGGCCGTTCAGGATGATCTCATCCTGGGAGGGCTTCATGGGACGGCGCGACTCGCCCTGCACGAGGACGGGCGTGCGCTTCAGGGAGCGCGAGTCCTGGAATTCCATCACGAGCTGGGCCCTGTCCCACTCGGGCACGGCCGAATCCAGGCCCGTCATGGCCGGATGGAGGCGGAACGAGGCCCGGATGCCGAAGGGCCCGGAGAAGACGGGTACCTCGTAGATTCCGCGCTTTCTGAGCGCCGTCTCCGTAGTCCCGTCGATGGCCAGCTCCTCGGGGAGAAACCAGACCTTCCGCGATCGCCAGACGATCTCCTCCTTCCCTTTCTCGTTCTTGAACCGTTCCACGTAGCTCACCGGAACCACGACCGATACGGCCCCGAGTACGGAGGATCCGCCCGCTTTCTCCGTGATGTCCGACCTCGCCTCGTCCCTGCGTTCTTCCCGCTCCCTCGCCACGGATTTGATCATCTCGAGGGGGATGCAGAGGATGAGGACGAGGAGGACGACGAGGCCCGCCTTGAGGGCGTTCATGAGCCCGCTCTGGACTTTCGCCGGAACCTTTTCTTGGATGGTCGCCATACGCGCTCCTTTCCCGATAGTGCGGGGGCTCATTCCGCCCCTCGAAGGCGAGGGTAGGGGCCGAGTGTGGCGAAAATGAGGCGGGAAGGCGGCAGGACGAAGACGGGCGCCGATACGGTCCGCGGTCGCGTATCAACGATCGCGTTTGGACCTAAGCGGGCGCTTCCGCGCTTTTTCTGAGCGCTCGCGGGCGAGGGGGAAGGCGAGCGTGAAGGAGGCGCCGCCTCCTTCGCGGTTCGACGCTGCGATGCTTCCGCCAGCCGCGTCCATCACCGTTTTGGCGATGGAGAGCCCGAGACCCGAGTGCGCGTCGGTCGTCTTTTTGTCGGGGCGATAACTGAAGAATCGGTCGAAAACCTTGGAGCGGTGCTCTCCCGGGATTCCCGGACCGGAGTCTAAAACGTTTATAGACAAATAATTAGATACTATTTCGCAGGTGATGACGACGGGGGTGCCCGCCGGATTGAACGAGAGCGCGTTCTCGATCACGGGTTCGAGCGCGAGGATGAACCGTTCGCTGTCCATGCTGACGCGGACGCCCTCGGAGACGCCGTTAGAGCGCACCTCGATGGACTCAGGACGATCCTGTGCCATGCGCGATGCGAGGTTCCGGACGAGAGCGAGAGCCTCCGCGGGCTCGTAGTTGCCGGGATCGGCGTCGAGGCGCGAGAGGCGCCTGAGACCGCGGATGATCCTGTCCATGCGCATGGCGTCGGCCATCACGGATTCAAGCCGTTCGCGCGCGTCCGCCGCGTTCAATCCGCCGTCGGCCCTGTCGAGGAGGTACTCCGCGGCGGCTCTCACGGACGCGATGGGGTTCCGGAGCTCGTGCGAAGCGTCTTGGGCGAAGCGCTCCGCCCATCCGATCCGTTCGCCGAGACGCGACGAGTATTCGGAGAGAGCCTCGAAGAGCTCGTTGGCCTCGACGCCGGGGCCGGGAGGGCTGAAATGGCCGCCCCCGGGGGCGCCGCGGGCGGTCGCGGCCCGGGCCTGGCGAGCGAGCGAGCGGAGAGGGCCGGTGAAGAAGAGCGAGACGGCGATGGAGAGCGCGATCGCCGCCGCGAGCCCGGCGAGGAAGACGCCGCCGACCCTCACGCGGAGCGCGTAGAGGCTCTGGAGGATCCTGAAGGTGGACTGCGAGAGGATGACCGCGCCCCGCGGCGCGCCGATCCCGCTCCGCGGGCGGATCGGGACCGCGGAATAGAGCGTGACCGACACCTGCCCTCCCGCGGATATGCGCGTCGCGGATCCGTAGGAGCCTGAGAGCGCTGCGCGCACCTCGGGGCCGTCGAGCCTGCCATTCACGGCCGCGAGCGCGTCTGCGACGCCGATGGGCGGCTGCGGAGGGAGGAACCAGCGTTTCGCGACGCGCACGGGCGCGGAGAGCGCGCGGTAGAGGAAGCTCGATTCCGGCGAGGGCTCGTCGACGCGACCGGAGCGAGGCTTCTCGGCGGCGGGCGCGGCCGGAGCGGGGGCTGCGGCCTCAGAGGCGCTCGAGTCCGCGAGGAGGCCGCCCCGCGCGTCGATCACCCGGATGCGCGCGGTATGCTCTTTCCGGAGCGCGGCGATGGCCCCGGAAGCGGATTCGGAGGTCAATTCGCCCTCGCCGAGCCACGCCGCGATGACGCGCGCCTGCTGGGAAAGTGCGTGCTCGAGGCTCTCGAGGAGGCTTTTCTCGTAGACATCGAGAGAGAGGAAGGCCGCGACGACAAGAAACACGAGAAGGACGTTGGATGCGAGGACGAGGGGCGTGGCCGGTATCGCGAAGCCGCGTTTTTTGGCTCTTCGCGGCTTCAGGATGGGCTCCCGTCCAGCGAATCCGCGTCGATTCTCGCGTGCGGCGACGCGTCGCCCGTCATGTTCGCCTGCGTTCGGATGCGATACCCGAGGCCGTAAATCGTTTCAATAAATAATTCTGGGACAAAGACTTCCGAGAGTTTCTTGCGAAGCCTCCGCATATGGCAATCGACAGCGCGATCGGATTGATACGCGTCGTCGGGGAAGGCGGCCTCGAGAAGCTGTTCCCGCGTGCGAACGGCGCCCATTCCCGATGCGAGCGATGCGAGCATCCTGAATTCGGTGATGGTAAGTCGCAGTTCCGAGCCATCATACGTCGCGCGGAAGCTCTCCTCGTCCAGCACGAGGGGGCCCGCGCGCACGATCCGGGACGCGGAAGCATAGGGAGCGGACGCGCGGGAGGACGACCTGCGGAGCACTGCGCGGATCCGGGCGGTGAGTTCGCGGAGGGAGAAGGGCTTGGTGAGGTAATCGTCCGCTCCGAGCTCGAGTCCGAGCACCCGATCGAACTCGTCGTCGCGCGAAGTGAGGATCACGACGGGCCTCCCGTCTCCCCGCGCGCGCAATTCCTTAAGCACTTCGAGCCCGTCCATCATCGGCATGCCGATATCGAGAACGGCGAGCGCGATTGATTCGTCGGATCGCATCGAGGAGAGCGCCGCCGCGCCGTTCGACGCCGTCGTCGCGTCGAATTCTGCGCTCGCAAACGCGCGCGAGAGCGTCTCGCGCAGTCCTGAATCGTCATCAGCGATTAAAATTCGTGTTTTCATCGAAAATCGATCGAAATAATAACATAAAATGAATTTTATATCTTGATTTCCGTCAACATCTGTTGCACAATACGAACGACGCGGATCAAGGAACGCGGTACCTTTGCCGATACCTGAACGAGGGGAAGGGACGGATGAGGGAGAGCGCCACGTCGTATTGCAAGTCGGAGCTCGCAGTGATGAACGCGAGGACTCCTGACGAGTACGTGGACTTGAGCCTCAAGTCGAGGCTTCCGCCGCGCGCCAAGGTCCGACTCGCGAAGGAATGGATGCGGAAGACCGGACACACCGTGGACGACATCGTCCGCGCGAGGAACCGGCACCCGTACTGGCAGCAACGGAAGCACGAGAACGAGGCCGAACGCGCCCGCTCCCGGCTCGCCAGGCATTCCTACTCCGGCGGAGGGACAGTCGAATGGACGCCTGAGTCCATCGCCGAGTTCCTCGAAATGAACCGGAAGGACAAGGACGGGAACTACGTATACCGTGATTGGCAGATCGCAGAGCGCTTCAACACAACCATCCCATCAATCCAATACATGCGCAGGAAACTTATTCGCCTTCAAACAGCGGCGCGGGGGGAGCCGCTGATGAAAAATAAGATCGTTGACGGAATGAAACGTTCGGAGGTCGTCCTCAAAAGGTTCGAGAAAGGAGAAACTCAATTGGCAACTACTACGAAGAAGAAGGCTCCGGCTGCGAAGAAATCCACGGCCGCGAAGAAACCCGCCAAGAAAGCCGCCAAGAAGGCCGCCAAGAAGCCGGCTAAGAAAGCCGCCAAGAAGGCGAAGAAGCCCGCGAAGAAGGCCGCCAAGAAGGCCGTGAAGAAGGCCGCCAAGAAGGCGAAGAAGCCCGCGAAGAAGGCCGCCAAGAAGGCTGCGAAGAAGCCGGCTAAGAAGGCCGCCAAGAAGGGTGCGAAGAAGGCTGCGAAGAAACCGGCCAAGAAAACCGCCAAAAAAGCCGCGAAAAAGCCGGCGAAGAAGGTCGAGAGGACCCCGGTCGCCCCTGTGGTCGCCCCTGTCCCCCTTCTCTAGTCCGTAAGAACGGATTTAGGCGCGGCCCTTCCTCCTCCGGGGAGGGACGCGCACTTTATCCCCTCCATTTCCGTTTTGAACGGAGCGGCCGGGATGCGCTCGATGCGAGCGCGCTCCGGCCGTTTTTTTATGCCCTCATCGACCCGTTTCCCGCTCTGAGAAGGCCGCTGCGGCGAGGGTTGCGTTGCGCTTCAGGATCCCCGCGCTGAGCCATGAGAGCCCCAGGGCGCTGCCCTTGAGGGATCGTTTCAATCGCTCGGGATCGCTCCCGAGTATGAAGGGGATCGAGAGGCCCGAGCCGAGGAATCCCGGCTGGTCCTGAGCGGCTTCCGGGGCGGGACTCCGGCGCGCGTTCAGGGGGCAGGCCCCGAGGCAGACGTCGCAGCCGTAGAGGAGATTTCCCCATCGTTCGCGGATATGCGGGGGGACCTCGCCTTCCTTTGATGCCCAAGCCTGGAGGCAGCGCTTCTCGTCTATCCCGCCGTCATCTCCGATTGCCCCCGTCGGGCAGGCGTTTACGCAGGCACGGCACGACGCGCAGGCTCGGTGGAGCCTCCGCGGACCGGGAGGCGGCGCCCCATCCTCGATCCCGAAGGGGAGGAGGAGGAGGCCGAGGACGCAGGCGCTTCCCGCTCCATCCACGATGAGGAGGCCGTTCCTTCCGTATTCGCCCAGTCCCGCATCGCGGGCGGCGGGGCGTTCGCTCGCGCGCGAGTTCACGAGGATGCGGAAATCGGAGGCTTTCCAGACGCCGGAAGCGCGCCCCCAGCCGCGAAGCCGGACGGAGAGCGCCTTGAGCCGATCTGCGAGCGTCCGGTACCAGTGCGCCCGTGCGAAGCTCCCCAGGGAGGCGAGGGGCGGTTCGTCCATGGGTGGCCGGGGAGGGGCTGGATCACCGAGCGGATAGGGAAGGGCGGCCGCCAGGACCGCTCCCGGAGCGGCGTCAGGGAAGAGGGCCGGCGATCGGGACGCGACAGCGCGCGCGTAGGGCAGTCCGCACTCGAGGGCCGCCCGGAGGAGGGCATCTGCTCTCGGTGCCGGCGCTCCTTTCCTTTCGATCGCGGGCGATTCGTCCATGACGGGATTCCAGCACGGATGCCGGGAAACTTCAAGCGATTATCGCACGAGATTGACGGGGCGGCCGGTATCCTTTACTGTATACCCGTATGGATCTTCTCCTCGAGTCCGAGAACCAAGAGAAACCCTCGGAAAAGCCCAAGAAGCAGGGCTTTTTCCAGCGGCTCTTCTCCGTCTTCTCGGGCTCCTCCGACCCGGAATCGGAGAAGAAGAAGCTCCTCAAGCAGATATCCCGGGACATCGCCAAGTCGCGCTACAAATTCTACCGGCCTAAGGGCGAGGAGGCCCTCCCGGGACTCGCGCGCTTCTTCTACGAGGTCTACAAGACCGTCGCGCCCTCCCAGGTCCTCCTCAACAACACGGACGGTTCGGCCTCCTTAAAATCCTACATCATCGACTCCTTCCTGAGCCCTGAGCAGATCGACCTCATCACGAAGCTCTCCGAGGAATCGATCTCCGAGATGGCCAGGACCATGAACATGAAGGAGCTCCAGAACCAGGCCAAGAACGTCATCGTCCAGGTCTACTCCTTCTTCGACACGGACAAGATCAAGCTGATCGACGAGGCGTACAACACCCTCCTTTCCTTCATCCGCTTCGCCCACTTCGACTACTACTTCCTCCTCAAGAAGTTCGACTCGAACATCTCCGAGCGGAATTTCACCTACAGCCCCCGCTTCGAGGCCATCTCGGGCGAGTACGTGGCGGAGGACCTCAAGGACTTCTTCGAGGTCTTCCTCGGGCTGAACCTGGGCGCCGACTGGCGGACCATCTTCAACGGCCTCAAGCAGTACCGGAACCTGGACGTCATCAACGTGGACGTCTGGCTCAAGCTCGTGAACGCCATGCGCGACGTGAGGCAGTCCCAGATTCTCCCCATGATCGTCCAGCACCTGGACAAGGACCCCTACTACACCCCCACGGCGGTGGTCTCCAACGAGCGCATCGTCGACCCGTACCTCCAGAAGCTCAAGGCCCAGACGGACGTCATCGTCCAGAAGGTCGTGTCCGAGAAGCGGAATTCCAAGGTGGAGGAGCTCGCGCGGATGATCTTCGGGACCGCGGCCATCTCCCGCATGAAGAACTACGCGGAGAAGGCTAACCCGACCTTCGCCAAGAAGGGCCTTCCCGGCTTCATCTACATCCAGCCCCTCAACTTCCTCAAGGCCTTCCTCCTCGATTTCTTCAAGAAGGACGTCCGCGAGCTCATCGACCTCCTCCTCATCAGGGGGAAGTGGTCCACGAACCTCTCCTCGCAGATGCTCTCGGAGAGCTTCCACTCCCTCATGGCCGCCTCGGACGCGCTCATCCTCTTCGACGACGCCCTCGCTGAGGACGGCGAGGCCGGCTCCAGGATCCGCACCGCCTTCCTCAAGGCAGAGCGGGACAAGGAAGCCGTCAAGTTCCTCAAAACCCTGATGGCGGACGCCAATTCCCGTGCCGCCGCCATTATCAACCAGGCCGCCACCTCCCTCATCGCCATGGGGCGCACCCTCAAGGCCCTCATCGAGGACTACGACCGGAGCCCGCACGAGTTGATCATCAATTGGAAGGAGATCGACCAGGCCTCCGACGCCAAGGCGAAGAAGCGGATGACCGACGTCTATAAGAAGATGTACTACTTCGTCCAGCTCATGCAGTACTACGTGAAGGAAGACTCGGTCTGAAGCGCCAACCCCACGATCTCGCTCCCCGGAAGGACAAAGCCTTCCTCGTCTCCCTGCGCGCGGACCGCGCGACCCCCGCGGATGCCGCTGAGTCACTCGAGGAGCTCAAGGGACTCTGCGACACCCTGGGCCTCGACCTCGCGGGCGAGGCCCTCGCCAAGGTCCGCGCCCCCTCGCCGCGGTACCTCCTCGGCGACGGTAAGGCGGCCGAGATCGCCCAGGCCGCCAAGGATGCGGAGGCCGACGCCATCGTTGCGGACGGGATCCTCTCGCCGAGCCAGCAGCGGAACTGGGAGGAGCTTTCCGGGCTCTCTGTCATAGACCGCCAAGAGCTCATCATCAGGATCTTCGCGTCGCGGGCGCGTACCAGGGAGGCCGTCCTCCAAACCGAGCTCGCGAGCCTCGAATACTCGTTGCCGCGCCTCGCGCACTCCCGGAAGGGGCTCTCCCGCCAGCGTGGCGGCCGCTACGGGACCAAAGGCTCGGGCGAGCAGGCCCTCGAGCTCGACAAGCGCGAGACCCGGGCCAAGATCCGCAAGGTCAAGGAGGAGCTCGAGGCCGTGCGCAAGGAGCGGACCACCCTCCGCAGGAAGCGCGAGCGCGAGGCGGTGCCCTCCTGCGCCATCGTCGGCTACACGAACGCCGGCAAGTCCTCCCTCCTCAACGCCATGACCAACGCGGACGTCCTCGCCGAGGACAAGCTCTTCGCCACCCTGGACACGGTCACGCGGCGGCTCTCCGTGGGGCAAGGCGCGGGGATCCTCGTGACGGACACCGTCGGCTTCATCCGCGACCTGCCGCACCACCTGGTCGAGGCCTTCAAGTCGACGCTCGAGGAAGCGATCGACTCCGACCTCCTCGTCCATGTCGTGGACGGGAACGACCGGAATCCCGAGGCGCGGCTCAAGACCACCCTCGCGGTCCTCGCGGAACTCGGCGCGGAGGGCAAGCCCGCCCTCACCGTCTTCACCAAGTCCGATCTCTACCCCGGCGCCGAGCGCCGTCAGCAGCTTCTCGCCATCGCGCCCGACGCTATCTTCGTATCCACGAGGACGCGCGAGGGTCTCGAGGAGCTCGCATCACGGCTCCGGGGCGCCGCCGCCCGCCTTCCCGCGTCCTGAGCTCTACCTCTTAATAATCCGCATCCAGTTCTACGAAGCTTGGCGATCGTCCGACTTCCGATTTTATGGATGGTTGGGAGCGGGAGCGCAGCATGGCGGGCTACGCGAGCGTCAGGAAACCTTTTCCCCCAAAGGTTTCCTTCCCGCAAAAAAATAAGGCGCCCCGAGGGGCGCCCGCATCGGCTATTTTTTCACTATCAAAAGTGGCGGATCATTCTCGGGCGGTCATTCGACCGTGACGCTCTTCGCGAGGTTCCGCGGCTGGTCCACGTCCCTACCCAGCTCGAGCGCGCAGTAGTAGGCGAAGAGCTGGAGGGGCGCCACCATGAGGAAGGGGTAGGCGATAGGATCGGCCTTTGGCACGTAGATCACGTCGTCCGCGATGGCCGCCGTCTCCGCGTCGCCCTCGGCGGCGATCGCGATCACGGGGCCCCCGCGGGCCTTGATCTCCCTCATATTTGAGTGGTTCTTTTCGCGCAGGTGGTCGTCCGGAACCAGGAAGAGCGAGGGCGTCCCGTCGTCCACGAGGGCGATGGGACCGTGCTTGATCTCGCCGCAGGCGTAGCCCTCCGCGTGTATATAGGAAATTTCCTTCAGCTTGAGGGCGCCCTCGAGCGCCACGGGGTAGAGGGGGCCGCGCCCGAGGAAGAGGAAGTCCTTTGAGCGGCAGTACTTCTTGGCTAAAGCGCGGATCTCTTCTTTCCGGGCAAGGACGGGTTTCAGGAGCTCGGGGACGTCCTTGAGGGCCTCGAGGATCCGCCTTCCCGCCGTAAAGGAGAGATCGCGGACTCGGGCCATGAGGACGGCGAAAAGCGAGAGCGCCATGAGCTGGCTCGTGAAGGCCTTGGTGCTCGCCACGGCGATCTCCGGGCCTGAGTGGATGTACACGCCGCCGTCGGACTCCCGCGGGATGGTCGATCCCACCACGTTGCAGATGCCGAGGACGGTGGCCCCCTTCCGCTTCATCTCGCGCATGGCGAAGAGGGTGTCCGCGGTCTCGCCCGACTGGGACACGGCGAAGTACAGGTTGTCGGGGTCGACGACGGGATTCCGGTAGCGTATCTCGCTCGAGAGCTCGGCGGCCGCGGGGACGCGGGCGATCGACTCGAGGAGGTGGGCCCCCACGAGGCCGGCGTGCCAGCTCGTGCCGGCCGCGATTATCGTCACGCGCTTCACTGCCCTGAGGTCGCGGGAGCAGAGGTTGAGCCCGCCCAGCTTGGGGCTCGCGGTCTCCCAGTCGATCCGCCCCTGCATGCAGCGGAGGATCGACTCGGGCTGTTCGAAGATCTCCTTCTCCATGTAGGTGGGGAAGCCCTCGAGCTCCATGGCCTTGAGCTCCCAGGTCACCTCGTCCACGCGTTTCTGCACGTCCCGATCGTTCTGGTCCGTGGCGGTATAGCCCTCGCGCGTGATCCGGACTACCTCGCCGTCCTCCAGGTAGATTACCTGGCGGGTGTAGGCGACCATGGCCGTGACGTCCGAGGCCAGGAACATCTCGTCGTTGCCGACGCCCACCACGAGGGGGCTCCCGTTCCGCGCCCCCACGATGAC
>CAZIEI010000105.1:0-11861 GCA_964538705.1 uncultured Spirochaetales bacterium | reverse complement strand
CGACGTTCGGCTCGCGATGGATCGTCCCCTCGTCGGGCTTCTCCTCTCCGGCGATGAGGCGGAAGACGGTCGTCTTCCCGGCCCCGTTCGGCCCCACGAGGCCGATCTTGTCCCCCGGCCGGACGAGCATGTCGGATTCCCTGAAAAGAAGGCGGTCCCCGAAGGCGACCTTGACGCTGGAGAGGCTGACCATAGGGGGAGGAGCATAGCAAAAGAAGGACTCTTGAGGAAGCGGACTGAAGGATCATTCCTGATAGCCGCCAAATGACGCATCGGGCTCCTCGCGCGGATCGGCATAGCGATCCTCCCCGAACGATGGCCGGTTCGCCCGTAAAAGTCGCCGCTCGCCGTGGTATACTGTGGCTATCAGGAGGAACCATGAAAAAGGCGATCTCGGCCCTATCCGCTCTTCTCGCCCTCGTTCTCTCATCCTGCGCCACCTTCCGTTTCGAACCGCTCCCGAGCGAGGGCGTGACCGTCAAGACGAATCGCGGACAACTGTACCCCGTGTACGACAGCAATTCCTTCGAAGTCATCGTGAAGCCCGAGTTCCGCGGTGGCGAGGTCATGTACAAGATCTCGGTCTACAACAAGACCGATGGATCCGTCCTCGTGAGCGACGAGGACTTCACCGTGCAATCAAGCCCTGACATGAAGAAATGGGAACCCGTCCGGACCTATACTTCCGACGAATACTACGCCAAGGAAAAAAGCGAGTACATCGCCGGAGCGGTCCTCCTCGCGGTCGCCACGATCGGGAGCGAGCTCGATTACGTCTACACGCACACGACGACCACGACCGTGTACACGTACAATTACGGGGTGTACCACCGGTACCGGATCAAGACCGTCCGCGTCGATCCCGTCGGGCGCGAATACGCGCTCTACCATAATTTCGAACTCATTTCCGATTACGCGCACGAGGGAAGGCATTGGCTCAAGCTCCTCGAGAACAACCTCTTCTACGAGGCGGACATCGAACCCGACTCCGAGTACTTCGGCCTCATCTTCTCGAAGCAGAGCGACGACGAGTATTACCGGGTCAGGATAAGGAATCCCGAGATCAAGTGCGATTTCTATTTCCAGATCGTCGAGGAGTGATCGCGTCGAGCGTCAGGGCGGAACGGGAGGAGAAGGAACGATCCTTCCCCTCCCACTCCGCTTATTTTTTCTTGAGGGCCTTACACCAGGCCTGACCCATTCCTTCCGGATCGTGACGCTGCCACATGGGGATGCTCATGTCCCACTCTCGTCCCGTCTTGCGCGGGTCGTAGGCGGCGAGTGCCTTACCCAGAGCCGCGTGGACAGCTTCTTCCATCGTTTCGAAGTCGTAGGGCGGGTGATGGAATACCGCGTACTCCGCGGCGGGGATCTCAAGGAGCGTCATGCCAGCCGGGACGGTACCCGAGTAATCCGCGGGGACCTCCACGCCGTAGACGTAGCCTTTCCTGCCCTTATCCTCGTACCAACCCCCGATCTGCGCGTTCGCGGTGATGCTCGCGAGGATACCTTCTACCTTATGGCAGTCCGACCAGGATTCCGCCACCTTCGTCCAGAAATCCATGTAATCCGTAGCGCCGTCCGCCATGACCCCGATGAACTTCCGCGCCGGTACGGCTTGGACGCTGACCTCGATCTTGGAAATCGTTTCGCTCATGTTCTGTCCTCCTTCGGAAGGGATGGACGCAGCGTGCCGTCGCACGATCAAACCGATGGGTTCTCGCGACGTCCTCCAAGCGCCCGGGGCCGTTCCCCAAGCGTCCTTGAAGGCGCGGGTGAAGGCCTCCTGGGACGAGAAGCCGAATTCAACGGCAATATCCAGGATGCCGACATCGCTGTCGCGGAGCGCGATAGCCGCTTCGCTCAGGCGCCTCAAGCGAAGGTAGCTCCGCAGGCTCATGCCCACCACGCGGCTGAACTGCCGGGTGCAGTACCAGGGCGAGTACCCGAGACGCCGGGACACGTCCGCCAGGCTGAGCTCCGCCCGGAGGTTGCGTTCCACGAGGTCGAGTATCCGTTGCACGTTCAGGTTCCATTCCGGCACAGCGCCCTCCCTTTCCGGAGATGAAGGTATCATCATACCGTAGCGGAGTTTTGATCGTATGTGCGGTTATCCGTTAACTAGGCTATCGAAGCTCGTTGATGCTTTTCGGGTGTCCGCGCCAGAATGACGGCAGTCCGTTCACTCGTCCGCGTCCTCGATGATCGTCTCGAGGGCTTCCTTGAGAGCTACCTCCGTTTCATCGCGCATTTCGAGCGAATGCTGGCAGTACATGCCCACGAGGTCGAGGGTCCCGGCGTACATGACGGCTCCGTTGAGCCCGTGGCAGTACAGGATGGCCTCGTAGACGAGGGCGCCGTTCCCGTCCTCGATTTCATAAATGGTTACGAAATCCATCGGGCCGAATTCGGGCGCGTCGGGCGTACCCCGAACCATGAAGGTCCGCTCGTCGTCCGCGGACCAATGCCTGCCCAGGTAGGCGAATTGCCTCCGCTCGGATTCCGTGAGCTCGTCCGCGCTCCGCGGCTTGAAGAAGCGTCTCAAGCGCAGCGCAGGCAGCACGGGAAGTCGCGAAAAACGCTCAGTGAAGAGCGATGCGATTTCCGGGCGGTCCTTGAGCGCCTCGGCGACCTCGGGAAGCCATTCCCGCTCGCGCCGACCGCCCTCCGCGTCGCCGTCTAGGAGCTGTAAAACGAATTCGGCCATTTCGAGCGAGGGGATGCGGTATAGCAGGGCCTCGGCCGAATTCAAGGCGGTCGCCGGATGGACGCGGGCGTCGCCGACCGATTCGATGAGGGCCCGCGTACGCCGCGGCTCAGGCAGGCTCGCGAGGATCTCATCGAATCCCAGCCGCCAGGGATTCCATTCCGCGGGAACGAGCCAATCCCATGTGGGATCGATTTCCGTTCCCGAACGGATGAGCCCGAGGAAGATCGCGCGGCGGAGCGGCTCCTCGACGCCGAAGGTGAGTTCCTCGGCGTCCAAGCCGCGCTCGTGGGTTTCCGTGAATCTCCGCGCCAGGGCGATGGCCCAGGGACCTGCCTTCGCGGTCACGGAATCGGAATCGAATTTGGGGAATTCGCGCCTGCTGACCCGGTAGCATTCGAACGCGAACCCCGGCATGAGGTCGAGCTTGTCCATGGGCGATAAAGACGCGAGCAGGGATACCAAATCCTCGTTCACCATGACCATGTGGATCTTGATCTCAGCGGCCATGAGGAACTCGATTACCGCTCGGTAGAGCGGAGCGTTGCGCGGTTCACCCCGGAAGACGTAGTCGATCCGCCGCTCCGCGATCGTGGGGGCGGAGAAGCCGAGCCATCGGCTCCTCGCCCAAGCAGTGAGCGGTATCCCGTAGCTGTGGAGCATCGCCCCTTCGACGCCGCAGGAGAACTCCGCGACGAGGAGCGCGTCGGCGTCGAGCGTCGCGGGGTCCACGCAGTGCCCTTTTGGATATTTCACGGCCTCGAAGGCCTCGCGGAGCGGCTTCGAGAACCGCTCGCGGTCGTTCGGATCGGCTTGCTTCGCGTCCCAGGCCGCCCTCGCCATCGGACGGATCGATTCCGGGAGGAGGGGGATGATCTCCTCGGGATCGCGAAGCCGCTTCATGTAGCGTCGCCCGGGCTTCCCGCGGCGGTCTCGAGGGTCGGCATCGATGGCGTCGCGGTCGTTGGACCGCGCGCCCCCGTGGACGGCCTCAGGACGAGGGCGATGAAGATCGCGGCCTGCGCGTCCATCCCCAGGCCTACGACCCAGCTCCCCGTCGACATCGCCCAGATATCCTTGACGGCCAGCGAGAGCGCGACGAGACCGGCTCCGAGGGCGCCCGCCGCGAAGGGAGGCAGGAGCCAGAGAAGACTCGTCCCGCTCTCCAGCATCCTCATAACCACGAGGATGAACCCGAGGATCGAGAGTATCCCCGTCGCGCTCACGCTCACGATCATTACCGTCGTCGCCGACGGCCCGTCGAATACGCCCCCGAGCCCTACCGCGGCTGCCAAGAGCGCGAACGCCACGCCGACTATACCGATGACGGCGGAGTAGATGAGGAATTTGCAGCGCCCCGGCTTCGACGCCTCCGGGGAATCGAGCGGGGTCCCGGCGGATCGGAGGACCGCGAGAGCGGCGACGACAACGCCGAGGCCGATGAGGGCGAGCCCGGCGACGACGACGGCCATGACGAGCCCCGCCTGCCGCACCATAGCATTGGTCTCGGAGGCGAAAGCCATTCCCTCCGATATCGTCGACGCGATCGCCGGAAGGGCGACGAAGCTCCGCATGAGCGCGAAAACCGGGATACCCCCCAGGATCGCGATCGCGAGGTTCGTCCTGAACGCCCTCCGGACAGCCAGGACGCTCCCGGCGATGAGCGCCGCGGACCATGGAATTCCCGCGAAGAACATGGTTCCCACGACTGATCCGAGGAGGCTATGCGCCGCGATCTGCGACGAGCCGAAGCCGCGCGCCATGATCGCCGTTGAGCCGAAGGCGAGAACGACGCCCCGCGCCTGGAAGGCGTTCATGAACCAGAGCAAGCCCAGGATCACGCCGAAGTCGCGGCGTTCCAGGGGACGCTCCCGATCGAGGAAAAGCCGTTTGAGGTAATCGATGGTTCCCATGACGCCCCCTATTTCACAACGACCGTCAGCTCCATGCCATCGTCGATCTCCATGGTTCGCTTCACGTGCCCCGTGAGGCCCGTCCCTAACCTGTAGAACGCATTCGAATACGCGCTCATGGAGTAGCGGCGCCCGTCCCCGGCGGAAGCTCCGTCATAGAAACGGGGACCATTGAGCGAGCCGCTCGAATAGTTGAAGAAGTTGATCGATCCCAGATCGTACTGGATGGAATTCAACGTCGAAAAGTTCCAACTCGAGCCGTAATTGTATTGGTACCTTCCCGAGGGCAGCCCGGTGGCCGCGCTGGACAGGATAACCGCCGCCCCCCATTTCCTGAGGAGATCGGAAAAGGATTCCGAGTAGCCCATCATGGCGATGGCCGTCGGGACAGCGCTCGTATCCAGCCTGGGGCATCGCACGATGCTCCTGAACGCGCTGACTCCTCCGTAATTGCGCGCGATATACGCGCCGAAGCTGTAAGCCTGGGAGTAGCTCCTGCCGATGCCGTCGTCCTCCCATCCCCAGTACGTGAGGCAATCATCGACGTGCGCGTTATAGAGCGGGATCCTCCCGTTATAGTTCCCCTGACTGCCTGAACCGCTATTGTTCCAGGCAACGCCTCTCGGGCCGTCGGTTTGAAGCTTGGCCGAGAGGAAATCCTCGGTGACGAGCGAGCACATCTCGTTGAGCCAGGCGTCCGACGCGTCAATGAGCCTATTCACGACGGTCTTTTGGTAAAAATGGACCATGTGCTGGAACTCGTGGGCCAAGGTCGAGACGATCTCGGCCGGCCAGGGATCGGTGACGTCCCAGGACCCGCCGCTCGGCGTCGCCAGCATGACGGCGTCCAGGTAGAACATGATCCGCTCGTTGGAATACGGGCAAGCCCCGCTTCCGGTTTTCTTGAAATTGTCCTTGTTGAAGAAATAACCGAGGTAGCCGCCGTTCGTGGAATTATCGTTATCGATGTCGTAAAGGAGTATCGTGATCTCGTTGTCAGCGGCGATCAAATTCGGATACCTCGCCGTATCGAACGGGCCCCATTCAGAGCCGTATATGTTCGTCACCCAATCGTAAATGTCGTTTCCAGCTCCCGACGCCAGGAAACGCTCCGCGACGGCGGTAAGCATCGCGTCATCCACCTTGTACGCCTTCGAGCTCCCCGATCCGGTCCAGCAATCGTCCGCGACCCAGATGTTCAGCGTCTTCGTCCCGTCGGTGACCACTCTCCTGCAGGTGGCGGCGACGGTCGCGGTGGCCGAACCGAGCATGAACGACTGCGGAACGCCGACCGAGTCGTAAAACGGTCCCGGCGCGCGATTCGTCCGCGCCCCCGGGGCCTCCCTGACATCGACGAGGTGCCCGAAGGGATCGCTATTGAATGCGTTCACCTCTTGTTCGGTGGGGGAGCGGGGAGTCGCGGCGGCCTGACCGCCGAGTGAATCGCGTTCGGGGAAGCCGGCATGTTCCATTCCAGCCGGCGCGCTCACGCTGGCGAGCGAGGGTTTCGACGCTTCGACCAACGACGATGTCGGGTTGGTATAGATCATATACACCTCCCTCACCGCGCTTCCGAGGTCGAGGTCGTAGGTGAGGGTCAGGCTTCCGTCCGTCGGGACGTGGTACACGGCCGGCCCTGTACCCGAATAGGTCTCCGAAACGGAGACGGCAGGATACGGTTCTACGGTTTCCTCGATCGAGCATCCGGCCATCCAGAGAGCGACGATGCTCGCAAGAAGGAGGGCGATAAGCATTCGGCGGTGTTTTGGCGTCGTCATCATGGTTTATCTATCCTTTCTATTAATGCGCAAATAACGATACGCGTATTATACCGTGCCCGGCCCGCGAGCGAAAGACTCAGGACGTCCACCCCGAAACGCCGATCTCGTTGTAAGGTGGGGCATGCGTGAAACCTGGAACAAAAGCGTGGCCCTCTCCTACTTCCAGCACCGGACCCTGATCGGCCTCATCGCCCTCAACGCCGTTCTCTTCATGCGGCGGGACCGCGGCAAGCCAGCCGTCCCTTCCTGGAAGCGCGGGTTTTACCTCGCCTGCGGCCTCCTGATCCTCCTCTGCCTCGGCCTCCTCGTTCTCTTCACGAGGCTCCCCGACCGGGAATTCATCGACCGTTTCAAGCTCAGGTTCGTCCTCGAATCGGTCGCTCTCTTCGCCTTTTCGCTTTCGTGGTTGGCCAAGGGAGAGACCATGAGGAGGATCATCGCGGGATCGAGGCGGCGGCGGCCCTGACGAGCGGCGCCATTCGAGGCTCCGCCCTTGCATCGGCTCGGTCCATGCCTTAGAATTCCGCTGGCAACCGAATGGAGCGCGATACAGGCGACGACTCGACCAATACCCTGCCCCCGTCATTCTTCCAGGATCTCGTCGAATCGTCCGACGACCTGATTTGGCAATGCGATCCCGATGGCCGCTTCATCTACCTCAACAAGGCATGGGAAACGGCGCTCGGCTATACCGTTCCGGAGATGCTCGGTCGATCCTTCACCGATTTTATGGAAGCGGACGCGGCGAGCCGGGACCTCCGGACGCTGGGAAAAGTCCTATCGACCGGCCTCGTGAAGGACTACGAGACCGTCTACCTGGGGAAGGACGGGGGCAGGATCGAGCTGTTGTTCAACGCCCGTCTCGTCTCGAACGCGGAGGGGAAGCCTCTCGGCGCGCGCGGAGTCGCCCGGGACATTTCCTCGCGGAAGGCGATGGAACGCGCGATCGCCGAGAGCGAGGAGCGCTACCGCCGGATGATCGAGAGCTCTCCCATCGGCATGCATTTCTACGAGCTTTCCGGCGACGACCTCGTCTTCACGGGTTTCAATCCCTCGGCGAACGAGCTCCTCGGCGTCGACAACGCCCAATTCGTCGGGAAAAGGATCGAGGCCGCGTTCCCTCCCCTCGCCGGGACGGAGCTTCCGGAACGGTACCGGACGACGGCGTGCGATGGCGTACCTTGGGCCACTGAGCAGGTCCTTTACAAGGACGACAAGATCGACGGCGCCTTCGAGGTCCGCGCCTTCCGGACCGAACCGGGCAGGATGGTCGCGGTCTTCCTCGATATCACGGCACGGAAACAGGCGGAGGAAGAGCTCAAGCGCGAGAAGGAGAGGATCGCCGTGACGCTCGCGAGCATCGGCGACGGCGTGATAGCCGCTGACACCGGGGGGAACGTGACTATTATGAACGCGGTAGCCGAACGGCTCACGGGATGGAGCGCCGCCGAGGCCGCGGGCCGCCCGCTCGAGGAAGTCTTCTCCATCAGCGACGAGGCCACGGGAGATTGCTCCGAAAATCCCGTCCAGCGCGCGCTCAGGACCTCGAGCGTCGTCGAGCTCGGAGGAGGAACCATCCTCGCGTCGCGCGACGGGAGGAAAATCCGGATCGCGGACAGCGGAGCGCCCATCCGCGATTCCTCGGGAAAGACGGTCGGCGTCGTCCTCGTGTTCCGTGACGTCACGGAGAAGTGGAAGATGCAGGAGGCCATGCAGCGCTCCCAGCGGCTCGAATCCCTCGGCATCCTCGCGGGCGGGATCGCCCACGATTTCAATAATATGCTCGCGGGAATATTCGGTTACATCGACCTCGCGAACGAACTCTCCTCCGAGGCACGGGTCAAGGACCTCCTGCAGAAGGCCTTCCTGGCGATGGATCGCGCCAAGGGCCTCACGCGCCAGCTCCTCACTTTCGCCAAGGGAGGCGAACCGGCCCTCGCGGCCGTCGACGCGCGTTCGCTCATCGAGGACGCGGCGCGCTTCTCCCTGAGCGGGACCGACGTGAGGACGTCGTTCTCGTTCCAGGAAGGCCTGTGGGCCTGCGAGGTGGACCCCGACCAGTTCGGGCAGGTCATCGACAACCTCGTGATCAACGCCCGCCAGGCGATGCCCTTTGGCGGAACGATCCGGATCGAGGCGCGCAACGAGGACGTCGGGGAAGGCGCGGTCCACGGACTCAAACCCGGCCGCTACGTCGTCGTTTCGGTAATCGACGAAGGGGAGGGCATACCCGGCGAGAACCTCCCCCACATCTTCGATCCCTTCTTCACCACGAAAAGCGCGGGCAACGGCCTCGGCCTCGCCACCTGCTACTCGATCATGACGCGCCATGGCGGCGCTATCGAGGTGGAATCGAAGCCGGGAGAGGGAAGCCTGTTCAGGCTCTACGTCCACGCCTCCGCGGCTCCGGCGATGCCGCGCCCGATGAAGCGCGGAACCGACGGGACGATGCGCGGTCGCGTGATCGTGCTCGACGACGAGGAAGCGATCCGTGATATCCTCGGCGCGATGCTGAAGGACCTCGGATTCACGCCCGTCTGCGTCGCTACCGCGGAGGCCGCCGAGGCCGCGGTATCATCGGATCAGCCTGATGGACCCGTCGTAGCGGCGATCCTCGACCTCACCATCCCGGGGGGGCGCGGCGGGAAGGAAGCGGCGGCGATGCTGAAAAAGGCCATGCCCTCCCTGCCTATTTTCGTGTCCTCGGGCTACTCGGAGGATCCCGTCATGTCGGACCCCTCCTCGCATGGATTCTCAGGCAGCCTCGCCAAGCCTTTCCGCAAGGCCGAGGTCGGCCGGATCATCTCCGCGGGGCTCGCCCGTCCGAGCTGATCAGCTCCGTCGGAGACGGCCGGCCGCGCGGAGGGGCCGCCGCCCCGCAGGATCCGCGCTCAGTCTCCTAAAGCGTTTCCGCCGATGAAATGCGAGTCCGCCTTGAAGTCCCCGATGCCGCGGCCGCCGGAATTGACGGCGAAGGCCGTCCGCCCTCCCGCGACGATCTCGATCGCGCTCAGTTTCGGAAAATCGGCGGATCCCTTCTTGAAATCGATTCTGACGGTTCCTGAAGGATCGGCCACGACCGGGAACTCGCGGACGATGGCCGCGTATTTTCCTCCCGCTTCCTTGAGGACATCGAACTCCTCGAGAACGCGCTTTCCGTTGATGTCCACGGAAAAGCGTCGCTTCCCCGGACCGTCGTGGTAGATCTCGCAGAAATGGAGGCGCACGGCGCAGGCCGCGTTCGGCCCGAGCCCCGGGAACGCGTAGGCGAATTCCCCCCATCGCTCCGAATCGTAAGCCTCCCTTGGAGCCGGGCGTTCGGCGCGGGACGCGTCGATGAGGTCCTTCGTGTCCACGCGCTGGATCTTGAAGACGACCGGCCTGAATCCATCCGTGCAGCAGGAAATCGCCTCGCCATCATTCTTCATCCATCCCTTGAAAGGCCCGACGTCGAAGTTACCGCCCGAGTACACCGCGAGGACCATCCTCGAGATGTCCGTCCAGGCCCAGTCGCAGAACCCCTCGGGCTTATTGAGTCCGGCGATGAACGTCTGCCCGTCAGAGAAGACCTCGCAGGGGCGCTTAGGATCGCCTCCGTGCGCTTTAGCCAAGTCATCGAACAGGGTTCTCTTGAGGACCGTTATCTTCACGGCTACCATTAATGCCTCCTCAGGATCGTCGATTCGGGAAATAAGCCTATGACCGCCCGGTTCGGATGTCAATCGATCGGAGTCGATCCCCTTGAGCCCGCCGGACCCGCCGATACTCCCGAAACTCGCGATCCTCCCGATCCGCTCATCACGGCCGATTTTCGTCCCAGGCCGATCATCCGAGCGACCGCGTTCACGGTACGTCCCTTCACGGTCCACGAAATCCCGAACGCCACCAGAACGATCGACTCGAGGTAGAACGTGAGCGAGGGCACCTGGAAATAGTCAATGAGCCATCTCGTGTAAAGGACGATGAGCAGGAGGGAAACGATCATGACGATCCCGCAGACCCGGTAGACGGCGTTCCTCCTCTTCTTTCCTGGCGTGACGCTCTTCAGGCTTCTACCCTTGTGCGTCCGCGTGAAGAGGAATAGGGACATGAAGGAGATGATGCCGAAGAAGGCGCCGGCGGAAACGTAATGAAGCGCGCCGATGATCTTATTCGTGTTGATCGGGCCGATAAAGCACATCGGTACGGCGCTGTCGTAGGTAGTCGGGCAGAACGCGATCCCGAGCGCGAAGACGCTCGCGCATTTGCTCAGGATGGCGTCGATTTTCTCGTAACCATTGTAAGCGAAGAGGAAAAGCGATACCGCGCAGAGGACGCCCACGAACACGTTCCTCATGTTAGTGTAGTAATAGGCGCTGATGGAGTCTTGGACGCTCCCGCAGCCCCCGGGCAGGAGATTCCCCAGCCATAAGGCGAGGGGCAGGAAGAGCGCGAACGAGCCGACGAGCCTCCAGAGGGTCTTGGCTGAAACGACCGACGGGACCTTGCCCCCCGGTATGAAATTGAAAATCCCCATGCGCCCCTCCTAAATTCGGTTATCACGCTTTCCATCGCGGATACCGGTGCCACGCCGAGTTCCCTCGAGATCGGGCCCGCCGCGTCCATCGAGTATATCATTGCTTCAGATGAAGTAAAGGCCTATTCGTTGCCGGAGGGGCGATTGCCGATGGCGCGCGCGGCCCTTCCCGCGTGCTTGAATCGCTTTCGATCCGGTGCGGGAATTCCACGTCCGGCGGAAACCTCGAAGGATGGGACCGCTTCGATCAACGGGAATGCGGAGGGCGACCGCTCGGCCGCCCTCCGCCCCGGTTCATTTCTCCTCGACGACGACCCTGAGAGACGAGACCATATCGTTATGAGCCGCGATGAACGAGGTATCCGTCATGAGCTTCCAGACTTCCCATTCCGGGATGCTGTCCTCGACTTTCGGCTGCTGGCCGAGGCTCGTTCCGGTCGTATCATTGGACATCCAACCGTAGAGGTCGAGATCGTAACTGGCTTCCAAATCGTCGATATCGATCAATTCGCTCCGGTACGTGAACGCGGGCCGGTCATAGAAATAATCGTTGGAATTCCATGATCGATCGATCTCGAAGCACACGCGGAATCGCTTTACGCTTCCGATCGCGAGATCACGCGATACGGTGAGCCCGGTGGTTCCCTGTACCGAGGCTCCCGTGAGGCCATCGACAATGCTTCCAGGGTATTTTTCTCTTTTCCAATTCGGATTAGCGGTACCTGTGAGTCCGCCCTTTATAAGTTTGTTGCATATATACAGGTTTTGGAGATTATTCCCGCTCTCATCCTCGATCCACGCGACATACACGGTATTGCTGCTCACGCTCGGACCTTTGAACGTGAGCGTCACCGAATAGAGAGGCGCAGCCGAAGGGCTCGGGCTCGGGCTCGGGCTCAGGCTGGGGCTAGGGCTCGGGCTCGGGCTCGGACTCGGGCTCGGGC
>CAZIEI010000104.1:0-11966 GCA_964538705.1 uncultured Spirochaetales bacterium | reverse complement strand
GCCAGGGCAACGATGTCAGCCAGATGATGAAGGTCGTGGGCGAGGAGGGTACGAGCACCGAGGACTTCGTGGTCTACCTCAAGGGGAACCTCCTGGACGCGGTCTACTTCCAGCAGAACTCCTTCGATCCGGTGGACGCCGCGGTGTCTCCCGAGCGGCAGCGCCACTCCTTCGCCCTCCTCCTCGACGTGCTCGCCTCGACGTACTCCTTCGCGGCGAAGGACGAGGCCCGCGCTTACTTCAACAGGCTGAGGCAGGCGTTCATGGATTGGAACGGCGCGGAATGGGGAACGGATAAATTCAAGTCGATCGAGGCCGATCTCCGCGCGGCCATCGAGGGCGGCAGGTCCGGCGTCGCTAAGCGCGCCGACAGCGGGACGTCGAGGTAGCCATGAAGAAGGTTTACGACAGGATCGAATCCATCACGGGCAACGTCATCACGGTGCGGGCCGAGGGCGTGAGCTACGGCGAGCTCGCCGAGGTCAGGACCCGCTTCGGCGTATCCCTCGCCGAGGTCATCAGGCTGAACGGGGACCTCGTATCGCTCCAGGTATTCTCTGGCGGCCGCGGCGTCTCAACGCGCGACGAGGTCCGCTTTCTCGGGCATCCCATGCAGGTATCCTTCTCGGACGACCTCCTCGGGCGGGTGTTCAACGGAGCGGGATCGCCGCGCGACAACGGGCCGGAACTCGCGGAGAACCTCATCCCCATCGGCGGTCCCTCGGTCAATCCATGGAAGCGCATCATCCCGCGCGACATGGTCCGCACGGGCATCCCCATGATCGACCTCTTCAACACCCTGGTGCGTTCGCAGAAGCTCCCCGTGTTCTCCGTATCGGGAGAGCCCTACAACCAGCTCCTCGCGCGCATCGCCATGCAGGCCGAGGTAGACCTCATCGTCCTTGGGGGCATGGGCCTCAAGCACGACGACTACCTCTTCTTCAAGGACAGCCTCGAGTCCGGCGGCGCCCTCTCCAAGACCATCATGTTCGTGCATACCGCGAGCGACCCCGTGGTCGAGTGCCTCATGGTGCCGGACATCAGCCTCGCCGTCGCGGAACGCTTCGCCCTCAAGGGGAAGAACGTCCTCGTGCTCCTCACGGACATGACGAACTTCGCGGACGCCATGAAGGAGATCTCCATCACCCAGGAGCAGGTCCCCTCCAACCGCGGCTACCCCGGCGACCTCTACTCCCAGCTCGCGGCGCGTTACGAGAAGGCCGTGGATTTTTCCGAGGCGGGTTCCATCACCATCCTTGCCGTCACCACCATGCCCGGAGACGACGTTACCCACCCCATCCCCGACAACACGGGCTACATCACCGAGGGGCAGTTCTACCTCAAGAACGGCCGTATCGAGCCCTTCGGTTCGCTTTCGCGCCTCAAGCAACAGGTGAACGGGAAGACCAGGGCCGACCACCGCGCCCTCATGGACGGCATGATCAAGCTCTACGCCGCCTACCGCGACGCCCTCGAGAAGAAGTCCATGGGCTTCCTCATGTCGAACTGGGACAGGAAGCTCATAAAATACGGCGTCCTCTTCGAAAAGGAGCTCATGGACCTCTCCGTGAACATCCCCCTCGAGAAGGCCCTGGACAAGGGCTGGGAGATCCTCGCTTCCTGCTTCGACCGCGAGGAGACGGGGCTCAGGAGCGAGCTTCTCGACAAGTTCTGGCCCGTGAAGGCGGAGAGTATGCCGAAGGCGGAGGCCTGAGCTCGAGATGGCCAAACTCAAGCTCACTAAAAACGAGCTTAAGAAGCAGAAAGACTCCCTCAAGATGTTCCGCCGTTACCTCCCCACGCTTCAGCTCAAGAAGCAGCAGCTCCAGGCGGAGATGCGCGGGATCGAGGCGCGGCAGGCCGAGCTCGCGCGGGAACGCGAGAACCTCAGGGCTTCGTTCCTTCCTTGGATCGGGGTGTTCGGCGAATCATCCGCGGTCATGGACGCGGACGGAACGCCCCTCATCGCGGTGAAGGAGCTCAGGACAGAGGAGGGCAACATAGCCGGCGTGCCCATACCGGTGTTCAAGGGCGCGGAGTTCGCCTGGAGCGAGTACGACCTCTTCGCGCGCCCCCTCTGGATCGACGCGGCCCTCGACCGGCTTTCGCGCATGATGCTCCGCGACCTGGAGATCCAGGTCCTCGAGGAGCAGGTTCGGAGGCTCGGCGAGGAGCTCAGGACCACGACCCAGCGCGTGAACCTCTTCGAGAAGGTGAAGATACCGGAAGCGATGGAGAACATCAGGCGTATCGGCATATACCTGGGCGACCAGCAGACCGCCCAGGTGGTGCGCGGCAAGATCGCCAAGAAGAACCTCGAGAGGGCCGCGTCATGATCGTTCCCATGAAGAAGTGCCTGGTAGTGATGCTGGAATCCGAGCGCGCGGCCGGGCTCAAGGCCCTCGCGCGGCTCGGGATCGTACACGTCGAGCCCGTGAGCGGGGCCGGCGAGCCCCTCGCGGGGCTCACGGCCGATCGCGAGCTCTTGGAACGAGCCGTCGGCGCCCTCTCCTCGGTCAAGGCCGGGAAGGGAGCGCGGCCGCCCGAGCTCTCGGCCGTCGACGCGGCGAGGAGGACGGAGGAGATCCAGGCGGCCGAACGCGCATCGCTCGATCGCTCGGGGCAGTTGATCCGCGAACGCGACCGCATAGCCCCCCTCGGCGAATTCGACCCCGGATCGCTCAAGGCATTCGAGGAATCGGGCTACGCGGCGAGGATCCACGTCCTTGGGGCGAAGGAGGGCGCGGAATCCTTCCCCGAGGGCGCCATGGTCATCGAGCTCGGTCGCGAACGCGGGAAATCCTATTTCCTGAGCATCGTCAGGAAGGACGTAGAGGGCGCCTCCCTCCCACCGTCCATGCCCCTGCCGGAGGCGGCGAGGAGCGCTATCGATGCAGCGATCGAGCGCGAAGAAGCCGCGCGGCGCGCGCTTCGCGATGAAAAGGCATCCCTCGCCGCGATCCTGCCGAGCATGCTCTCTGAGCTCGAACGCGCGAAACGGCTCGAAGCCTTCGAGAACATCAGGTCAGGGATGCCGAACGAGGGGAGCCTCGCGTACCTCACGGGCTGGCTTCCCGCGGAGAAGGAGTCGGAGCTCGCCCGCGAGGCCGCCGCCCGGGGATGGGGCCTCTCCACGGACGATCCCGGCGATGACGAGATGCCGCCCACGAAGGTCAAGAACAACGCCTTCATCAGGATAATCCAGCCGGTCTTCGACTTCCTCGGAACCGTCCCCAACTACCGGGAATACGAGATCTCAGCGTGGTTCCTCGTATTTTTCTGCGTCTTCTTCGCCATGATCTTCGGAGACGGCGGCTACGGCGCGATCATGCTGGCCGGGAGCGTTTTCCTCATCGTCTCCGCGAAGATGAAGAGGAAGAAAGTGCCCGACTTCACGCGGCTGCTCCTCATACTATCAACGTTCACCTTGGCGTGGGGCGTCATGACGGGATCTTGGTTCTCCATGCCGGACAGCGCGCTCCCGGACTTCCTGAAACGGCTCGCCATTCCGGGCATCGAGGGCTGGAACCCGGATTCCGGCGACAACGTGAAGGTGATCTGCTTCATCATCGGAAGCGTCCAGCTGTTCATCGCCCACCTCAAGAACATCGTCAGGGACATCCGCGCCCGGAGCATGAAATTCCTCGGGCAGATCGGATCCTTCCTCCTCGTCTTCGGGATGTTCTGGCTCGTCCTCAATCTCGTTATCGACGCCTCGCGCTTCCCGTTGCCGAACTACGCGCTCTTCACGATCCTCGCGGGCTTCCTCCTCGTATTCCTCTTCTCGAACTACGAGAAGAACGTCCTGCAGAGCGCGATCGACGGGCTCAAGAACATCATCCCCACCTTCCTCGGGACGGTGAGCGTGTTCGCCGACATCGTCTCCTACATCAGGCTCTGGGCCGTAGGGCTCGCGGGAGCGGCGATCTCCCAGACCGTGAACGGGATGGCGGCCGGACTCTTCGAGAAGCCGTCCGCCCTCATGGGGGCTGGCGTCCTCCTCCTCGTCCTCGGGCACGGGCTCAACATCGTCATGAGCGTTCTGTCCGTCGTGGTGCACGGCGTCAGGCTCAACATGCTGGAATTCTCCGGCCACCTGGGAATGGATTGGTCCGGTTACGCGTATGAACCGCTCAGGGAGGCGGCCCCCGCGGCCGCCTCGATAGAAAGGAGTTGACATGACCTTCGGATTGATCGGCGCGGCATGCATTCTGGGCCTCTCGGCCATCGGGTCCGGCATCGGAGCCGGAATAGCCGGCCAGGCGGCCATCGGCGCCTGGAAACGCAACTATATGGCGAACAAGGGAGCCTCGTTCCTCCTCGTCGCCTTCGCCGGCGCCCCGCTCACGCAGACTATTTACGGCTTCATCGTAATGAGGCAGATGGTCGCCTCGTCGAAGGGCGACTTCTTCCTCCTCGCGGCCGGCCTCATATCGGGCGCGGCGATCGGCATGTCGGCCATAGCCCAGGGGCAGTGCTCCGCCGCGAGCTGCGACGCCTACGGCGAAACGGGCAAAGGCTTCGGGCAGTACATCACCGTCGTCGGCCTCTGCGAGACGGTCGCGCTCTTCGTCATGGCCTTCACCCTCGTCGCGCTGTAAGGGACTCGAAGCGCGCGGTCGCGAGCGTGAATCCGTGAAGACGAGGGTGGTTTACGCGGACGGGCTCTCCATCGGGGGGGGCTCGCCCGTTCGCGTCCAGACGATGTGGAAATCGCCCCTGTCCGGGGATCCGCTCGCGCTGTTGCCGCGGGTCGAGGCGCTCCGGGACATGGGCTGCGAGCTCCTCCGTTTCTCTTGCCCTACAATCGAGACGGCCGAGGCCCTCGGGCGCCTCGCCGAAACGCTCGCGGAGCGCGGGATCGATCTGCCCCTCGTCGCGGACATCCATTTCGATTGGCGGATAGCCCTCCGCTGCATGGACTTCCCCGTAGCGAAGATCAGGATCAACCCGGGCAACATCGGCGAGGCGTGGAAGGTCGGAGAGGTCGCGGCGAAGGCCAAGGATAGGGGCGTTCCGATACGGATCGGCGTCAATTCGGGATCCCTTCCCGCTGATCTCCGCGGCGCCGAGGATCTCGCGGCCGCCATGGTCGAGGCCGCAGAGCGCGAGATGGCCGTGCTTGACGGTTTCGGATTCGGCGCCATCGTCGTATCCATGAAGTCCTCGGACGTCGAATCCACGATCCGCGCAAATAGGCTCTTCTCTTCCCGCCACGACGTTCCCCTCCATCTCGGCGTCACCGAGGCGGGTCCCCTCATCGCCGGCGTCGCCCGGACGACGGCCGCCCTCGCGCGGCTCATCCCCGAGGGGATCGGGGACACGGTCAGGGTATCGCTCACGGACAGCGAGGAGAACGAGGTGATTGCGGGCAGGGAGATCCTCGCGGCCATCGGGGCGGGGAGGGGGGGCGCGCGGATCGTCTCCTGCCCCCGCTGCGGCCGAAACACCTTCGACACCCACGCCTTCCTGGAGCGATGGCGGGACCGCCTCTACCGCGTCCGGAAAGACATGACCGTGGCTGTCATGGGCTGCGTGGTGAACGGCCCCGGAGAGGGCTCGAAAGCCGATATCGGCATCACGGGCGCGGGCGACAAGGTCATGCTCTTCAAAAAGGGAAAGATACTGCGAACGATCCGCCCAGAGGATGCCGATAGGGAATTCGGGGAGCTCCTCGAATCGGAGCTGTCCGGAGGCGGAGACCGATGAAGCACGTGAAGGCGGCGTTCGCCGCCTTGGCCATTCTTTTCCTCGCGGGAGCGGCGCGCGCCGAAGAGTCCTGGATCAGGCTCGAGGAAGGCAAGGCCTTTTTTAAGCAGAGGAATTTCGAGGACGCCCTCGTGGCCTTCAAGGACGCCGTGGAGATCCGGCGGGAGCGCTATGGGAAGGCCCTCGAGAGCCTGGACGGGGTCCTCCGCTCGCCCGAGGCCGCCCGGAGCGCGGATTCGCTCAGGCTCCTCATGGACCGGCTCGCGGAGAAGGAGCTCAGGCGGGGAGATCTGGCCGATCTCCGCGCGGCGTCGGGCGGATCGCTCAAGGAGGAGCTCCGGCTCCTCGAGGGCTTCAGGATCGGCGACGTCCACCAGAATCTCATCGACGTGCTGTCGGACCTCCTCCTCATCCTGCCCGCGCAGCGCATCGGGGATTCCCTCAAAGGGCTCAGGGCCCTCGTGGAGCGCTGCGCGACGTATCCAGAGGCCGAGCATTGGATCGGGAAGGTCTTCCTCACGGAGGGGGAGCGCGGCCTGGCCGAGAAGCAGTTCAAGCGGGCGATCGACCAAGCGGGCGCTCTCATCGTGCAGGGCGACGTCTACGAGATCCGCTATGACCTCGCCAGGCTCTACATGCTACCCGACCTAGCCTCAGGCAGGCGCGATTACATCTCCATGGAACGGACCCTCAAGGAGATCCTGGCCTCCGATCCCCTCTACGCGGATCCGGGCAAGGAGCGGCTCAGGGAAGCGATGCGGAAGGCTGTGGCCGAGCGGGGGATCGACAAGTTCGTCGAACTGTACAGGCACGAAGCCGATTTCGCCCGTTCCGCCTACGCGACGCTCGGGGAATACTACTGCAAGAGCGGAAGGTATTCGCAGGCCACCCGCCACCTCATGATCGCAGTTGACGTCTGCGCGACGAGGATCGTGAAGGCCATGATCGAGCGGGATCCGGATTACGTCTTCACTGGGCTCTCCAACCTCCTCGCAGAGACGCGGCGGGACGGAGCGCTCTCTGCGTACTCAAAAGCCGAGGAATTCGAGCGGTCGCTCTACTACCTCGGTTCGGCGCTCCTGGGCGAGGGGCGTCCCGCGAGGGCGAGGGAGATCTGGCGTGCGATGGCGGGAGATGGCGAATGGGCTGAGCTCGCTTCTTCTTCCCTCGTGGACATGAAGCCCGCGCCGATCACGGACGCGCCCGACCTCTGATCCGCTTCCGCAGGGGCGGAGGCGTCATTTCCCGCGAGGGATGACGAATTCACCGGGCATGGCCGCCCGGGCGAGGTGGCCGCGGTTGATGAGGTAGGAAAGCCCCTCCTGGATGTCCTTCTCGGAAAGGCCGATGTGGTTCGTGGCCCAAGCGAGGAATTTGTCCCGGTTGACGCGGCGGCCCTTGACCGAATCGATTCCGCGCGTAGACGCGTACTCCTTGGCTCCCGCGAAAACGATACTGTCCTTGGACGAGGTCGCGAGCGATTGAAGCATCATGTTGGTCCGTCGGATGCGCTCCGAGAGGATCTTCACGACCTTCACCGCGAAATCCGAATTACGCTCAATCATCGTGAAGAAGAGGCCCTTGTCGAGGGAAAGGAGTTTGGTCTCGGAGAGGGCTATGGCCGTAGCCGATCGGGGCTTCTTCTCGATGACGCCCATCTCCCCGAAAATGTCGCCTTTCTTGAGCACGATGAGGGTCTTCGAGGTCTCGAGTGTGGTGCGCTTGGATATCTCCACCTCGCCCGAGATGATGATGAACATCTCGCCCTGGGAGTCGTCCCCTTCCGAGAAGATGATCTTCCCGGACTCGACGGTCCTGACGTGCTGGCTGTACAGGTCCTTCCTGATGGTCATGGCAGTACCATTATCGGCATTCCGGGAGGATTGGCAAGACGAGAAAAAAGGGTGGTCCGCCCGCGGGTCTTGATGGGGCGGGGAGGCAGCGCCTAGTCGCCCGCCTCCGGAACGCGCTGGGCGTAGGAGGAGAGGTAGTCCGAGAGTGCCTCGCGGGTCTCGTCGTCCATGTCAGTGAGCTCGATGGCGAGGACGCGGCCGGGGCGGAGGAGCTTGGCGGAGAAGGTTTTGAGATCGTCGCCGATCCGGATGCAGCAGTCGGGAAGCTCGGTACCGGGGCGGAGGTCGGCGCAGAGGTCGTACATGTCCGGTTTGAAGGAAAGGGCCTTCGTGGAAATCGAGTCGATCCTGCCAGAGATGATAAAGAGCCTCTCGGGGTGGGAGAAGGTGAAGTCGAGCCTGTCGTAGACGGAGGGGACGAAGCGCTCGCCCGCGCGCTGATCCTCGACGGCGAGGTAGCGCTTGAGGATCTGCTGAAAGCGCGCGAGCTCGGACTGGTCGGCGAGGTTTTCCTTGATCACCCCGTTGATTCCGAGGAAGACGGCCTTGGCGGCCTCCTCGAAGGGGAAGCGGTCGCCCTTGAGGAGGATGAAGACGCAGGTTTCCTTGGGGCGCGATCCGCGGACGAGCTGGATGAAGGGCTTCCAATGACGGGGGAAGTCCTCGGCGGACATCACGATGGCCTCGGGGGCCACCTCGTCGATGTTGTCCATGGCCTTGAGCGGGTTCTTATACCGGATGACGTCGAAACCGAGGGGCCGGAGGTAATAGGATGTCAGGTCGGCGATGCGGTCGCTCGCGATGCAGAGGAGGGCTTTCATTCTGTGCCCTTGTTGACGACCGTGTAGTTGTAGATGTACCAAACATCGTCGACGCGCTTGAGGTAGTAGGTGTACTCGAATTTCTGGAAGTAGCCCTGCTGCTGGAACCGCTCGAGGACGCGAACCTGGCCCTCAGCGGGCGTGTACTTGGTATCGATTATCGCATAGTCATGCGGGATACTCACGAGGTCCTCGTCGTACACGCTCTTCATGACCTCGGCCTTGTATCGCTCCACAAGCCTCGCTTGGCCCTCGTCGGATTCCCGGAGATAGGCGGCCTTACGGGCGGGATCCTTGTAGATGAGGCCCTTGATATCGAAGTACAGGAAGAACTCGTTCCAAAGCCCTTTTTGTCGCGCCTCGATCGTGTGCTGGACCACCACGTCGGGCGGGATTTTCTCGGCCTTGAGGATCTCCCGGGCTTCCTCCCTCACGAGCTCCTCGACGGGGGAGACCCCGGCGCGGGGACGGACTGATACCACGAGGGCGTTGGACTCTATCCCGGGATCCCGGACTGTCGCCCTGATGAGCTCGGGGTAGAAGCGGCAGCTCAAGGTGTAAGATCCCGATTCCTTGATGTCCAGGAAGGCGGCCGCGTCCTCCTCGAAGGCGTACTCCTCGCCGGGCTCCAGGGAGAGTTCCCTGAAGAAAACCGGTTGATTGAGCGACTGTTTTCTTATAAAGTTATCCGACGCCGGGATTTGTCTATTCGTGGGGGTCCTGAGGTCGAACCTAATGGAGTACATCTTGTCGTCGGCGAGCTTGAACCGGTACGTATCCGGCGACGTATTGCGCAGGGTAATCTTGACGTGCACGCTGTCGCCGGGGAAGTAGATCCGCTTGTCGCGGAAGCGGATGGAGAATTCCACGTCGGCCCGGAGGGCGGCCGCGGCCAAGGCGCAGGAAAGGGCGATCATGATTCGTTTCACCGTGTACGCTCCCGTATAGCCGTGCTCATACCAATTTTCGGAAGGAAAACGTGAATACCTTACGGGGAAGCGAGATGCGCTCCCTTTTTTCAGGATGGAAGGCCTTCGACCGGTACCGGGAATTCCTCGGCTCCGGGAAGGGCGTCCTCGAGGCCGAGGGGGCGGCGGGCTCCTTCCCCGCGTTCCTCGTCGCCGAGGCGGCCCAGCGGGGTATTCCCGTCCTCGTGGTGGTGCCCGGAGCGGAGGAGGCCGAGGACTTCGTCCGCGACCTCGCGTATGCCGAGATCTCCGCTGAGGTTTTCCCGAGCTGGCAGGCGCTCCCCTACAAGCCGATTTCTCCCCGATCTCCGGCCTTCGCCCGGAGATCGAAGGTGCTCTCCGACCTCGCGACCGGGGGCATCGAGGTTCTCGTCTGCTCCGAGCGCGCCTTCCTCGCGCCCGTCCCCCCTCCCGAGTATATCTCTTCCCTGGCCTTCAGGCTCGAGCGGGGAACGGCCATCGACCCGGAAGCGGTCGCCGGAAAGCTCTCCTCCTACGGGTACCTCAGGGTACCCCGCGTTTCCGTCCACGGCGAATTCGCCCTCCGCGGCGAGGTTCTGGACATATGGCTCCCCGCCGACGACGAGCCCGTCCGGGTCTCCATCGATTACGACGAGATCGGGGGCTTGAAGCGCTTCGAGGCGATGGGGCAGGCGTCGCTCGGCAGCGTCGAATCCGTCACGGTTTATCCCCTCAAAGAAGTCGTCTGGGGCGAGCGGGAGCTCGAGCGCGTCGAAGCGGCTCTCGAGGACGAAGAGGCCTATCCCGAGGGCAGGCTGGAATTCCTCCGGGCCCTCAGGGATTCCGGAGAGGCGCGCGGCGAGGAGCTCTTTTTCCCGATCGCCTCGGGGAGGAAGGCGAGCGTCGTGGAGCACCTCGCGCCGGGAAGTCTCGTCGTGTTCACGGACTACGACCGCGAGGAGAACGCGGGAGCGGCAATCAGGAACGAGCACGAGGGGCTCCACCCCCGGGCCCGCGCGCAGTTTCCGGCGCCTCCGCCCGAGGAACTCCTCCTCGACTTCGATGCCCTGCACGCCTCCGTGCCCAGGAGCCTCCGCCTCCGGACGATCCGGAAGCCCGGGGCCGACAGGCTGGACTTCGGCTGCGAGGGGGCGCGGTCCTTCTTCGGCAATATCGACTATTTCAAGCAGGAGATCGGCGGCCTCATGGAGGCCGGGAACCGCGTGATCGTCTTCGCCGAGACCGAGATCCAGGCGACGCGCATCGCCGCCATGCTCGGCGACGGCAGGATCGACGTGGTGCCGCACGGCCTCTCGTCCGGCTTCAGGGCCCCGGAGGTCCGGCTCCTCGTGATCCAGGAGGGGGAGATCTTCGGGCGGAAAAAGCGCGTAGCGCAGTCCGTCCTCAAGGCGAGGTCCGTCGCCATCGACTCCTTCGTCGACCTGGGCCCGGGGGACGCCGTCGTCCACGTCAATTACGGGATCGGGCGCTTCCTCGGCATCGAGCGCATGCGAGTGGCGGGGAACGAGCGCGATTACGTGAAGCTCGCTTACGCCGACGAGGAGACCGTCTTCATACCGATCGAGCAGGTCAATCTCGTCCAGCGCTACATCGGGAGCGAGGGGAACGAGCCCAGGCTCGACAAGATCGGCTCCAAGAGCTGGGAGAAGCGCAAGACCCGGGTGAAGAAGTCCGTGGAGGACATCGCCGAGCGCCTCATCAGGCTCTATTCCCGGCGCAAGGCGGCCAAGGGCTTCGCCTTCCCCGCGGATTCCGACTGGCAGACGGCCTTCGAGGCGGCTTTCCCCTATGATGAGACGGCCGACCAGCTCTCCTGCGTCCTCGAGATAAAGGCCGACATGGAGCGCCCCGTCCCCATGGACCGCATGGTCTGCGGCGACGTCGGCTTCGGCAAGACCGAGGTGGCGGTCCGCGCCTGCTTCAAGGCCGTGATGGGAGGCAAGCAGGTCGCGTTCCTCGCGCCCACGACCATCCTCGCCGAGCAGCACTACGAGAATTTCCAGGAGCGCTTCTCCAAGTTCCCCGTCCGGATCGGCATGCTCTCCCGCCTCGTGGATAAGGCGGAGCAGCGCGCGATCCTCGGGCGGCTCGAGAAGGGCGAGCTCGACATCATCGTGGGCACGCACCGCATCCTCCAGCGCGACCTGCATTTCAAGGACCTCGGGCTCCTCGTCGTGGACGAGGAGCAGCGTTTCGGCGTCAAGGACAAGGAGCGGCTCAAGGAGAGCGTGGATTGCCTCACGCTCACGGCCACGCCCATACCCCGGACCCTCCACATGTCCCTCATCAAGGTGCGCGACATGTCCCTCCTCACCACGCCTCCCTCCAACCGCCAGCCCGTGGAGACCCTGATCGAGGAATTCTCCGACGACGTGGTCGCGGAGGCCATCAGGAAGGAGATCGCGCGGGGAGGGCAGGTCTTCTACCTCCACAACCGGGTGGAGGACCTCGACGACGCGGCGCGGAAGGTCGCCGAGCTCGTGCCCGAGGCCATGGCGGAGACGGCCCACGGGCAGATGGACAGCGAGGAGCTCGAGGACGTGATGCACCGCTTCATCCACGGCGGCTTCCAGGTACTCGTGTCCACGACCATCATCGAGAACGGCATCGACATACCGAACGTCAACACCATC
>CAZIEI010000103.1:0-12020 GCA_964538705.1 uncultured Spirochaetales bacterium | reverse complement strand
AAGTCTGGGGGACTTGGGGTCCCCGGTTCGAGTCCGGGTTGCCCGACTAAGCTTTTTTTGCTTCGTGCCTTCCGATTCGCGTTTTTATCCACTGTAATTTACGAGACACTCTTTTCCGCCTTGTAGGGAAGGTCCGCGTTGAGGCCGTCGATGTAGCTCAGGGCTTCTTGGTTTTGGACCTTGAGGACCCTGCGCATGGCGTCGAGGAGCCGCGCGTCGGCGGGCAGGTGGAACGAACGCGCTGGCAAAGCGCGGAAGCCGCGGCGCGCCTTGTGCTCGCCGCCCATGCCCGGATCGATGGAACCGTAGCCCGCCGAGAGCGCCCATTCCATCGGGCGGTAATAGCAGGTCTCGAAGTGGAGCCGGTCCCTATCGGCCCGCGCCCCCCAATAGCGTCCGTAGATCCTGTCCTCGCCGACGTAGAAGAGGGCCGCCGCCTCGACCTCGCCGTCGCCATCGCGGGCGACGGAGTAGGCCATGCCCTCCGGCCAAACGCGCGCGAGCTCGGCGAAGAAACCGGGCTCGAGGAAACGCGCCGCCCAGGGGCCGTAGCGGTCGTTGGTGCGGAGATAGAAATCCCCCATGACTTCGTGGAGCGACGGAGGCGCTTCGCTGGCCCGGATGAACTCGCTCCGGAGGCCCCCCGCGGCAACGGCGGCCCTGTCCCGCGCGACGTTGCGGCGCATGTTCTTGGAGAAGGAGGAGAGCATGCCGTCGAAGCCGCTCCAACCGCGGTTCTCCCAGAGGAAGGCCTGGTGCGTCCATTCCGCCCAGCCGCATCTTTCGAGCGCGCGCGCGAGGTACTCAGCTTCAGGATGGAGCCAGAGAAAATGCGCGCCGCCCAGGCGCTCCCGCCTCACGAGCCGTTCGATCTCACCTAAGAACACCTCGGTCACTTCCTCGGCGTCCTCGGCGGGATCGACGAGGAGGCGCCAGGACGGCACGGGCGTCGCGGGCACCATGCCCACGAGCTTGGGATACCAGCGCAGGCCGACGCGCTTCGCGACTTCGGCCCATTCGAAATCGAAGACGAATTCTCCCCAGGAGTGCGTCTTCAGATAGAGGGGCGCGCAGGCCACGAGCCTGCCGCCGCGCTCCGCGAGGCAATGGAGGGGCTGCCAGCCTTTCTCGGGCGTCATCGATCCCGAGGATTCGAAAGCGGACAGGAGGCCCCATGCCATGAGGTCGGCGCCGTTGGCCTTGGCGAGGGCGTCCCATTCCGCGCGGGGAACGAGACCCGCCGAAGAGGCGTATCTGAAGGAGATGGGGCCCGACGACGATCGCCGATCAGTTCCCGGATGCTGGTCCACTGCCGCTCTCATGCTCGTCCAGAAGGATGTCCAGCGCACGCGCGGAGATCGAGAGCTCGGCGAGCGACAGTCCGAGGGACGCGAGGAGGAAGACGAGGCTCGCCGCGAAGACGATCTCCGCCGCGAGCTTCTCTCCGAGGAAGATGAGGAACATGGATACGACGCAAAGAACGAAGCTCGTCACTCCCATGATCTGCATGATCACGATGATCCTGATCCTGAGCCGGAGGTTCCTGATCTGCGCGGCGAGGGCGGAGTCTCCTTTATCCTTCCACTTCGCATAGAGCTCTCGCACCAGGGAGGCGAGAGCGAGGAAACGGTTTGAGAAGGCGAGCATGATGAGGGAGATGGCTGAAAAAAGGAGCGCGGGCGTCGAATAACCGAATTCCATGCCTCAAAGGTACGACGGCGATGTTCTGCGGTCAACAACCCCGCGGGCTTGTCCGCGCGTCAGGCCGGTGCTAGCATTCACGGCGTGAATACCATTATGACGCGATCAAGAAGCGCCTTCCGCTCGATTCTCCTCTTGATGGCGATGGCAGCCGCGACGGCCGGCGCGCAAACGATCTATGTTTCACCGGCCCTTCCCGCTCCCGTCCGCGAGGCCGCCGCCGCCGCGATCCTGTCATCGTTCCCAGAAGCCATCGTCTCGAATAATCCGATCGGCGCGGAACTCCGCATCATCGAGGGATCGGAGTCGTTCGGTGGAACGGAGATAGGCGCCTACCGCTACGTCCTCGTCGCCCCTTTCTCGGAGCCATCGGACGGACTCAACGCCGAGGAGTGGGCGGCCCTCGTCGCGGGGCCTCCCAGTCCCGGCTCACCCCGCTCCCTCCTCGCCGACGAGGAAACGGCGCGGGGACTCGAGCGATTGATCGGCGAACGCGGCCTCGAGGTCATCCGGATCGTACCGAGCGAAGACCTCCTCGGCGCCTGCTGGAAAACCCCGGGCGCCCTCGCCATCATCCCCTTTGAAGACCTCGAACCTCGATGGAAAATCCTCTCCGTGGCGGGCAAGCATCCCCTGGACGCCAAGGTCGGCATGGCGGAATACCCTCTCACGCTCCGCGTCGTCACGGCCGGCGACTCAAGCATGACGGAGCGCTTGAAGGGGGCCGCGGGGCCATCAATCGGCAACTTCGATCCTGAGCGCCTCACCTCCGTGACCATGACGGGCGTCACAGCCCTGGCCCGCGTCACCGCGCGGCGCATGGACCAACGCGGCGTGAAATACCCGGGCCTCCGCGTGGCCTCGTTGCTCTCGGCCGCGGACTTCACGCACGTAAGCAGCGAGGTTTCCTTCGTGCCCGGCTGCGAGATCAAGACCACGCCCGACACGATCCTTCTCTGCTCCCGCCCCGAATATGCGGACCTCCTCGAATACCTGGGTGTCGACCTCGTCGAGCTCACGGGGAACCATCTACTCGACTTCGGTGAGGCGGCTTTCCTCGGGACGCTGAAGGCCTACGAGTCGCGCGGGATGCGCTACTTCGGCGGAGGCAGGAACGCGGCGGAAGCCGGTCGCCCCACGATAGTCGAGCACAACGGCAACCGCATCGCTTTTTTGGGAGCCTGCGCCGGCCCCTCTCCGCGCTACGCCGGCGATAAACGCGCGGGACCGCTCCTCTTCGACCAGGCGGCCATGGAGGAACGGATCCGGAACGCCCGCGCCGAGGGCCTCGTTCCCGTCGTCTGCATCCAGTACTACGAAGAATACCGGTACGATCCGACCCCGGCCCAGCGGAAGGCCTTCCGCTCCCTCGTCAGCGCCGGAGCGGCCATCGTGCAGGGGAGCCAGGCGCACCAGCCGCAGGCCTTCGAATTCTTTGAGGGCGGATTCATCCATTACGGGCTCGGGAACCTGTTCTTCGACCAGATGTGGAGTCTCGGGACCCGCGAGAGCCTCATCGACACGCATTGGTTCTACGGCGGGAAACACGTCTCCACCGTCGTCCGCACCGCGTTGATAGAGGATTTCGCTCAGCCACGCCTTACCGAGGGCGCTGAACGGAAGGATCTCCTCGACAAGGTGTTCGCGCCGAGCCTGGTCGACGGCGAGCCCTTCCTCCGGACGGAGAAGCCGGACGCGGCGCGCTGATCAGCGCAGGGGCTTCGAATAGACGGGGCCGCGGACGCCGAACTTGTTCCTGATCCGCGCCTCGACCTCGTGCCTGCCCCACCCCGTCCGAACGGTCACGGGCTCCTTAGCGTCTTTCCAGTCGCCACCATCGATCCGGTATTCATAGGATTCAAAGTTCGGCGCGTAATTCCCGTTCGAGAAGGCGTCGAAGCCGATCACGTAGGATCCGCGCTTGCCCTGCGCTTCCTTCACGGAAATCTCGACGGCGTTGAGCTCGTGGAAGAGAGCCTCGCGCGACGGGGACGGATAATGATTAAGGTCCCAGTTCTTGTCGCCGCCCTCGGGCTTCACGGTGTAGATAGTCTCCCAGATGTGCGCGCCGGAGCCGTCGGCCGTGGTGAAGAGGCTGTTCCTCCCCACGAAGCCCATCTCGTAGGTGAGGGAGATCCAGTCCTTGGTGACGGGCCAGAATTTATAGAGGTAATTGGTCGGATGATGTATCGGGAGCTGGTCCCTCGTATAGCGGCGTTCCTGGTCGCCAGCACCGTACACGTAGACCAGATCCGCCCCCTGGTTCTTGATCCACTCGTCGCGTATCTCGATGAAGGAGAGGGGGACGCCGGCCTTCTCTACGTAAATGTTCCATGTCGCGTCGATCATGACCCACTTCCGGAACTGATTGGACCACACGTCGTTGCTGATGTGGCCCTCGCTCTTGGGATTCCGCATGAGGACGTAGCGGGAGGTCCAGCCGAGCGCCAGCGAGCACTGCATGTACACCGCGCCGATGTTGCCGCACCAGAAGGGCGTGCCCTCCTTGGCCTTCTTGAGGATTGTGAGCGCGTTCCTGAGCTCGGTGTACTGCTTGGCGCCGCCGTAACGGACGTTGTCGAAGGTCCACTGCATGAGCAGGGCCATCTGCTCGAACTCGTCCTTGCCCTTCCTCACGTATTCGTCGAAGTCGTAGAGGCGTTTGAGCTCCGCGAGCTTATCGACCCCGGCGGCCTCGTGGTAGAAGACGATGGGAACGGCCTGCTTCTCGGCGGCGGGAAGGGGTCGCGCCGCCGCGGCCATCGCGGTCGCGGCGAGCAGGAGAGCGGGGACGAAAGGAGCGCGCATGGCGGTCAGCGGCCTTCCCGCGGAGATCCGGCCGCCGCGGAAGCCTCGTTCGATTTAAAGAGGACGCCGGCGAGCGCGTAGAGCGCGAAGGCGAGCGAAAGCACCCAAACGAATCCCGAGTGCATGGAGACGAGCTGCGCGAGCACGGAGCCGGTGACCGAGAGGGCCCCGTTCACGCCGTAGGCCCAGGGCAGGAGCGAGGGCCCGGTCTCGCCGAGCCGAGAGAGCCCGTTGGGATAGGGCATGCCCATGAAGAAGGCGGCCGGCGCTATGGCGAGCACGGCTATGGGGATCTTGGCCCACAGCGGCAGTCCGAGAAGGGCCTCGAGCAGGGGCGAGAGGCCGAGGGCGTAGAGGACGAGCACGCCGCAGATCGCGGCGGCCGCGATGCGCACTCGTTTGGCCGGATCGCGCGAGATGCGCTCGGAGAAGACGCTGCCGAGCCCGGAGATGATGAGCATGGAGGTGATGACGATGCTCGTGGAGAAGACGGGCTCGGCGAGGAAGAACACGAGCTTCTGGATGAGGAAGATCTCGACGAGCATGTACGCGGCGCCGAGGCTGGCGTAGTAGACGATGACGCCGGCCGTCTTCCGCGTCCCGGCCCGGACGCCCGACTTGCGGCCTCGGAGGAGCGGCATAAGGGCGATGAGTACGCCGAAGGCGATGGCCTGGAAGAGCGTTCCCCAGGAGAGGAAGTACGACCAGTCCTCGGACGCGTAGCTCAGCTTGTCGAGGAAGAGCGGCGCGGTGGAGGGCTTCATGTAGACCGAGTAGTAGGGGCGGTCGTCCACGGTAGGCCTGATATCGAAGAGGTAACCAGCGTAGAGCTCGTCCTGCCTTCCGGAAAGGGCCCAGCGCGAGGCGTAGGCGAGGAACTCGTCGGCGTCGAGCCGCGGTCCGCCCTCCGAGAGGTTGGCCGCGTCCGCGCCCTTCTTGGTGGTGAACTTGTCGCGGTACGCCGCGAGGATCGCGCCGAAGTCCTTGTCCGGGACGGCCTGGCCCGGCGCGTAGAAGTTCTTGAAGGACATTTTCGCGCAGAAGGCGTTGAGCTTGCCGAGCTCGTCGGCGGAGAAGCCGTCCTTCTTCACGAGGATAGTGGCCGTGGAGTACATGAGGTCGAAGGCGTAGACGTGCTTCCCGGGATCTCCATAGCCGGAGCGCCTCAGGGCCTCGGCCACGGTGGCGATGAGCTTGGGCACGTTCCGCGGGGGCGAGAGGGTGTTCCAGACCGTCACGGAGAGAATGCCGTCGGAGTCGAGGCGCTTCAGGTACGATTCGATGGCCTCGACCGTGTAGACGTAGTTCTCGGAGATGGAATAGCCGGTGGACTGCGATAGCCCGATGGAATCGATGAGGGATATCTCCACGAGATCGTAGACGCTGGACGAGGGGCGTGAGCAGTAGGCCCGTGGTTCCTCCTCGATCAGCCTCACCCGGGGGTCCCGGAGGAGGTCGCCGTTGAATTCCCGTACCGCGGGAACGTCGCGCCCGATCCTCGTGATGACGGGATTGGGCTCGAGGATCGTCACCGACTCGGCCTGGTGGTGGAACGCCGCGTAGGCGGAGAAGCCGCCGCCGAGCCGCACGAGGAGGACATCGGGCTTTTCAAGTACCGTATATGCGGCCGACATGGGGAGGAAGTCGATGTACCGCTCCTCGCCGGGCTTGAGCCGCCGCATGATCCCGATGGGGCCGTTGTTGTCCACGTACATGCCCCAGAAGGCGTCCTTGGGCATTTCGTCGATGTAGAAGACCGCGTTGTCCGAGAGCCCGGGCGCGAAGTGGAAGCGCTCGCTCTTGTAGATCTCGTACTCGCCGAGCGGGCCGTGCTCCTCGTGCATGACCTGGAGGTCGGGGAACATGAGGCGGGCCTGCTCGCTGTCCTTGTAGGGGGAGACGTTCATCCTGCCCAAGAGCGCGAGCACGGCGAAGGACGCGGCGACCGAGGCGGCAGCGAAGCCGATCCAGGCCCGCGGGGGCTTGCCCGCCTCGATGGATCCCGGCCGCGGGAGCGCGAGCAGGGCCGCAAGCGCCGCGAAGGCCGTCACCGGATAAATAAGGTACTCGGTCTTGAAGAAGTAGGTGGCGATGATGAGGGCGAGCCCGCCGAGCCCCGAGCCGGCCATGTTCCAGAAGTACAGGCTCTGCATGCGCTCGCCCGGGACCATGAAGGCGGCGGCGGTGAAGACCGCGCCCACGAGGAAGGGGAGCGCGTACAGCGCGTAGAAGCAGGCGATGAAGGCGATCTGCTTGGGCTGGCTGATGAGGAATATCGGGTTGAAGGGGATGCGCTGGCAGAGCGCGTAGCAGAGCGCCATCACCGCCGGCAGGAGCGCCGCGCTCCCCGAGAGCCAGGCCTGCGCGTTGGCGCGGACCCTGTCCTGGATGAAGGTGAGCCCGACGCCCGCGATCCCGTAGCCCAGGAGGGCGATGGAGATCACCATCGAACCGAAGTTGCTCCAGGACCCCGCCGTGAAGACCCGCATGATCGCGAGCTCGAAGGCGATGAGGCTGAACGAAACGAGGAAGAGCGCCGCCCGGTTCCCGCCGGGCTTCCCTGACGACTGCATGCCGGCCCTACTTCTTCTGCTGGTGCCAGGACCCGTCGGAGGCGGTGAAGGGCACGAAGGCCTGGACCACCTTGCCGCCGTAGATGTCCTCGCGCTCGAGGGTCGTGGTCCCGTCCGCGGCGACCCGCTTGGTGATCTTGAGGATGACCTGCTCGCCGTTCATGGGCCCCACGGGGATGACCATGATCCCGTCCGGCGCGAGCTGCTTGAGGAGGGCCGGGGGAATGTGGTCGATGCCGCAGGTCACGATGATCCGGTCGAAGGGGGCGTACTCCTCCCAGCCGTAGTAGCCGTCCGCGTTCTTCCTCCGCACGTTGCGGTAGGTGGGGTAGTCCGCTTCGAGCTTCTTGTAGATGGCATCCGTGACCCCGAAGAGCCCCGGCTTGATCTCGATGGTGTAGACCTGGTCGGTCATGAAGGAGAGGACGGCCGCCTGGTAGCCCGAGCCGGTTCCGATCTCCAGGACCTTCATGCCGGGCTTGGGATCGATGTTGTGGGTCATGCGGATGACGAGGCGCGGCCCCGAGATGGTCTGACCGTCCTCGATGGGCCATGCCGCGTGGTCGTACACGTGCGCGAGGTTGTAGCTCCGGATGAAGTCCTCGCGGGGCGTCATGAGGAAGGCGCGGCGGATGCCGACGGCATTCTCCGGGTGGACTACGTTGTCCTGGGCGAGCCGGTCCCAGCGGGCTCTGAGATACTTCTCCTTGTCCTTTGTGTTCGCCTTCATCCAGGCGAGGTACGCGTCGAAGTTCTCCATGGGCGGATATTTCAGCTTGGAAATATCGTAGAAGCCGAGTCCGCTGATCGAGACCTTTCCGGTGGGATCGGTCTTGACTCCGGGCCCGGTGGCCGAGCTGGCGGCGGGCGCCGAGGCGTCGGCGGCCGGCGCGGCCGAGGGCGCGGGCTCTTCGCGTTCGCCCGTCGCGGGCGAGGCGGCGGGAGAGGGCGTCTCCGCGGCGGCGGCGGGTCCCTTCCGGCAGGAGAAAGCGGAGAAGACGAGGACGGCCATTACCATGAAAATGATGAAGGGGCGGTGACGGATCGAACGCATGCGTGGCACTCCCGATGGCGGATTCGTTCGGCCATTATAGGAGGTCGCGCTCCCGGTAGTCAATGAAGAGCGCCGCCCGACTGCCCGGTATTGATATCCGCGCGGGCATGCTATATCCTTAATTCGGCCATGGACAGGTTTTTCATCGAGACCGCTATCGGACTCTCGTTCTTCCTCCTCTTCGGCGCCCGTAGGATTCCCAAGCACGTGATCAGGATCGGGAAACGGATCGCGGAGCGTCGGCGGACCAGAGAACAGCCGGATTTCTAGGAAAGGGCGGATAACGTAGTGGGCCTCGCCGAGCGGAGCGAGAAAACCGCCGTACCGCCATATGCCATCCTCCTCAGTGACGAATGGATCGTCGCGGCCAATAAGCTCGCTCCCCTTCCTGTACAGCGCGAGAAGACGGGCGATGTCCCGCTCCAGGGCTTGATCGCCGCAACACTTCCCCGCGGATCGTACCTCGAGGCCGTCCACCGCATAGACAGGCGCAGTTCCGGGATCGTCCTCTTCGCCGCCTCCAAGGCCGCGGCCGCCGCCCTGGGCGAGCAGTTCCGCGGAGAGACGGAGGCGCCTATCGAGAAGACCTACTGGGCGGTCGTCGACCGCTTCGAGGGCCCCGAGTCGGGAAGGCTCGACCACTGGCTCTCCTGGGATCCGCGGACGGGCAAGTCCCGCGCGTCGAAAACCGATCCGGGCAGGGGCGCCAAGGCCGCCTCCCTCCTCTACCGCATCGCCGCCCTCTCCGATCGCTACGCCCTCCTCGAGGTGATGCCCCTCACGGGGAGGACCCACCAGATCCGCGCCCAGCTCGCCGCCGAAGGCATGCCCATCCGCGGGGACCTCAAGTACGGCGCAAGACGGTCCACCGGGAACGGCCTCATCATGCTCCACGCGCGCGCCATCCGCTTCGTGCATCCGGGGACGAGCGAACCCGTATCCCTCGTCGCCGAGCCTCCAGGCGATGAACCGCTCTGGCGAGCATTCGTGCCGCCGGACGCCCGGGACGCCGCCCCGGACCCCGCCGGGGAACCGGGCGGAGGCGCGTGATGGAGGACTGGCAGGAGCTCAACGTTAGGGGCGTCAGCCTCTACGAATCCGGGGACGTCGAGGAAGCCTACGGGCTCTTCAAGCGAGCCTTCGAGCTTTCGCCGCGGGTCGCCGCGCTCGCCTACAATGCCGGCATGGCCGCCTACGCGACCGAGCGTCGCGAGGAGGGCCGCTCCCTCATCACCGCCTACCAACGCCTCCTCGAACGCGCCTGCCCCTATTTCCAGGAAAAGGACCGGGACGGCTGCGAGTCCGTGCCCATGAAGCCCCTCAGCCTCGCCGCTTTCGACGAACTCCTCGATCACGGGTTCAGGCGCACCGGGAGGACCATGTCGCGAAACGTCTGCCCCGACTGCGATGAATGCGTGCAGATGCGCGTGGTCATCGGGGAGTTCAGGCCCTCGCGGAGCCAGCGGCGGGTGATCAAGCGCAACGCCGTCGTCCGGGTGGAGGCGGGAGTGGAGCCGGCGCCGCACCCGGCCAAGGCGAGGCTCATGGGGCGCTACCTCGTGAAGCGCCACGACTGGATCGACCGGGATTTCTCCGACGAGCTCGCCGAATGCTACGAGCCCTGGGCGGGCACGCGGGAATTCCGTTACTACCTCGGCGAGGACATGGCGATGGGATCGATCGTGGACGCGGGGGAGCGGTTCGTCTACGTGTCCACCTGCTACTTCGAGCCTTCGCTCGGGAAGCGGAGCCTCGGGATATTCAATCTCCTCACGATCATCGAGTGGGCGAAGCGGATGGGATACGAGAGGCTCTACGCCGGCGAATGCATCCTCTCCCGGCCGAACATGGCCTACAAGGACCGGTTCCGTCCGCGGGAGATCCTCGGACGGGACGGGAGATGGACGCTGAAGGATGATTGAGAGCCTTCCGAGCGGACGCAACCGCCCCCGTTCGGCGTGAGACTGGCAATCAGCTCAGTCGCTTGTACTCGTCGAGCCGCATGGGCTGCGGGCTGGCGTTCTCTCCCTCGATGCGGGAGACCTCCTCGAGGAGTTCGCGGGATTTCTTGGAGAGCTTGGGAGGCATCCTCACCACGATCTTGAGGTAGAGGTCCCCCCTCCTCCCTCCGGACGAGGGGATGCCCTCCTCGCGGAGGCGCAGGACCTTCCCGTGGGACGTCCCCGCCGGAACCGAGACCTTCACTTTCTTGCCCTCGATGGTCGTGATGGCGATCTCCGCGCCCAAGGCGGCCTGGGTCATCGATATGGGGACGGCGCAGTAGAGGTCGGCGCCGTCTCGCTCGTAGTACTCGTGCGCGAGGACGCGGATGAACACGTAGAGGTCCCCCGCGGGGCCGCCATTCGGCCCGGCGTCGCCCTGGCCGGGGATGGTGACCCGCCTCCCGTCCTCGATCCCGGGCGGGATGGTCACCTTGATCTTCTGGCGTTTCTTCACGAGCCCGGATCCGCCGCATTCGTGGCAGGGATGCTCGATGACCGAGCCCTCGCCGCGGCAGGTCGGGCAGGGGCTCGCGATGGAGAAGAAGCCCGAAGACCGTCGCACCTGCCCCGAGCCCTGGCAGCTCGGGCAGACCTTTCGCCCCGCACCGTCCTGGGACCCCGAGCCCTTGCACGCGCCGCAGGACTCGTTGCGCGCGTACTGGATTTCCACGCTCGCGCCGAACGCCGCCTGCTCGAAAGGGAGTTCGAGGTCGTAGCGGAGGTTGGAGCCGCGGGGCGGGCCGCCGCGGGACTGCCCCTGGCTCCTCCGCCCGCCCCCGAAGAACGAATCGAAGATCCCGGAGAAGTCCCCGAAGATGTCTTCGAAGTCGTGGAAGACGTTGGAGTAATCGCGGGGGCCGCCGCCACCCATGCCCTCGACGCCCGCAAAGCCGAACTGGTCGTAGGCAGAGCGCTTCTGCTCGTCCGAGAGGATTTCGTAGGCCTCGGTGGCCTCCTTGAAGCGCTCCTCCGCCTTCTTGTCGCCCTGCGTCTTGTCAGGGTGGAATTGGATGGCGAGCTTCCGGTACGCCTTCTTTATGTCGTCCTTCGGGGCGTTCTTGGGAACCCCGAGGACTTCGTAGTAGTCCCGCTTTGCCACTCAATCCACCCGCTTCGCCGGATTATTTCTTGTCGTCGTCGTCCACGACGCGGTAGTCGACATCCTCGGCGGAACCGCTCTTGGCGCCGCCCTGGTCGTCGGGGCCGCCCTGCGCGGCGCCCTGGTTGGGGTCGAATCCCGCGGATCCGCCCTGCTGCTGCGCCTGGGCGCCCGCGGAGCGGTAGACCTCCTCGGTCACCTTGTAGACGACCTGCTTCAGGGCCTCGGTATCCTTCTTGATGGCGTCCACGTTCCCGCTCTCGATGGTCTTCTTGAGAGTCGCTATGGCCGCGTCCACGTCCGTCTTCTGCGATGCGGGGACCTTTTCCCCGAGCTCGCCCATGGACTTCTCCGTGGTGTATATGAGGGAATCCGCCTCGTTGCGGGCATCGATCCCCTCGCGAGCCTTCTTGTCCTCCTCGGCGTGGGCCTCGGCCTCGCGGACCATCTTGTCGATGTCCTGCTCGCTCAGGCCCGAGGAGCTTTCGATCCTGATCTTCTGCTCCTTGCCCGTGCCCAGGTCCTTGGCGGAGACGTGGACGATGCCGTTCGCGTCGATATCGAAGGTGACCTCCACCTGCGGGATGCCGCGCGGCGCGGGCGGGATGCCCACCAGGTCGAAACGCCCGAGGGTGCGGTTCTGCGCCGCCATCTCGCGCTCGCCCTGGAGGACGTGGATGGAGACGGCGGTCTGGTTGTCCGCGGCGGTGGAGAAAATCTGGCTCTTCCGCGTAGGGATGGTGGTGTTGCGCGGGATGAGGCGGGTGAAGACGCCGCCCAGG
>CAZIEI010000102.1:0-12109 GCA_964538705.1 uncultured Spirochaetales bacterium | reverse complement strand
CTTTGCGTCTTTGCGTCTCTGCGCGCGTATCTTCTCCTCCTCCTCCTGCGCCTTTACGTCTTTGCGCCTTTGCGTGCGTATTCCTCCCCAGTCCCGCGAGCATCCACCGTAATGGGAAGCGGCCACGGTGACGGAAACGGCGTATATTCAAACCGGGCCGCCATCATCCCGCTTGACGCTTGACGCTTGACACCTAACGAATCGCGAGGCCTTCTCGCAGCCCTTTATCGGGCATAGGTTTATCCGAATAGGGAATATCGCCGATACCGTCCTGAGACATACCGATATACTCTGCCATCTCGTCGGCATGCGGCATGACGGCATGCCATATCACCGCTCATTGAAAGGTATTCGCGACAGTGAAAAGCAAGACGGCGCCAACTCTTTTAACCCAGAAAACGAGTTTCAAGACGTATATCCAGAGGTATTGGACCTTATACCTCCTCCTCCTCCTCCCAATCGCCTACTTCACCATCTTCAGATACATCCCCATGATCTACATCCAGATCGCCTTCAAGAAGTACAGCATCGTGAAGAGCCCCTGGGCCATGCCCCTGGCGAACAGCTTCGGGTTCGAATACTTCATCAGGGCCTTCAAGAACCGCGACTTCCTCTATGCCCTCAGGAACACCCTCACGCTGAACCTGCTGGACATCGCTTTCGGATTCCCGGCTCCCATCATCCTCGCGCTCATCCTGAACGAACTCAAATTCAAGATGTTCAAGCGCGTGACCCAGACTATCGCCTACATGCCGCACTTCCTCTCATGGGTCATCATCTCCGGCCTCGCCATCCAGGTCTTCGCGCCTACGACCGGGCTCCTCAACGTCGCCCTCCGCGAGCTCGGCCTCGAGGCCGTCCCCTTCCTGAACGACGCGGGCCATTGGGTCGGGACCTACGTCTTCCTGGGCGTCTGGCAGAGCGTGGGATGGAACACGATCATCTACCTGGCGGCCATCACGGCCATCAACCCCGAGCTCTACGAGGCGGCCGCCATCGACGGCGCGGGCCGGCTCAGGCGGATGTGGCACGTCACCCTCCCCGGGATCAAGTCCACCATCGTCGTCCTCTTCATCATCCGCCTCGGATACATCATCGGGAGCGAGTTCGACCGGCCCTGGGCGCTTACCAACAACCTCGTGAAGAACGTGGCCAACGTCATCTCCACCTTCATCTACATCAACGGCGTCCGCGGCCTGCAATTCTCCCTCTCGACGGCCGTCGGGCTCTTCCAATCCGTCGTGGGCGTGATCTTCGTGGTCACCGCGGACCGCCTCGCCAAGAGACTCGGCGAACGCGGGATCGTATAAGGAGCCGATCGATGATCACCAACACCAAGTCCAAGATCGCCGATTTCTTCATCGTCGTCTTCTGCGTCTGCCTCATCCTCGTCTGCGTCATCCCCGTTTGGCACATCGCCGTCCGGTCGCTGAGCTCGACGGAGGCGCTCATCAAGAACAAGGTCATCCTCAAGCCCGTGGGCTTCAACTTGGACGCCTACAAGTACCTCCTCTCGGACGAGAAGTTCACCTGGTCGCTCGCCTGGACCGCGATGATCACGGTGGCGGGCACGGTCCTGTCGCTTTTCATGACGGTCATCTGCGCGTACCCCCTCACCTTCGACAAGCTCAAGGGCCGGAAGTTCTTCAACGCCTATTTCATCTTCACTATGTTCTTCAACGCAGGCATCATCCCCATGTACCTCCTCCTCAAGAAGGTCAGGCTCATCAACTCGCCGCTCGTCCTCGTCGTCCCCTACTGCCTCAGCGTCTTCAACATGATCCTCATGCGGAGCTTCATGAAGGACATCCCCGACTCTCTGCGGGAATCAGCGGAGATCGACGGCGCCGGCCCGCTCACGGTCCTCTGGCACATCTACCTGCCGCTCTCCAAGCCCGTGATCGCCACCCTCGCCCTCTTCTACGCGGTGGGCCGCTGGAACGGGTATTCGGACGCCCTCATGTTCATGGCCGACAAACGCGAGTTCTATCCCATCCAGCTCCTCCTCTACAACCTCCTCCAGGCCGTGACCAACGTCGACGTCATCTCGGCGGAGGGAAGCCTCGCGCCCGGCCTGAGCGAATCCCTCAAGGCGGCGGCCATCATGTTCGCCACGGTCCCCATCCTCGTCATCTACCCGTGGCTGCAGCGCTATTTCATCACTGGCGTGACCCTGGGCGCGGAGAAGGGCTGATCCACAGCGAATTAGACACGGCGTGTCTATACATATCGATAAGGAGGAATGGCATGAAGAAGGCTATCACGGTTCTCCTGGTCATGCTCTTGGCGGCCGGCCTCGCGTTCTCGCAGGACGGGCTCGTCAACAGGAGGTTCAAGGAGACGAAGTCCATCACCGTCGAGATCTACGACCGCTCGAACGACGGCGGCTCGAAGCCGGAGGACAATTTCTTCACGAACTTCATCAAACAGGGGATGCTGCGCGACCACAACGTGGCGGTCACCTACAAGCGCGTGCCCCGCTGGACCGAGGTCGAGGCGATCAACAACCTCCTCGCCGCCGGCGACGCCCCCGACGTCTGCGTCACCTACAGCTACCCCACCATCCAGACCTACGCCGAGATGGGCGGCGTCATCGACATGGCGCCCTACCTCGCCAAGCACAAGAAGAACCTCCCCAACCTCTGGGCCCTCCTCGGGGACAAGAACATCTATTGGGACAAGGATCCCAAGGCCGGCACGGTCTACGCCGTCGAGGCCCTCCTCTTCCACAACAACCGCACCAGCGTCTTCGTGCGCGAGGACTGGCTCAAGAAGCTCAACATGAAGGAGCCCAAGACCCTCCAGGAGTTCGAGAAGATGCTCGTCGCGTTCAAGAACAACGCGAAGACCCTCCTCGGGGCGGACGCGGACAAGATGATCCCCTTCTCCATCGGCGTGGACATCGGCTGGCGGGGCGACATCCTCACCACCTCCTTCGTACCCAACAAGATCACCGACGAGGAGATGTGGATCTACGGCTTCGACGACAGGCGCGTCCTCTGGCCCGGCTACAAGAACGGAGTCAAGGTCCTCAACAAGTGGTACAACGACGGCCTCATCTGGAAGGATTTCCCGCTTTACGCCTTCGGCACCAAGGACGAGGACAATCTCATCAAGGCCGGCTACGTCGGTTCCTACATCGGCAACTGGGACATCCCCTACCGCGACGGCGATAACGGCGTCCACGCCAATCTCAAGAAGCTCGTCGGCCCCGACGCCGGATTCATCGCCGTCGAGTGCTTCAAGAACGACGCGGGCCTGTACCGCAAGTACCTTAGCCCGCCCGTCGACCGCAAGGTCTTCTTCCCCAACACCAACAAGGAGCCCGTGGCCTCCCTCCTCTACCTCGACTGGATCTCCAAGCTCGAGAACCGCAGGTTCCTCCAGATCGGCGAGCCGGGCGTCCACCACGAGCCCCAGGCGGACGGTTCCGTGAAGGCCCTCCCCGTCAAGGGCGAGAAGATCATGAACAGCGGCAACAACATCGACTACACCATCACGATCAACGGCCTCGACCTCGGCAAGCCCGAGCTCAACGCCAAGTCGCTCGCCCTCGCGTACGCCGGCGTCGACAAGCGCTACATCGAGAAGTCCTACCTCACCCAGCGCAACCAGTCCCGCGTGACATCCAATTTCAACGTGGGCAAGATCGCCTCCGAGGAAGGCATGGGGCCCCAGGAGCAGGAGAAGCGCAACAACCTCCTCGTCCAGGCCGTGACCGCCAAGCCGGCCGACTTCGACAAGGTTTGGAATGCCGGCTACAAGGACCTCCTGGACTCCGGCGTCCAGGCCATCATCGACGAGCGCAAGGCCAAGCTCGAAGCCGCGAAGAAGAAGAAGTAAAAAGCCTCGTCCATCGCGTTCTTTGCGGGGCCGCTCCTCAGGGGCGGCCCCGTTTTATTCCCGTCGATCGATCCCGCCCGTCTCCTCAGCCTTCCGCAGTTCAGGGGAAAAGGGCTCCCGCCCTTCTCCCCTCCGTCCGTCCCGGCCGGTCCCCTCATCCCGGGAGCGATATGGCGGGCACCGGCTTCCGCGGCGCTTCTATTGACAGAAACATACGGTTACTATATATAGAAGCGGGCTGCCCAAGGCGGCGAGCACCCGGAACCGGAGGAACCATGGCGTACGAACTAGCGAGCATCATTCCCATGGGGCGGGCCTTCGCGGAATACCGCGACATGTTCGACCTCGGCGCGGCGGACCTCGGGAAGCGCATCCTCGGATGCGGAGACGGTCCCGCCTCGTTCAACGCGGAGATGACCGAAGCGGGGCGGACCGTTATCTCCGTCGATCCTCTCTACGAATGCGCGGGAGAAGCCATCGCGCGCAGGATAAACGAGACCTTCGAGGAGAGCTTCGTCCAGGTCGAGCGTAATGCGAAGAATTTCACCTGGAACCGCTACCCGAGCCTCGCCGCCTGGAAGCGCGAGCGGCGGAACGCGATGGATGCCTTCCTCAGGGACTACGAGGAGGGGCGGGCCGCCGGCCGCTACGTGGCGGGAGGACTCCCCGCCCTCCCCTTTCCGGACGCGTCCTTCGACCTCGCCCTCGTCTCGCACTTCCTCTTCCTCTATTCAACGCACCTCACGGAGGACTTCCACGTCCGCGGCGTCCTCGAGCTCCTCCGCGTCGCGAAGGAAGTGCGCGTCTTCCCCCTCGTGACCCTGAACGCGGAGCCCTCGCCCCACCTGGCGGCGGTGAAGCGCGCGGTCCGGGATGCGGGATTCGAATGCGAGGAGCGGAAGGTTCCCTACGAGGTGCAGAAAGGCGCGGACAGGATGCTCGTCGCGGGGCGAGCCGCTTAAGCGCGCGCGGCCGCGCGATCGGATCGGCGTCCGCGCGACCGAACGGAAATGAAAAAGGGGGCCGCCCGATTCGGCCGGCCCCCTCGCCTTACCGGAAACGCCGGCTCAGGGCAGGGTCCATACCTCGCCCGACTCGTACATAAACGTGCACGTCGCGACGAGCGTCGCGCCGTTATAATAGCGCCTGACATTGCCCATGGTGTACCCGCTCGAGTCGTATACGACGCTCCTGATCCCGCGGGTGAAGGTTACGACGGTCCCGCCCGCGTTCACCGTCTGCGCGGCGGCGAGCGTCTCCTCCTTGGAAAGCTCGAGGACGCACGGCGGGTCCCCCCCGAACGACATGACTTCCCAGCGGGTGACCAGGGTCGCGACCGGGTCGCCGCCCGCGTTCCGGAAAACGGAGGTCGACGTCTCTTTCGATCTCGGATCAGCCGCGAACATCGCGCTCGTTACGTCGGCGCTCTCGATGCTCGACCGCGGGATCGCGTCGAGGAAATAGAAGGAAGGAACGCCTTGCTGCGAAGCGTACGCGACCGTCCCGCTGAGGAGATCGTATCCCCATTCGTCGAAGACGCCGGATTCGGTCTTGCTCACCGCGAATCCAGGGGGATCGGGGATCCATTCCTCCCTCGCGACTGTCCCGGAGCAGGTCGTGAGCTCGGCCCCGTAGGAATAGGATCCCAGGGCCTTGGTCGTCCTGCTCCCGCCGGTGGTCGCGCCGCCGGATAGATACCGGGTCTCATCGGTCGAATTCTCGGATGCGACGCGCCCCTGGGAATCGTAGGTCGTCGAGCGCCGAAACATCTCGTAGTTATCCGCACGGTCGGTCTTTCGGAAATACTCGGTTTCACGGCCACTCACGGGGTCGAAGACGGAACCGCTCGTGCATAGGGCGCCGTCGATCCTGGTCATCGAGGAATACATCTCCCAGGTCGCCCCTTCCGCGGAAACGCCATAGGAATAGGCGGTCGAGTCCGTCACGCCGTCGTTCGTGGAGGCGGATTCCTTCATGCGGAGCTCGCCGTCGAACATGAGCCTCGAGCTGTACGCCTCGGTACCGTTCTCCGAACCCGCGGCGATGAGCTCGGTGTCTCCGCCCGCCGTCGTAGCGGGATTGAAGGAGACCGTCTCGAGGCTGACGACGCCGTCATCAATGCTCTCCGAGGACATAGCGAGGTTCCTGAGGGAGAGCGCGAGCCTCGCCGAATCTTCCATGCCCTGCGCGCCTATCTGCACGATCACGTCGCCGAGGGCGTCGAAGGTCACCGCCATGGAGGACGTGTTCCCGCCCGAGGTCACCGAACCCGTGATAGTGGCTTCCTGGATGCGGTCGTCGAAGAGCGCGCCGAGGACGAGCTTCAGGAGGTTGGAGACGCCGTACCTCCGGCCGGATACCGCGGCGCCGTAGGCCACGGAGACGTTCACGCCGGGGAAGTTCCCCTCCTGGCCGTCGTCCATGAGGGCCGTGAAGACGGCGGAGGATAGGCGCCCGCGCTCGTCCTTGACGATGTTCCGGAGGGAGAGGATGCCGGGCAGGTTCCAAGTCGCCATGTTCCCGAAGACCATGGAGGCCGCGCAGCGGATCTCGGTCGCCGAGGGGTAGGACAGGGCGAAGCGGTATCCGACCCCGGCCTGGTAAGGCGTGAACGACGACGCCGGATTCCCGATCCGGACCAAGACTTCTACGGCCCTGCCCGACGAGTCGTAGGTGACGGCGGTCACGGCCCTCGCGGCGGAGGACGAGGCGGCGTCGACGGCGCCGGTCACGGAGATCCTCCCCGCCGTCGAGTAATCGTAGGCGAGGGAGGCGGTCCCGGAATTCGACCCGGTGTAGGTCTCCAGGACGGCCCGGCCGAGCGCGTCGGTCGTGACGCTGACGCCGTTCACGGATTCCGTGCCGGAGAGATCGATAGCCTCGATCGCGGCGGCTATGCCGTCCGCCTGCGCGGTCGAGAGGCCGATATCCGCGGCGGCGGTCCGGGCCGAGTCGCTCACCGCGTCCTTGAGCCCCTGCGCGAGTTCCGCGGCCGAGCCGCCGTACGCGATGAGGCTGTCGTTGAATTCGGGCTTGGAGACGATGAGGATGACGGCTTCGACCGTCTGGGCGCACACCGCCTCGGCCTCGGCGGCGGGGATGCCCGCCGCCGCGATCGCGGGACCGATCTGCTCCGCCATCTCCTGGACGACCGCGACAGGATCCACGTCGCCGTAGAGGTTCGCGGCCACGAGCCTCGTCCGGAGCTCTTCCACGAGCCCGCCGATCTGGCTCTCGCCGATTGCTCGGGGCTCCAGTCCGTTGTCTATCCGCACCCGGTTCTCGAAATCGAGGAGGATGCGTTCGGAGGCGTTCGCCGAGGGAGCCGGGGAATCGACCGGACCGGAGGCCGGTCCGCAGGCGAGAAGGGAAAGGACGCAAGCGATTCCGGATAAGATGACCGTCCACCTCATTAAGCTCTTTCTCATGATTCCTCCTAGAATGGGGTATTAAACGGTTTTATATAGGAGATGCCTTCATACGGAATATAGTACATGGTATGAGGCTTAGCAAGTTCGGGCAGTCCGCGGCCCCCTCATTCCCCGGCGAGGACGAACCAGAACCCCGGCGCGCCGCCGCCTAGGGAAACGGAGGCCGCCCCCGAGCCCGCGGCCGTCCCGGCGCCTGAAGCCGGCGCGGGCCCTCCCCTCCTCCGTCCGCGCCCGTCGAGGGCGTATGCCCGCGGGAACGCGGGCATCCACGTGAAGCCCGCGAGCGACGCGCGGAATGGCGGAACGACCGCGTAGGGCGGACCCGCGCCCATATCCGCCCGCGTGGTGAGCTTCTCGCCGGGACCGAAGGCGGCGCCCCTCGTCTCCTTCGCGCCGTAGACGCGGAGGCCCTCGCCCGCGTTGCCCGCGGAGCCGCAGGCCCAGAGGAGCGCCTTCCCGCCCTCCCGAGCGCTTATCGACATGAAGGCGAGGAACCCCTCCGGCTTGGATATTTCGGCCGAAAGGGCCCCCGCCTCGCGCCGCAGGGCGGGAGCGGAGAAAGCCCCCGCGACGAAGCCGGGCGCGAGGACGCTCCACTCCGCGGCGGCCGGCCGCCAGAGGATCTCGCCCGTGTCGGAAATTATTTCATTCTCATCAATTATCTTCGCGGTAGCGGGCGCGGCTCCCGCCTCGCGGGGGGCGATCCCGGGGAGCCTGATCGCCACGCGGTGCCTGAGCGCCTCGGTGCGCTTCATGCCCGCGGTGCCCGCGTCCGCGAGGGTCCAGGCCCATCCGCGCGCTACCTGCGCGGCCTCGGCTTCGGGATCGAGGCCGACGATACGCGCCTCCTTGCCCGGGGAGACGAGGCCGAGTCTGAAGGCCGCCGCGGCCAGGGGAAGGGCGGAGGCCTTGGCGGGATTGTGGTTCTGGTCGAAGTAGCCCGCGATCCGCGGCCGCTCGGCGGCGTCGCCCTCCATCACGAACCCGAAGACCGCGTCCCAGTCCTGGAAGCAGGCGAAGGAGGCGAGCATGGGCCACATCTCGGAGGCGTAGCGGTTCGGATAGGGGTGATCGTACTCCGTCACCATGAAGGGCTTCCCCTCCACGCGCTTGAGCGCGAGCCCCGAGAGGGTCCCCCCGTTCCGTTCGGCAGCGAGGTCCGCGTTGGAGACGTAGTAGTCGGCCATGTCCCAATCGCGCGAGGGGAAGGCGGGATGGTTCCAGTAGGCGTGGGAGTCCACGACGTCGAACTCCGCCATGAGGCTCGGGAAGGAGCAGCCGACGATGGTCCCGCAGAGGAGCGCCTCGACGCCCAGGTCCTCGCGGAGGAAGCGCCGCATCTCGCGCCAGTACGCCGCCTCCTTTTCGTAAAGGAAGCGGATGAACTCGCGCTGGTAGGCCTCGCCCAGGGAACTGCGGCGGGACGCGGGGAGGAGCTCCATGGTGCCCCTCGCGGGATCGGCTCCCTCGGCCAGGGCGGTTCCGCCCTCGACGAGGGTCACGTCGCCGATTTCCACGCGGCCCCTGAGGAGCCCCATGCCGGAGAGGTTGATCCTTGCCCGCGGCGCGGCATCGACGAGGACCTGCGTCGTGAGGGAGAACTCGCGCCACTCGCGGTCTAGGGAGAGCTCGTCTCCGAGGGCCACCCGGGACCAGGGCGAGATCGAGAGGGAGAGGTCGGCCGTCACCTTTCGCGGCGGATCGGCACGCGCCTTGAGCTTGAGCGTATAGGACTTCCCCGCCTCCAGTGCGACGCCGGACCGCACGTACTGAACGTGCCAGGATTCCGAGCCGGTCTTCTCCACAGTGATAGTGGCGGCCTTGCCCGGGGGCGCCCCCTTCCCCGACGCTTTCGCCTCCTTGAACCCGGCGGACGCGCCCTGGTGGCGTTCGAGGTTCCACTCGGATCCGCCGGCCTCTCCCCGAACGAGAGCGTCCCCCTCGGGCGAGCCCAGGCCAAGGGCCGTCGACATGCCTGAGCGCGAGCCGAAGCGCGCGAGGAGCCGCGCGTTCCATTCGCGCTTGAGGCCCTCCGTGAACAGGGGCGGAACCTCGAGCTGGCCCGAGAGCCATGACTGGACGAGACCGTTTTCGTTGTTGATCTCCACGATAGCGACGCGCGGATCCTTCGCGTAGGTCTTCCCCGTGTACGGATTGCGGTGGCCGAGGAGGGATCGCGCGTACTCCTTCTGGAGATCGAGCGCGGCCCGGTAGTAGAAGCCGAGCGAGTGGCGGGCCTTGAAGTCGGCGATCGCGTCGACCTCCTTGGGGAGGCCGTCGAGGGAGCTGAACTGCCGCCCCGTGAGGAGGTTCATGTCCACGAGGATCCCCGCCTCCTCGAGCTTGGCGACGAACCAGTCCAGCCGATCCAGGGCCTCCGGGTCCAGGGTCCGGGTCGACTTCCCGTATCCGGGGAGGAGGGACGCGGACCAAGGAGCGTCGATATGGTGGAAGCGGATGGCGTTGAGGCCCATCGCCGCCATCCACGCCGCCACGCCCTCGGCCTTTCCCTTGGCAGGAAGGTCCGTCCTGTTGAGGCCAACGAGGCGGAGCCGCTCGCCGTCGAGCGAGAAGCGGCCCCGCTCGTCCACGACGAGCCTGGACCTCGACGCCTTGATCCTGTCGTTGAGCGAAGACATGTCGAAGGGGCTTCCCGCCGCGGAGATCCCCTCGGGGAGGAGGAAGGCCCCTTCGGGAATCGGAGCGGCGCCGGCAAAGGCGGCGCAGAGGGCTGCCAGGGCGATCGCGATCGTTCTTGCGTCCATGGGGTATAGTATACACCCGCCGCGGGACGCTCCCGGTCCCAGCCGCCCGCCCGGAGCCCGGCCGTCGCCACGCGGGCGCGCTTGCCGGTATAATGGTCTCATGAAGCGCGCGGCCGGCGGGAAGCGCCGTTCCATCGGATTCCTCGCGGCGAGCATCGACGACCCCTATCAGTACGCCGTTTGGAAAGGCGCCTGCGAGGAGGCGGATCGCCTCGGGCTCTCCCTGGTCTTCCACGGCGGCCTCCGCCTGGGCAGCCCCTTCGTCAACGAGTACATCGACAACGTCGCCTTCGACCTGGCCGGCATCTCGAGCCACTCCGGCCTCATCGTCCTCTCCAATTCCATCGCCATGTACATCTCCGCGGAGGAATTCCGCCGCTTCGTCGGGCGCTTCGCCTCCTTCCCCCTCGTCTCAGCGGGCTTCGAGGTGCCCGGCTTCCCCTGGGTCGGGATCGAGACCGAGGGCGGCATGAAGGCCGTCGCGGAGCACCTCGTCCGCGAGCACGGGAGGCGCGACTTCCTCTTCCTCGCCGGCCCCCGCGGCCACGCCGAGTCCGAGGCGCGCCGCCTCGAGTTCGCCCGAAGCGCCGCGGCCCTGGGCGCGCCCGAGCCGCGCGTGCTCCACTGCGACTTCCAGACGAGCGTCGCCGAGGCGCGCATGTCCGCCTTCCTTTCCTCCGGCGAGCGGATGGACGCCATCGTAGCCGCCAACGACAAGATGGCCCTCGGCGCCATGCGCGCGCTCGCCGCCTTCGGGATCGACGTGCCGCGGGAGGTCTCCGTGACGGGCTTCGACGACACCGCGGAAAGCAGGATCTCCACCCCGCCCCTCACCACCGTGCACCAGCCCGCGGAGGAGCTCGGCCGCTCGGCCGTCCTCCGCCTCGCCCCCCTCATCGGCATCTCCCGCGCCCCGGCCAAGCCGCCCCGGGCCTCCTTCGTCCTGCGCCAGTCCTGCGGATGCCCCAACGCCGACGCGCAGGCCTTCAACCCGAAACCGAAGGCCGCCGACGCCGGACGCGCGGCACGCGAAGCCCTCGTAGAGTTGTCCGACCTCGTCGACGCGGAGCTCAGGAAGGGCAGGAACCCGGCTGACCTCCGATCCGTCCCGCGCGATGCCGCCATCGCCGATCGCGCCCGGCTCATCATCTCCGAAGGGGAGACGCGCTACCAAGCCCAGCGCCTCGTGGCCGCGGAGCGCAACGCGGCGATCCTCCGGGGTATCGAAGCCTCGCTCGTCTCATCCTTCGCTCTCGGGGAGATCCTCGAGGGCGTGGCCCGCGGCACGCGCGCGCTCGGCATCTCCGCCTGCTGGCTCGCGCTCTTCATGCCCGACGCGAAGCTCGGCCCGGAAACCGACGGCGGCGTCCGCCAGGTCGACGAAAGCGGGACCGGGCTCGCCCCGGGCTCCGCGCCGCCGGGAGCCGCCGCGGGCGCGGAGTCCCCGCCTCCGACCTGGTCGCGGCTCATCCTCGCGTCCTCGGGCGGCCGCTCGGAGATATTCGGCCTCCGCGGCCCCGTCTTCAGGACGAGCGAGCTCGTCCCGGGGGGCCTTCCGCCGGACTGGGGGGCGTACGTCTGCGAGCCCCTCCGCTTCGTGCGGGAGCGCATCGGCTACCTCATCTGCACCGCTGACGCCGAGGACAAGCGCGTATACGGGGCGCTCCGCGACCAGGTCTCGAGCGCCCTCAAGGGAGCGACCCTCATGACCGCGGAGCGGGACCGCGAGCGCAGGCTCGAGCTCGAGGTGAAGCGCCGGACCACGGAGCTCTCGGCGTCGAACGTCCAGCTCAGGGAGGAGATGAAGGAGCGCAAGGCCCTGGAGCGCGAGCTCATCACCGTTTCCAACCGCGTGATGGAGCGCATCGGGATGGACATCCACGACAACCTCTGCCAGGATATCGCCGGCATGGGCGTCGTCGCCGCCAGGATCGAGTACGCCCTCCGCCGCGAGGGCAGCTCCGAGGCCGAGGCGGCGGCCGCCCTCGTGCGCGCCGCGGGAGAGACGGCGGAGCGGGCCAAGACCATCGCGCGGGGGCTCTACCCCGCGGAGATCGAGGCGGGCGGAAT
>CAZIEI010000101.1:8893-12181 GCA_964538705.1 uncultured Spirochaetales bacterium | reverse complement strand
CCGTCATCGCGGACAACGTCGGCGACAACGTCGGCGACGTGGCCGGCATGGGCGCGGACATCTTCGACTCCTACGTGGCCTCCGCTATCGCCGCCATGCTCCTCGGCGCCGGCGCCGTCTTCGGCGGTTCAGCAGCCGACAAGACCATGTTCGAGATCCTCCCGCTCATCCTCTGCTCGATCGGCATCGTGTCGAGCCTCCTGGGCGTGAACCTCGTCCGCGTCGGCAAGAAGGGCAAGCCCGGCACCGCCCTCAACATGGGCACCGTGGTCTCCTGCCTCATCTTCGCGGCGATCGCCACGGTCGTCTTCCTGGTCTTCAAGCTCAACATCGGCGCCCTCATCGCCACCGTCTCCGGCCTCGCCATCGGCGTCATCATGGGCTTCACCACGGACTACTTCACCGACGACAGCTTCAAGCCCGTGCGCAAGACCGCCGAGATCTCCAAGTCCGGCCCCGCGCTCACGATCCTCAACGGCATGAGCTACGGTCTCATCTCCATGGTGCCCTCCATCGTCGGCATCGTGGCGGCGAGCCTCACGGCCTTCTTCGTGGCCCAGGCCTTCGGCCTCTCCGGCGTCTACGGCGTCGGCATCGCGGCCGTCGGCATGCTCTCGCTCACCGGCGTGGTCGTCTCCAACGACGCCTACGGCCCCATCGTGGACAACGCCAAGGGCGTCGCGGAGATGTCCGGCATGCCGGCCTCCGTCGTCGACACCGCCGACGTCCTCGACTCGGCGGGCAACACCGCCAAGGCCATCACCAAGGGCTTCGCCATCGGCGCCGCGGCCCTCACGGTCCTCGCCCTCTTCACTGCTTACCGCGAGGTCATCGAGCGCTATCTCCCGGGCGGAGCGTCCCTCGACCTCTCGCTCCTCAACCCGATGGTCCTGGGCGGCATCCTCCTCGGCTGCTTCATCCCGCCCGTCTTCTCGGCCCTCCTCATGATCGCCGTGAACAAGAACGCCTTCCGCATGATCGAGGAGATCCGCAGGCAGTTCAAGGAGAAGCCCGGCATCCTCAAGGGCACCGAGACCCCGGACTACGCCCGCTGCGTGGGCATGGCCTCCGACGGCGCCCTCAAGGCCCTCATCATGCCGGCCGTCCTGGCCGTGGTGATACCCCTAGTGGTCGGCTTCGTCCTCGGGCCCGAGGCCTTGGGCGGCCTCTTGGGCGGCGCGATCTTCGTGGGCATCGTCTTCGCCCTCTTCATGTCGAACGCCGGCGGCCTCTGGGACAACGCCAAGAAGTACGTCGAGTCCGGCAACTGCGGCGGCAAGAACTCCGACGCCCATAAGGCGGCGGTCGTGGGCGACACCGTCGGCGATCCCTTCAAGGACACCGCCGGCCCGTCCATCAACACCCTGATCACGGTCATGTCCCTCGTCTCCACGCTCTTCGCCCCCGTGATCGCCAAGGCGCACATCATCCCGCTCTTCGCGGAGCTCATGAACAAATAAGTACGAAGGATCGGGCTTTTGGGCCGATTCAAAGGCCGCGCTCCGAAAGGGGCGCGGTTTTTTTATGTTCAGCATCCTTTTTTGCGTAATCCCCTTCAGGGGGAAAGGGCCCCTGCCCCGCTCGAATCACTCAGACATGAATGCTATACTGACGGCATGGAAGTCGTGGTTCCGAAGAACTCGGGGTTCTGTCCGGGCGTGAAATCAGCGGAGCGGAATCTCTTCCTGGAGAGCTCTCGCCATAACGGCGTCATTTACGTCTACGGGAATCTCATCAACAACTCCCGGTACATATCCCTTCTTTCCTCAAGGAACGTCATCACCGCCAAGAGCGTAGAAGCCATCCCAGAGGGCGAGCTCGTCGCCATACGCACCCACGGGATCGCGCGGGAAGAGGAGGCCGTTCTCAGGAAACGGAACGTCGTAGTGGATCTCACCTGCGCGAACGTGAAGAAGGTCCAGCTCAAAATCCTCGAGTACTCTCGTAGGGGCTTCTTCGTCGTCATCACCGGAAAGAAGCGGCATCCCGAGGTAACGGGCCTCAAGAGCTACGCCGAACACTGCGAGGTCGTGGAGACCGAAGAAGACCTCCGCGTTCTCGCGGCATCGCTGGAAACCAAGCTCCGAGCGGCATCGAGCCACGGGGTCTTCGTCGTATCCCAGACCACGGGAAACAGGGATTTCTTCCAACGAGCCATCGCGACGCTCGAGGCGGCCGCGGGAGCGGGATACGAGGCCTCCTCCTTCGATTCCATATGCCCGGTGACGAGCCTCAAGGAACAGGAAGCCCTCGCCCTCCAGGCGGCTTGCGACGCGAGCTTCGTGGTGGGCGACAGGGAATCCTCGAACGCCGCGAGGCTTTACGAGCGCCTGTCCAGGAAGGACGGCAGGACATTCTTCGTCGAGGATCTCGAGGCGCTGAAGGGCCTCGGCCTGGACCTCGGATCGCTCCACCGCGCCCTCGTGGTTTCCTCCGCGTCCACGCCCCAGGTCCTGGAGGACGAGATCGTCGCCTACCTGAGGGAGGTCCGCTGACCTCCGTCCCGCAACACGTCCGGGGAGGAGGGAAGCCCGCCGATTCCCGGGGATCGATCTATGCTTCCCCCGGAAAATAGTTTATAAATGCCGCGACGATCGCGATATCGGGAGGATCCTCGCGGTGCAATACTTCCAGGACGCAAAGAAACGCATCGCCGCCTTCATGTCCGGATACCTCGGAGACATGGCCGACCGCTACTCCTTCATCGAACGGTGGGGAAGGGACGCCGTCGGCCGCCTCGGCGCGTTCTGCTCGCGCGGCAAGATGATCCGAGGAGGCCTCGTCCTCCTCGGACACGGGCTCTGCGGAGGATCGCGCGACGACGACGCGCTCCGGTGCGCGGCGGCCATGGAGCTATTCCAATCGGCCTTCCTCGTCCATGACGACATCATGGACCGGGATCGGACCCGCAGGGGCGAGCCGAGCCTCTTCTATCAGTACGCCGGCCTCGCCGAGCGCGAGGGCCTCGCCGACCCCTACCATCAAGGAGAGTCGATGGGCATCTGCGGCGGGGATATCGCCTTCTTCCTCGGCTTCGACCTCCTCTCCTTCGATGATCCGCCCCCGGGCTTCCTCTCCTTCTGCTCGCGGGAGATCATCACCGTCGGCCTCGCGCAGATGCGGGACGTGTTCTCGGGAGCGGGCGGGGAGATACCCGAGGAACGGGAGATCCTCGACCTCTACCGGTACAAGACCGGAAGGTACAGCTTCTCGCTACCGCTCATGGCGGGAGCGATGCTCGCGGGAAAGGCCCCCGAGGACCTCGAGGGGCTCTCGCGGCTCGGGGAA
>CAZIEI010000101.1:4681-8883 GCA_964538705.1 uncultured Spirochaetales bacterium | reverse complement strand
ACTGATGGGGATGGCGTTCCAGATCAGGGACGACGAGCTCGGAATGTTCGGCGACGAGCGCGACCTCGGGAAGCCCGTGGGCTCGGATCTCCGCGAGGGGAAGAAGACCCTCCTCATCCGCGCCCTCCTCGACTCCCTTCCCGAGGGCGAGCGCGGAAAAATCGCCTCCTACGTCGGATCGAGCGCATCCGGCGAGGCCCAGATACGGGAGATCCGGGAGCTCTTCGACGCCCGCGGGGGCCGGGAACGCATCGCGGCGATCCTGGCCGGCATGTCCCGCGAGGCCGATGACGCCCTGGACGCCTTGGATTTTGGCGACGAGGAGCACAAGCGCGCGCTCAAGGACCTCCTCGATTTCGTGACGAACAGGAAATTCTAGCGAGCCGATCCTAGGCTCGATGCTATTCGACGGCTCGCTCCGCGAACGCGAGCCCGCGGGCTCCTGTCCGCGAGGGAGACGACGATGCCATTGCCCGTGATTCCGAGACTCGATGCGCGCCCGAGCGGAGCCTCGCTCGTCGGACCCGGCCACCCGGGGTTCGAATGGACCGGACGGATAGACTGGTCCGATCCCGCCGCTCCCGTCCTCATCTGGCCGGGTACGGAGCTCCGCTGTTCCTTCACGGGGTCGAAGCTCGCCTTCCTCTTCGGGAAGGCTCGCGACCGCTGCTTCGTCAACGCCTTCGTGGACGGCAAGGGCGCGATGCTCAAGGTCGGAGACGGCGACGAGAACGCGTACGTCTTCTCCGACGCGCTGGGGCCCGGCAGGCACGAACTCGTCCTCGCCAAACGCTCGGAGGCTCCGATGGGATGGGCGCCCTTCCTCGGCCTCCTCCTCGAGCGGGGAGCGGAGATCCTGCCCAAGCCGCCGCGGCGCGCGCTCAGGCTGGAATTCTACGGAGACTCCATAACGGCGGGCGCCTGCGACGAGGACCCCGCGGACGACCAGTACGACGACCTCTCGACCCACAACCACTGGCGATCTTACGGAGCCGTGACCGCCCGCAACCTCGGCGCGGAGGCGGTATCGATCTCGATATCCGGTATCGGAATCCGCGAGAGCTGGGATCCGCGCGTCATGAGCCAGATATGGGACAAGCTCTACTGCGATCCCGCCGGTAAAGCATGGGACTTCTCCGGACCGGCCCCGGACGCCGTGGTCGTCAACATGGGCCAGAACGATTTCGGATTCCCCAAGTCGCAATGGAGGCCCTTCCCCGCCGACTTCAAGGAAGGCTACCTCGATTTCATCCGCGGCCTACGAGCCCGCTATCCCGGCGCGGTCATTTTCTGCGTGATAGGCGGCATGCGCTGTTACGAGGAATCGCCCGAGCTCCGCGCGGCTTTCGACGGCGCCGTGGCCGAGCTCATGGCGTCGGATTCCCTGATCGAGCGGTACGTCTTCAAGGCTTGGGCGCCCGGCCATCCGCGCGTCGACGTGCACGAGCTCATGGCCAACGAGCTCACGGCCCTCATCGTAGGGAGGATGTACGAGCGCCGAGCTATTTCGCCTCGGGAACCCAGGCGCTGACCCGGACCCAGTCGACGTAGAAGTAGTCCGGCAGGGCGGCCGCCGAGATGGGCCCTCCGCCCCAGGCGTCCGGCCCGGTCCCGAAGTTTCCGATCTCCTCCGTGAGGAGGATATGCGAGGCGGACTGCGAGACGCCCCCGTCGGCTGTCCTCCAGGTTTCCTTGCCGTCGACGAAGAATACGTATCGGTCAGGGTACCAGTCCAGGCGGAATACGTGCCAGGCGCCGTCATTCAAACCCTTGCCCCTCACGTCGCGGCTCGCGCTCTTGTGGGCGCTCCCGTACCCGTCCCAGTGCAGGGCATGGTTGATCCAATCGCCGAGGCGCGACTTCTCCATGATGTCGATCTCGGTGCCATCGCGCCCGCTCCCGTTCACATCGCCCACCCTGTCGGACATGAGCCAGAACGCGCACCAGTGCCCCTGCCGAGAAGGGAATTTGACGCGGGCCTCGAAGCGACCGAAAGCCTGCTCGAAGCGCGCGGGCTTTCCGTAGTCCTTGGTAACGAGGGCGCCCGTGGACCAGCCCTCGCCGTCCTTCACGGTGGCGATCCTGAGCGCGCGCCCCTCCGCCCCCGGGACGTCGGCGATGGAGACGTTCGCGGCCTTGTAGTTACGGCGCCAGGGCGTCTCGGGCCAGTACTGGTCGTGCCGGTTGAGGACGAACCACTTGGACGCGTCCACAGATGCGCCGTCGAATTCGTCGGACCAGGAGGGCTCGAAGGAGCCGGGCATGAACGCCGATGAGGGATTGACCTTCGAATTCGCGGAAGACGCGCATGAAAAGACGAGTGCTCCGGATGCGAGGATCAGGGACACCTCCGCGGCGATCATGATCGACGTGCTCGATGCGGCCGCGGATGCTCCGCGCCTTGAACGCGCTCTCGAAATAGCCATGATGTCCCCCTTCTCCGGCCCTAGCCCGTTTTCTTGAGGCCCTCGTCGCAGAGATCGCCCTGGAGGCTGCGGTCCTCTGGGGACTTCTCCTGGGCGGCGAGGAGAGCACGGGCCGCCTCGTCCTTGAGCGCGCGGTACTTGCGCACGAAGCCCGAGGGCCGGTAGGTCATCTTGGCCTGCCTCAGGCCCTCGTCGCCCAGGTCCTGCTCGCGGTTGATGTGCTTGAAGTGGGCGGGGAGGGTCTGGGCGAAAGCTTGGTTGATGAACTGGTAGATGCCCTTGTAATCCTCGATGGCCTTCTCGAAGTGCACGGCGAAGATCTTCCCTTTGCCGAGGGATTCGCCCAGGCAGTACGCGGCGGGCCGGCCGTCCACGTAGTAGACGGCTCCGCGGAGCTCCAGGGTCTCGAACAGCTCGAGGCCCTCGCGCGCGGCCTTGTAGTCGCCCTCGCCTCTGCGCTCGTGCCAGGCCTCCAGCACGGAGACGGCGTCGCGAAGCGTCGATCGGTCGAGCGGCTTCTGCTCGTAGGAGTACGAGGACACGAAGGCGTTCACGAGGTTCCGCTTCTTGTGGTAGGTCTTTCCGGAGAGCTCCGCGAGGTCCTTGCGTTCGTAAAGGTAGTCGAACTGGTCCCGGTCCTCGAAGACGGAGAGCCCGTTGCACTCGAGGCGGATGCGGTGCTCCTCGATCTGCCTGTCCGTGAGGTGCCGGTAGTAGTCGTGGGATTCGAGGAGTTTCCCGACCATGTCGCAGGAGGGGACGCAGCAGGGCGTGTAGAAGAACGTCTCACCGGCCTTGATCCCGGAAATCACGAAGGTCACTCCCGGAATACGGGAGATCCGGTACTTATAACTGTCCCTGAAAAGGTAGAGGCCGGAAAAGGTGAACTCCGATATGCCGTCCGTGAGCATGTTGAGGGCCGGATACAGCTCGTTCCGCATCGACACGTCGATGGGGGCGAACTCGGGGTAGAGAGGGATTTTCATTCCCTAAAGATACTCGATACCCAGTGCCTTTTCAAAGGGACGAATGCCGGAGTGCTCCCCCCGGATCAAGGATCGATGATGTTCCAGGTCCCGTGGATAAAGAAGGACATCCAGATCGATCCCGTCCCCGCCCGCGCGCCTCCCGCGAGGGCGCCCAGGACGAGCGCCGCGATGGCCCTTCCCCCGAGCGCGAGCGCGAGCCGGCCGCTGGCGTGCGCTCCCGGCCATCCGAGGCCGGCCGCCACGATGTCGGCATAACCGAGATGCCAGAACGCGTACAGAACCGTCGTCGCGGCGAAGGCCGCGAATGCGCCGCCTCCCCGCCCGCCCGCCCCGTCGGGGCGTTCCCAGGTATCCTCCACGGCGCCCCAGATGAGGCCGCGGCACAGGGCCTCCTCCGCGAAAGCCACCACGATCCCCGAGAATGCCTTCTCAGCGAACGCCGCGGCCCCGAAATACGCGGATACGCCGAGAAAGGCGAGCCAGATCGAACCCGAGAGCGCGGTGCCCCCGAGGGAGAGGAAGCCCCTCCGCGGGGAGCGGAGCCCGATCGCGGCGGGCCCGGGTTTGGCCACCAGGCAGAATCCGGCGACGATGACGCTGAAGGAAAACGCGCGGAGAAAGAGGGGCGAGAGCCCCATCGGAGAGAAAATCCGTTCTAAGCCCAGAAGGAGGCCGGCCCTCGCCGCTTGGACCGCGAGAAGGACCACCGCGCCGAGGAGAATGGGCTTCGCGGTATGACGGGCGTCGACCATGGGGACGAGCTCCTTTCGCCCGGGGGCAGCTCGGG
>CAZIEI010000101.1:0-4671 GCA_964538705.1 uncultured Spirochaetales bacterium | reverse complement strand
GGGCGCTGCCTAGCAGCGGACCTCGTGGCTGCAGGATGGGGAACTTTAGCAGCCGATGTCGCGATGCAGGGGTGGAGCTTGCTCCGCCCGTTCAGTTGTTGGGTGCAGGTGCGGCAGCGGGCGATGCAAGCATCGCCCCTGAACATCGCGAAATTATGGCTGAATAACGGCGCTTCCGGGCGAGAACCCTACTTCTGGACGCCGATGAGAAACTGCTCGAGCACCGGCACGTCTTCGGGTCCAATCCTCAGGAAGGCTATCGCTATCTCGTAACCCCCAGGGCCGTCGTCCTTCCTGACGATGCGCCCCTCGGCCTCGATGGGATAAACGCCGGGCACGTTGATCATGGCCACGACGTCCGCGGGCGCTTCGATGTCCTCGTCGGCGACGCACTTGAGCCCGTTCATGCTTATGTTCAGCATCCTCGCGGCCACGATCCGCTCGCCGCCCATCCTGAGCCTGATGAAGAGGCTCACCCTGAACCGGGGAAAGGCCCGTCGTTCCGATCCGTCGTTCGCCATGGTGCGCATATCATAAACCCCGTCCGAATAGAATGCAAACCCGCGCGGCCGAGCCTCCCTGCCGGGGATCGCCCGCTTGGGGATATCCGCCCGAACGGGAGGCTAGGCGCGAGCGAGCGCGTCGTCGCACAATCTACTCATGCACTCATTCCGATACCTCGGCGAGGTCGCCGCGCTCGGTACGGCCTTCTTCTGGACCTTCTCCGCGATGAGCTTCGAGACGGCGGGGAAGCGCGTCGGCTCGGACGCGGTCAACATCCTGAGGCTCGCCATCGCGCTCCCGCTCCTCTCCATCGCCGCGTGGCTGGGAACGGGCAACCCCTTCCCGGCAGGAGCCGCGCCGAGGCAATGGATCTGGCTTAGCGCCTCCGGCCTCGTCGGCTTCACGATGGGGGATTTCTTCCTGTTCAGGGCCTTCCTCCTCGTCGGATCCCGCGTCTCGATGCTCGTGATGGCGTCGGCTCCGGCGATCACGGCCCTCCTCGGGCTCGTCATCTTCGGGGAGCGCATCTCGCTTCTCGGCCTCGCGGGAATGGCCCTGATCGGGACCGGCATCTCGATCGTCGTCATGAAGCGCGACGGCCGTGGCCTCAGGCTCGGCCACCCTGTCGGGGGCATCCTCTCCGCCTTCGGGGGCGCGCTCGGCCAGGCCTGCGGGCTCATCCTGAGCAAATACGGGATGGCCGCGGACGGAGGAGGAGCCTACCCGGTCCTCCACTCGTCGCAGATCCGGGTGGCCGCGGGCCTCGCCGGGTTCGCCCTGCTCTATTCAGCGACGAGGAAATGGAAACCGGTGGCGGCCGCCCTCGGGGACGGCAGGGGCATGCTCTTCACTACGACTGGTGCCGTCTGCGGCCCCGTCATCGGCGTGAGCCTTTCACTCCTCGCCGTAACGAGGGCGAAGGCGGGTGTCGCCTCGACGCTTATTTCGATGACGCCCATCCTCATCCTGCCCTTCTCCGCGCTCTTCCTCAAGGAGAAGATCCGGCCGCGGGACGCCCTCGGAGCCGTGCTCGCGGTGGCCGGCGCGGCGCTCATGTTCCTCGCCTGAGGCGAAGACGGTTTCGCGGGATTCCGTTATGCCACGTTCTCCTTGACCTGGAAACGCTTCACGGTCTTCTTGGTCGTCATCTCGAGCGGCTTTTCCAGGACCGCGTGGCGACCGATGCGCTGGTACGCGAGGAGCCTGGAGTTGACCTCGGCGATGATGGCCGAGATCCGCCCGAGGATGGATTCGCGCGCGGGCAGCGCCTCGGCCGCGATCGACTTGAAGTAGTCCTCCGACGGGAATATGAGCGCCTCAATGCCCTCGGTCTTGAGCGCCGCGTCCTCGACGTAGCCGCGCACCATGACCTGCTCGATCTCGGGGTAGAGCTGAAAAGCGTTCTCAATCTCCTCAGGATAGACGTTCTTGCCGCCCTCGGTGACGATCACGTTCTTGGCGCGCCCGGAAAGGTAGACGTAGCGCTCCTTGTCGATGCTGCCAACATCTCCCGTCTTGAACCACCCATCCTCGGTGAAGACCTCGCGCGTCGCGGCCTCGTTCATGTAGTAGCCCCGCATGACCATGGGCCCCTTGACCACGAGCTCGCCGTTCCCCGAGGCGTCCGGCTCCAGGACGCGCATCTCGGCCCCCGCGACGATCTTCCCGACGGACGCGGGCTTATAATGCTCGACGGGATTCAGGGTGAGGATGGGGGAAGTCTCGGTGAGGCCGTAGCCCTGGATGAAATCCAGCCCCAGGCGGTTGTAGTCCGCGAAGACCTCCGGGGCGAGGGGCCCGCCGCCCGAGATGCAGATGCGGAGCGAAGAGAGGGAGGCCTTCTCGAGCACGGAGCGGAAGAGCCGCTTGCCGGGGTTGATCCCCGTGAGGCGCTTCACCGCCCCGGAGACGAGCATGAGGAAGCGGATGAGGCCGTACGCGAAGGCGCCCTTCTCCCTGATTTTGCCCATGATGCCGGCGATGAGCTTGTTGAAAAGCAGGGGCACGCCCAGGAACATGGTCACGCCCGCCTCGCGGAAGTCCTTGAGGAGCTGGGCCACGGCGAGCCGCTTCGCGAAGACGATCTCCGCTCCCACCGAGATGGCCTCTATGAAGACGGCGAGCATGGTGTACGCGTGGTGGATGGGAAGGAGGGCGTAGAAGACGTCCGTATGCCGGATATCGAGATTGGATTGCGCGAGGAAGCAGTCGGCCACGAGGTTCCTGTGGCTGAGCATGACGCCCTTGGGATCACCCGTGGTGCCGGAGGTGTACATGATCGCGGCGAGATCCTCCTCGTCCACGACCCGTGACTGCGCGTCGGCGAGGGCATAATTTCCGGAGAGGCCGTAGACGTAGCCCGGCTTGGCGGGATGCAGGGAGAACTTGCCCTCGAGCCCGAGTGCCTTCTCGTCGATCGCGTCGTACTTCTCCTCGTCGCAGAAGAGGAAGCGCGCCCCGGATGCCCGGATGAAAGTCGCGACGTCCTCGGTCCTGAGCTGGTTGTCCAAGGGCACGACGGTGCAGCCCGCGAAGAGGATGGCGAGGTAAGCCACGGCCCATTCGGGCGAGTTTTTCCCGGTGAGCGCGACGTTCATCCCCGGCTTCGCCTTGAGCTCCGCGAGGCGGCCCGCGACGCGCTTGATAATCGCGAGGGCCTGCGCGTAGGTCAGGCTCTGCCTGCCGCCCTCGTAGATGGTGAAGCAGGGCCGCTCCGCGAACCTCATCGCGCTGATCTCGAAGAGCTCGGGCAACGTCGGCCACTCGCCCGAGAAAGCGCTCCCCCGGAATTCATCCAATATGAGCCAAGGTTTCCGTTCTTTCATCGACGTCCTCCTGAAGCCGAGCGGGTATTCATCGATTCCGCTCGATATTCGTGATCCGCAGTCCCCTGCGGAGTAGTTGTCTATGTTTGACAATATGGGCGCCCTCTGTCGGTCATATGACCGACAGAGTATTCTTCGGGCAAACAATAGCATCCTTCTTCGAATCTGGCAAGGACTTTTGTCGGTTAGCCGACCGACAGCGAGGCGGGATCTTAGGCCCGAAAAAACGCCCAGGGAAAGCCGCGGTTCCCTTGCGTGGCTTCCTCCCCTTGTGTACTCTTCTCATCGATCCACATGGCATCCACGAAACCCGGCCACGACGTACGCGAACAAATCCTCAAATCCGCCGAACGCCTCATTTCGCGCCGCGGCGTGGACAACACCAGCCTCATGGACATCGCCCTCAAGACCAAACTTTCCCGCGGAACCCTGTACTATTACTTCCCCACGAAGCAGGACCTCCTCCTCGCCATAGCCGACCGGCACATGGATGGGGTCACCACGGAATTCGTGGAGCTCATACGGGACCGGAGCCTTAACGACCCGCTGGCCATACTCCAACAGCTCTTCAACATGGTATTGGCGGACAGGATGCGGGGCGGCATCCACGCCCACCTCCTCCTGGAAGCGGCCCGCGGCAACCGCACCGTCCGCAAGCGCGTCGCGATGCGCTACCGCGCTTGGGGCGTCCTCATCGTGAAGGAATTCATGCGGCTGGATATCTCGAAAAAAAGAAAAGAAAAGGCCGCCTTCATCCTCTCCGTCATCGACGGCCTCGTGATCCGGCAATTCCTCTTCGGCGCCAACGCCCGCAAGGGAGCGTACCCCTCGTTCATCGCCAAGGGCCTGGCCGACAAATAGTCGGCGGCCGACAAAAAGTCGGCGGCCGACAAATAGTCGGCGGCCGACAAATAGTCGGCGGGTGGCAGGGCGGATCGCCTCAGTATGTCATCCATCCAACAGCTACCGGCAAATCGACATACCCCTTTTTCCTTGACGCGGCCCCCCTAGTGTGTTAAATTCACTCATAAGTCCCGTATAGGGACTCCTATCACTTTCTTTTGGAAGCACCATGCAGTATTTCGACTCGCACGCCCACATCGGGCTGATTTTTGAAGACCCGATCGAACAGCTCATCGTCTGCCAGCAGGCCAAGGCGGCCGGGGTGACCCGGATCATGAGCATATGCAATAGCCTCATGGACTTCACCCAGGTGTACGAGAACCTGAAGACGGCCTCGCACGTGTACCACGCCGTGGGCGTCTCGCCCTCCGAGGTGCAGAACCCCGGAAGGGATTGGAGGCAAAAGCTCGAGGAAGGTTCCAAGCTCCCCCGCGTCGTC
>CAZIEI010000100.1:370-12246 GCA_964538705.1 uncultured Spirochaetales bacterium | reverse complement strand
ATCCTCGCCCCCCGCAAGACGCTGCAATCGGCAAGCTCGGTGGAAAAGCCTGAGAAGGCGTATACTTACCGCATGAAACCCGCGAATACGCCCTTATCCCCGAGCGCATCCATGGCGATCCGCGTTATACTCGCGATCGTCATGGCATCGAACGCAGCCCTCGCGGCCGCGCCCCGCGCAGCCAAATTCCTCGGCCTCGAAACGCTCGATCGGGACTACCTCGTTCTCCGCTTCTTGGAGGGTGAGGTCGTCTTCGCCGAGGACGCGCCCGGCTACGAGCCGGATTACACGAACGAGTTCGCCACATCCGATAACCGCGTCGTCTCGTATGGGCCGCTCGACCTCAAAATCGCGACGGACCCGAAGACGTGGATCCTCTCCTCGAAAGAAGCCTCCGCCTATTCCGGCGCCGGCAAGCCGGCCGCAGCCGTGCATCGCAAGACGAAAATAACAGGAATGGCCCAGCTCGATTGGGATACCACCAAGAACGATTTTCGCTACGAGGCGCCGCTCGGCCACGTCCTCTACCTGAGACTGCCCTATCCCCTCGAGGCGGGTAAACGCTACGTCCTCCGTTCGAAGGGTCCACTCGGCGTCGAGAAAATCGAGTTCAAATTCGATCCCGAGCGATCGGCGACGGAGGCGATCCACGTCAACCTCGCGGGGTATCCGATCGGCTTCCCCCGGCTCGCCTGCGACCTCTACCATTGGATGGGGGACGGCGGCGCGCGCGACTACTCGTCTTTCGAAGGCGTCCGCGTATTCCTCGTCGACGTTTCCACGGGTGAGTCAGTCGAGGCGGGGAGGGTAGTCCGCGGAGCGAAACGCGCTCAGGAGCGGACGGCGGAATTCCCCGGCTACGACCTCACGGGTTCAGTGGATTGGATAGCGGACTTCGCGGCTCCCGAGAAGCCCGGACGCTACCGCGTCTCGATCGAGGGCCTGGGAGCGAGCCGCGATTTCGCCATCGCGGAGGGAGTCTACCGTGACCCCTTCGCGGTCAGCCTCCGCGGCTTCTACTACATGCGCGTGGGCGAGCCCGTGGGCGATCGAGTCGGTCCTGTCCCGCGGCAACCGAGCCTCGCGCCTGACGGTTCGGGGAAGGGCTCGAAGATACTCATCACGACGATGAGCCCGAACCATCCCGAATGGAAGACCTTCGCGCCGGGCGATCCCTGGGATCCCGCGGATAAATGGGCGAAGTACGTGAAGCCCGGCGCGCCGGAGAACGGGAACGCGCGGGGAGGGCACGCGGACGCGCTCGACTGGGACAGGCATCTCGGCCACGTCTCGATCATTTACGATCTCCTCCTTCCGTACTACGTGACGCGTGGATCCCCTTCCGACGACGACACCGGCATCGCGGAGAGCGGCAACGGCGTTCCCGACCTCATCGACGAGGCTAGGAACGAGGTCGATTTCTGGCTCTCGCTGCGCGCGGGCGAGGGATACTCCCCCGGGCTCACGAATCCCGATAAGCGGAAAGTCATGTACCAAGCCGACGCCACCACGCTCGCGGCTTGGGCGAACGCCGCCAACGCGGCGATGCTCGCTTCCTGTCTCGGCATCGCGGGAAAGGCCGACCTCCGCGACCGCTACCTCGCGGAGGCGCGAAAGGCATGGGACTACGCGGAGGGCCGGAACGACCGCGAGCTCGACGCCGTCCAGAACGTCGGCGATACCGCCATGCGGGGCGCGGACTTCAGGATGACCGCCGCGGCCTACCTCTTCGATCTCACGGGGGAGCGCGCCTTCGAGGAAGCGGTCGCCGCGCACGCGCGAGCCGCCGACGGGAAGACCGATCCCGTCTCGCTCGCCTCGGATCAGGGATGGGCGACGGCGGGGTACCTCTTCTCCGCGCGGCAGCCATCGATCCCGGGGCTCAAGGAGGCGATGGCCGCGTCCGTGATCAAGGCGGCGAAGGCGCAGGCCGCCTTCGCTTCGCGTCGCGCATCCAGGCGGACCACCGATCCCGCGACCTGGTACTTCCAGACCGAACAGAACGTCCATCGCATCATCCTCGCGCACGCGCTCCTCTCGCCGGGGGAGGAGCGCGACGGCTTCCTCCGGGCCCTTCTCCTCGAGGCCGATTGGGGGCTCGGGCGGAATCCCCTCAACATGATCCAGATGACGACGGCCGGCACTCCGCTCGCCGGGCTGAGGAGCGTCGAGAACGCCTACACCTCGGGGAGGCGGGATGGGACGCCGGGCCTCCATCCGGGCCATACGCCCTACCTCAACGTCGACGACTGGGGGAGCATGATCATGGCCAAGCCGGGTTGGATGGCCGCGCGGGGATATCCCGCGCTCGCGTCCTGGCCGAGGGCGGAGCTTTATTTCAACACGCGCTGGGTCTGGGCGCATTCGGAGTTCACGCCCCAGCAGACCATGCGCGGCAAGATGGCGCTCTACGCCTATCTCCGCGCGCTCGGGCTCTGAGGGGGCGGCGCCGCTTGAACGGGGCCGCGCCGCGGAACCGTCCGAGCGGCACGGCGTCCCGCGCGACTGCCGCGTCCCGCGCACCCGCCGCCTTGACCCGCGCGTGAAAGAGAGATAGCCTATCCGTGAAGCCAGGGGACCCGTGGAATGCGGTTCGAATCCGCAGCGGTCCCGCCACTGTAACCGGTGATGGATTCGACTAGCGTCGCCCCCGATGGGGCAGGCGCGGCCATTGCGGCCTGAAAAACCGTGAGAAGGCGTCGATCTCCAGGAGATCCGGGAGCCAGGATACCGGCCCCAGGCTCGCCCGCTCGCCCGCCAGGCGACGCGCGGCGGAACTCCGAGGATGAGAGGACGCACAGCATGCCCCGTTCGCGCTTCCATGCGCTCATTGTCGCATCATCGATCCTCATGGTTCTTTTCCAACGCCCCCTCCGCGCTCAAGATGGAGAGACCGAGGGCGAGACCGAGGCTGCCATCGAGGGCGCCGTAGAGGCCGCTTCGGGGACTATCGAGATCAGCGCCCCGCCTCCCGAGGAGCGCCTCGCGCCGCAGGCGGGTAGGACGCGCATGGACGAGGATGACATCGCGGCCTCCGGAGCGTCGAGTGTCGAGGAGCTCATCGAGTCGCTCCCGGGCGTCTCGCTCTCGGACTCTGGCGGCCAGGGCGGGCAATCGGCGCCCTCAGTCCGCGGATCCACGACGAATTCCGTCCTTGTGATCGTGGACGGCGCTCCCGCGGGGGATCCCGCCACCGGCCTCGCGGATCTCTCCCGCCTCGGTATCGACCCCGAGGACATCGAATCCATCGAAGTGGTGAAGGGCGGAGCGAGCGCTCAATGGGGGCCCGACGCCTCGGCCGGCGTCGTGATTATCCGCACGAAGGGGGCGCGTGGGAGAAAGCCCTCCTTCGAGGTCGAGGCCACTAACCTTTCGCGCGTTCCCTTCGCCTCCGTGGAGGGATCAGGCTTCGACGCAACCAAGGTCCCTCCCTCGGCCCTCTCCCTCGTCGACGCGCAATCGATCGCGCTCCGCGCGGTCCTGCCCGGAGGCTTCACGGTCTCCGCGGGAGCGGAACGCGCCGCGAACGAATACGCCTATATCGACGCGAACGGTATCGACCGGGCCAGGAAGAACGCGGGCCTCGTCGGGGCCGACGCCCGCGCGTCCTGGGACGGAACGGGCCTGGGGGGGGAAATAGCGGCGCGATTTTCCGGCTCCCTCCGCGAGATAGGCCTTCCGGGGACCGTCTCCGCCCCGACTCCCGGGGACTCCCAACGGGACGGCAGGGCGCAGCTCTCCCTCTCGTACCTTACGGATTCCTTCTTTTCGGACGCGGTCTCCTTCTCCCTCGCCGCGCACGGCCTCTTCTCAGCCATCGAGTTCCTCCCTGCTTCCGGCGAGGCGGCCACGCACGAGGCGACGCGAGCGGGGGCGGACGCATCCTGGGCTTTCGCCTTCACCGACGCCTTCGATCTCGGAGCGGGACTCACGGGGCGATACGATCGGCTCGATTCCAGCGCGGTGACGGACTCGAGCGGCGAGGCGCCCGAGCGCCTCGGAGCCGGAGCTTACGCCGAGCCGCGCCTGGTCATCGGGAAGCTCGCCCTCTCCGCCGCCGGCCGCTTCGACTGGACGAGCGATTACGGCGGCGGCCCCTCTTTCTCGCTCGGCGCGGCGCTGGAATGCGTGGAGGGGCTCAAGGCGAGTCTCGCGGCCTCCACGGCGTACCGCGCGCCGAGTTTCGACGACCTCTACTGGCCCGCCGAGCCGGGAGCCGCCGGCAATCCCGACCTCTCGCCGGAGCGTTCCTGGGGCGGAGAAGCGCGCCTCGATTGGAAACGCGAGGACGCCTCGGCGTCGCTCGCCGTTTTCGCGCGCTACGTACGGGACGTCATTCTCTGGCAGCCGGACGGGTCCGGCGTGTGGCGGCCGAGCAACTGGGGCGAGGCCCTCTATCCCGGCGCCGAGGCCGCGGCCTCCATCGACGCAGGCGAATACGCGCTCTCGGGCTCCTGGACCTTCCTCAGGACCTACGCGCTCTCGGGCGGCCTCTCCTTCGCCGACGACGTTCGCGTCCCGATGGTGGCGGAGCACGCCTTCGGGGCCCGGCTCTCTCGCGGAACGGCGCGGAAGGGCTGGTCCCTCGGGCTCTCGTACGAGGGGCTCCGCTATCTCAAGCTCGCGAATACGGACAGCCTTCCTCCCCGCCTTCTCATGGACGCCGAGGCGCGGATTCCGCTCGGCGGGGGAGCATCGCTCTCGATAAAGGGCGAGAACCTCTTCAATGAGCTCGCGGAATCCGTCGCGGGCTATCCCCTTCCCGGGTTCAGCCTCAGGATCGCGCTCTCATGGCGCTTCGGCGGGGACGGCGAATAAACGGATACAGCGGCGATCGGCCAGGAGCCGCGCCCCGAAACGGATACAAGGAGTACGACATGGACATGAAACGTATCGGAACATCGAGTCTCGCGCTCGCCGCTTGCCTCGCGGCAGTCTTCTTCGCCTTCTCGTGCGAGCCGCCTCCTGCGCCGTCCGCCTTCGAGGCGGACCTCTACGCGGTGGACAGCCTGAGCGGCGACGTCTTCGAGGTCGACGCCGATGCCATGGCCGCTTCCGGGACGCCCCTCGTCTCCACAGGCCAGAACGCGAGCGACGAACACATATTCCATGGCGGGCTCGGATACGTGGCTGTGGGAAGCTTCAGTAATACGGCGCCCGGCCTCTACGTATTTGATCCCGCAGATCCCGATGCGGGTGCGGTGCGGATCGGCGAGGCCATCAGCGCGCAGTACATTGCCTTCGCGAGCGACAGCCTCGGGTACGTCAGTTCCGCCGATTACAGCGGCACGTATCCGGACGGTCTTTATTCTTTCAATCCGTCGAATCCCTCGAGTGGGCTTTCCCTCGTGCATGCCCTTTCGGTTCCCCAGGAGATCGCTATCGACGGGTCTGGCCGCGTTTATATATCCCAAAATAGTAGTGCTTCGGTGGCTCTCCTCAACGCTGCCGGGGACGATGTCGAAACGGAAATCTCCACGACGGCTAGCGGAACGACGGGCATCCTCACGGGTTCGTATAAGGGCGACGCGGGCGTCTTTGTCGCGGAGACGGGGCCCTGGGGCGGTCTCGGGGCGGTTGACTTCATCACGGGCACGGCGCTCGAGAACGTCGTCGACGGCCTTGTCGCCAATGCGCTCGCCCTCATGGACGAGGATACCCTTGTCGTGACCGGCGGCTACGAACCCGATGCGAAGACCTATGTCATAGATCTATCAGCCGAGACTCCCGCTGCGGTTGAGCTTTTCTATGATGGGGACTCCTTCGGCGGCCCAGACGCTCTCATCCTGGACGGCGCGGTCTACATTCCTGATGGCGCGAACTCCATTTACGTCATCCGCGGGGACCTCCCGGTCGAGCGGATCGAGGTGGGCGGCGCGGGCGCGATGATCACCAACGTCGGCGCCCCCGACTGAGGCGGAGGAAGGCGGGGTCGCGGGCTTATCGCTTCGCGACGCTCATTCGCCCGCCCGCCCGGGCGCGAGGCGGTATTTCACCGTTATGAATAATTCCGCGCGGATGCGCGCGGGGTTCGGGACGGGGAAGGCGCTCCTCGCGAGAGCGAGCGCGGCCCTATCGAGCACCGCGCTGCCCGAGCCCCGCTCCACGCGCGCGCGGGCGAGCCTTCCGTCCTGATCCACCGGGAGCCTGAGCATGACCGAACCGGAAACGCCGCGCCTCCGCGCGGCATCGGGATAGGCGAGTCCGGCCGACATCCGCCTCTGGGCCTCGTCGAGGAGGACGAGGGCGGGATTCTCCTCCGCGGAGAGGGGCTCACCGGCCGAGATCGCCGCGCCGAGATCGCCGCGTACGATGCCGAGGAGAAGATCCTCGAGCGCGCCCGTCAAGGCACGGTCCTGAGTCGGCGCGGGCGCGTCTCCGAGCCTCGCCGCGACGTACGAACCCCCGGTCCGGGAGGCCGCTTCGCGGAAAGGGCGTTCTCCGGCCGCGTCGCCGAGCCCGATCCCGTGGATCCTCGCCCCCGCTATCTCCGCCGCCCGAACGGCCGAGGACGCTCCATCCTTGAAATCGGCGTCGCTGAAGGCGAAGATCGAGCGCGCCGCCGACGCTCTCCAGGCCGCGGGCTCCTCCGCGGCCCGCGCGATGCCTGAGCCGATCGGCTCCGCCTCGTCGCCGCCGCCCGCGGGCCGCAGGCCTGCGAGCGCGGCCTCGAAGGCTTCACCGTCAGCGGAAAAGCCGCGCGTCCCGAGAGCGGGTTTTCCGTCCGTCTCTCCCACGAAGACGAAGCCGTAGCGAGCGCTGACCTCGGGATCGGCGTCGAGCTCGCGTTTCAACGAGCGGAGCGCGCGCTTCAGGGGCTCCGCGTAGGGCTTCATGGAACCCGTCGCGTCGATGACGAAGACGATATCCGCCTGGACGGGGCGGGGGAGAGCCCGCGCGCCCTCGAGCCTGAGGAATCCGCCTTCCGCGATCGCCGCGTCGGCCGCTAAGACGGCCGCGGCGCCGCGAGCGGAAAGCTCCGCGCGGAGGGGGAGGGTAGAGCGGGGGAGGACGAGCGATCCCTCGGCGCCCGTGCGGCCGCGGATGATTTCCGTCCCCGAAGGGGACGAGAAGCGGTACTGGACGAAGGGAACGGGAAGTCCCGAGCCGTCACGCACGGACAAACGGATAATCTCATCGGAAGCGGCGTCTCGATCCGCGGAGAGGGCGGTCGCGGGTTCGAGGAGCCCCCCGAGCCCCGAGGCTCGGCTATCGGCGTTCGCGATAGGCGCGAACGCGAGCGCGATGACGGCGTATGCGTAGAGGAGCTTCATCCCGCCATCCGTCATGCCCGCGTCTTTCTCCCTCCCCGGATCGAGCTTACGCGCGCAATCCGGCTGCGATAAAGTCTATCGTATATGTTCGATGATGCGAAAGGCCGCGTAGATGCGTGAGCACAGGCCCCCTGAAGGCGCGAGGCGCCGCCCCCGCCTCGCGAGCCCGCGCGTGAGCGCCCTCGCGAACGCGGTCATCGCCGTCGCGAGCCCCGCCTACCAGCGATTTGTCCTCAAGCTCCGCGACGTGGAGTTCCGGCATCCAGAGCGCCTCCTGGACGCGCTCGCCGCTTTCGAAGCGGGCTCGCGGAGGCTCATCCTCGCGTTCAGGCATCCCTACGGAGATGAACCCCAGGTCCTCGCGCGCGCCTTCCTGAAATACCTCCCCCGCGAGGCGCGGCGGAGCGGCAAGAGCAGGGAGGGGGCCTACTACGGCATGTGGACCTTCATGGCCAAATTCGGCGCCGCCTTCTCGGGCGGCTGCCTGCGCTCATCCTGGGCTTCACGGGATTCAGGGCGAACGAGGCCCAGGGACCGGCGACGATCTTCGCCATGCGCTTCATCCTCGGGCCCGTCTCGGCCTTCTTCCTCATCATGGCCGCGCTCCTCGTCCAGCGTTATCCGCTCGACGCGCCGCGCGGCGCGAAGGATCCAGAGTAGGAAGAGGAACGTGAGGACATAGGACGCGCGTCTCTTCCGCCCCCTCGAGGCGGTCTGCACGTCTTGATCAGGCCCGCTCGCACGTCTCCTCTCTGTATACGATGCCGCGATCGTCATGAAAGAAGGCGGGGAAGAAACCTTTTTTAGAAAAAGGTTTCCTCCCCACGCCCCACCTTCCCAAAAAACAGAGGGTAGCAGAATAATCTGTCCCGCTGTCACCATTTACTTTACAAAAAAGCGTCAAGATAGCTTGACGCTAATTCGTAAAGCATCACGTAAATCGTCCAGTAAAACAAATGCGTGAATCTAAATACCAATAAATTAATATAATAAAATAATATATAATTAGAAAATACTGTATGACGACGAGCCCTAAGGTATGTTACCTCCTGATATTTCACTCTGTCAACGATTTTCATTGACAAAACGTAAAGTCAATGTATAGTAACGACAAGTTATAAAAACCGGTTTCATCCGAGACCGGATTACCGAACACGGTGCAGCGCCACGATGCCGCGGACTTCCGAGCGAGGCACCCCCGGAGGAATCATGAAACGTTCTATCCTGAAAGGATTCGTCGCCGCTCTCGCATTGCTCTGCGCGGCGGGCGCGGCGTTCGCCGCCCCCGTCGTCGTCACGTACAGCCGCTGGGCGGGAGGCAACGAGATCAAGGACTTCCAGGCCCTCGTGGACAAGTTCAACAGCACCGTCGGAAAGCAGAAAAACATCGAGGTGAAATTCGAGCCGCTTCCCTGGGGCAACTACTGGGACAAGCTCAAGACCACCATGCTCTCGGGCGGCGCTCCCGACGTCATCAGCCTCTCGAACGCCGGCGAGAACGGCGCGTACCTCTCGCGCGGCGTCTTCCTCAACCTCTCCAAGATGCCCGGCGCCAAGGACGTGATCGGCGCGTTGGCGAAGCCCGCCGTACAGAGCCTCACCGTGAAGGGAAACGTCCTCGGCGTGCCCGTGGGCCTCGGCGTCCGCGCCATGATCTACAACAAGAAGCTCCTCGACGCGGCCGGCATCAAGCATCCGGATCCGGTGAAGCCCATGACCTGGGAGGAGTTCGCGGCCATGGCCGCGAAGCTCTCCAAGAAGGACGCGAAGGGCGCCTATACCCACTATACCGGGCTGTTCTCCATGGACGAGCTCACTGACTCCATCGTCGAGGAGTGGGGCGCCCGCTTCCTGGACGACAGGAACAATCCCACCAAGGTCCTCATCAACAACAAGGCGGGCGTCGAGGCCCTGACCTTCGCGGCCAACCTCCACAAGAACAACGTGGTGCCGCCGGACACCGGCGAGTGGCAGACCCCCTACGGCAATCCCGACAACGCGGTGGTCACCGGCTCCGTGGCCTTCATGCTCTCCGGTCCCTGGGGCTTCTCCAACTTCGGGCCGGACGCCAAGGTGAAGGTGGGCGACGTAGGCACTTGCCCCTTCCCCGTATTCAAGGGCAAGGAAAAGCTCCGCGCGACCCGGGGCTACATCAACGGCCTCGCCATCTACCGCAAATCCAAGGTCGCCAAGGAGGCCTGGGAGTTCGTGAAATGGATGGTGAGCAAGGAGGGCCAGCTCGAGTTCACCAAGACCGGCGACCTCCCCGCCAACACCGCCGCCCTCGCCGAGGCCCAGGCCAACGCCGGGAAGATCTACACCAGCACGAGCGCGGAGAACTACCGCGCCTACTTCTCCGACCTTCCCTACGTGATCTCCGGCCCCACGCTCCCCTCCGGGGAGTGGACCGCGCTCTTCACCGCCGTGCTCGGCGATATGAGGAAGGGGATCATCACGCCCGCGGATGCCGCCAAGCGGCTCGAGTCCGAGGGCAACGAGGTCCTCGCGGCCATGTGGGAATAGCCCGGCGCGTCCGCGATACCAGTCAAGCCCGGCCGGCCTCCGCCGGCCGGGCCATTTCCCCCGCGCACGGAGGCAAGAGCGCCATGATCCTGAGCGAGCTCGAATGGAAACGGAACAGGCAGGGATACCTCTACATCCTGCCCTGGGCGATCGGATTCCTGGCCTTCGCCATCATACCGATGATCGCGTCCTTCGTCATAAGCCTCCTCAAGTGGGACGGCATCACCGAAGCGGAATTCGTCGGCTTCGGCAACTACCTCAAGCTGATCGTGCCTGAAAAGCCCAGCGTTGCGTCACGGCTCTTCTGGCGGTCCATGGGGAACAACGGGCTCTTCATGGTCTTCTCCAGCTTCGGGGGCCTCGCGCTCTCGATCTTCATGGCGGTGCTCATGCACGAGAAGATTCCGGGGCACCGCGCCTTCCGCGTCGTCTTCTTCCTTCCCACCCTCGTGGTGCCCGTGGCCTTCGGCCTCATGATGGTCCCCATGTTCCAGACGAGCTCTGGAGGCACCTGGACGGGCGTCATCAACTGGTTCATCACCGCCCTGGGCGGGAAGGAGGTGAACTTCCTCGGCGAGCCCAGGGTCGCCGTGTGGACCCTCATCGTGACGAGCTACTGGACGGTGGGTTCGGGGATGGTGGTATTCATGGCGGGCCTCACGGGCATCCCGGCCTCCTATTACGAGGCGGCCAAGATAGACGGGGCGGGTTGGTGGACCCGCTTCTTCAGGATCACCCTCCCGCTCCTCTCCCCCGTGATCTTCTTCCAGGCCATCATGGCCCTCATCGGCGGCCTCGGCGTCTTCGACCTGGCCGCGGCCCTCGCGGGCATGGGAGGCGGGCCCACGACCAACACCATGGGACCGCACAACAGCCTCGCGACCCTCGTCTTCTTCCTCTACCAGCGGGGCTTTCGCGACTGGCGCATGGGCGAGGCCGCGGCCATCGGATGGATCCTCTTCGCCATCGGCCTCGCGCTCACCATCGTCATAATCGCGTACCTAAGGAGGCGCGGCCGCTCAGAGGCCGCCGGGGTGGAGGTCGCATGAGGGACAGAGACGGATTCCTCTCCTACGTGATGAACGAGAAGCGCCTCGTCAATTCCTTCGGGGCGCTCTTCATGGGATCGCTCGCCCTCGTCATCGTGATCCCTTTCTACTACCTCTTCGCTTCATCCTTGAAAAGCCTGGGGCAGTACGCGGCCACCGATCCCAAGACCATGTGGTTCCCCTTCCCCCTGCATCCGGAGAATTTCCTCAAGGCGATCCAACAGTACAAGATCTTCACATACATAGGGAATTCCCTCTGGCTGGGATTCGTCCAGACGGGGCTCACCGTCTTCTCGTCGGCCGTCGTGGCCTACGGCTTCGCGCGCTTCAAATTTCCCGGGCGCGACGTCCTCTTCGTCATCCTCCTCGCGGCTATGTTCCTCCCCACCCAGGTGACCCAGATCCCGCTCTACGCCCTCTACCGAAAGATCGGGTGGACGAACGGCTTCCTTCCCCTCATCATCCCCCACGCCTTCGGAGGGCCCTGGAACATCTTCCTCCTCAGGCAGATGATGCTCAACGCCCCCCGCGAGATCGACGAGGCGGCATGGATCGACGGGGCGGGAACCTGGCGGACCTTCATCCACATCATCCTGCCGCAGGTGAAGCCCGCCCTCATCGTGACCGCTCTCTTCAGCTTTCTCGGGAGCTGGAAGGACCTCTTCGGCCCCCTCCTTTATCTCAACGACGCCAAGTACTACACGCTACCCATCGGTCTTCTCTTTTTCCAGGCGCCGACGGAGAAGGCCTTCACGGTCCAACTCGCCGCCGTCGTGCTCGCTCTCGTGCCCACGGTGCTCCTCTACCTCTTCGGGAACAAGTATCTGGAGAAAGGCATCAATATCGCGGATCTGAAATGAAATCCTGGGTGTTCGGTCATTGAACACGTTTTAGTAAAATCTTGCCATCGCGATATTGCATTAGTATTTTTTTGTGATAGAATAGTGATGTCCGGAGCGGTAAGGCCGGGACATATATGCTATCACGGAGGATAGATATGAAGACAATCAAGAAGATCGCCCTCGTAGCT
>CAZIEI010000100.1:0-360 GCA_964538705.1 uncultured Spirochaetales bacterium | reverse complement strand
CGGGAAGCCTTAGGATCCAAAATAACTCGTCGTCGGAAATTTGGGCTGTCTTCGTCGCTCCTGAAGGTGGCTCATATGGGAGTGATATTCTCGGCACTGACGTATTGGATCCCGGGGAGGAAATTACCTTTGATGGGTATGCGCCTGGAAATTATTATGTCGCGATTGATTTTACGAATCCTATGTGGGTTGATATAGACGATGAACCGGTTACTATTCGTTCAAATGAGACATCCACTGTACTCATTATTGATCCGTGATGCTAAATATATGCTGAAACTTCTTGAGAAAGTTTCAACGGATTAGTAAATGCCGCCCGGTCCTCCGGGCGGTTTTTTTTTATTCCCAAGCCCTGATGCT
>CAZIEI010000099.1:0-12431 GCA_964538705.1 uncultured Spirochaetales bacterium | reverse complement strand
GAGAAGGGACTTGAACCCTTACGCCTAGGGCACCAGATCCTAAGTCTGGCGTGTCTGCCAGTTCCACCACTCTCGCGACGGAAATTGTCACCGCGTCCGGTTTCCCGGCCGTGGTTCCCTTCCGGCGGCCCTGAAAGGCGACGGAAAGATAGCCAAAGGCGTACGGGCTGTCAAGTTCCCGCATTTCCGCGAACGGCGCCAGAAGCGCCCTTCATGAGCCGCGGAGGCTTCGAACCTGCGACCCGCAGATTAAGAGTCTGCTGCTCTACCAGCTGAGCTAGCGGCCCGTTTTTTCAAGTGCGTCCGACAGGAATCGAACCTGCGACCTACGGATTCGAAGTCCGTCGCTCTATCCAGCTGAGCTACGAACGCAGTGCGATGGAAGAACCATGACCCAAAACCCGCCGGTTTCCATAGCCCCGCGAAGGGTGGATGACGGGGTTCGAACCCGCGACATCCAGATCCACAGTCTGGAACTCTACCACTGAGCTACATCCACCATGCCGTCAGCGGGGGAAAACATGCCAGAGAATCCGGAAATAGTCAAGAGCGCCCGTTCGGACGATCCTCCATTCCGCCGTTCCCGCCCCGGTGATTAGGCTTTCCGAGGGCCCGGCGAAGGGTTGCGGGGCGTCATGCGGCCCTTCAGTCTACGAGGGGGATTCGCGCTCCGCAGCGGGTGCAGCGGTTCCCCTCGAGCTCCCCGAATTCCACGGAATATCCCCGCCGCTTGATGAGGAGGGCGCCGCAGACGGGGCAGCGCGTATCCGAATCCATATTTCCCGCGTTGCCCGCGTAGACGTAGCGAAGGTGCCGTTTGGCGGCGTCGAGGCATTCGGAGAGAAGAAGTAGACCGGTGGGCGGCTTGTCGTAGTTCCAGGCCGGGCGGTAGGCGGAGATGTGGAGGGGGATGTCGCGCGAGATCGAGGCGATCCAGGCCGCCATGGCGTCGATTTCCCCGGGATCGTCGTTCATGCCCGGGACGATGAGGACGGTGAGCTCAACGTGGGTACGCCCGGCCGCTTGGGCGATGAAGCCCTTGACCGCTTCGAGATCCCCCCCGAGGGTCTTCGCGTAGGTTTCCGGCCTAAAGGCCTTGAGGTCGATATTCGTCCCATCGACGAGGGGGAGGAGGGCTTCGGCGGCCTGGGCGGAAACGTGGCCATTCGTCACGATGACGTTCTTGCGGCCCGCCGCCCGAACCGCGGCCATGGCGTCCAGGAGGTACTCCACGTGGATGAGGGGTTCCGAATACGTGTACGCAAGCCCGATGCCGCCCGATGATACGGCCTCGGACGCGATCTCGCCGGGCGCGATAAAGCGCGAGGGGGCTTCAAGGTCCTGGCTGATCTCCCAATTCTGACAGAAAGGGCAGCGGAGATTGCAGCCGAGGAAGCCTGCTGAGAGGATTCGCTTACCCGGATGGAAATGATATAGGGGCTTTTTTTCGATCGGATCGACGGCGAGGGACGAGACGGCTCCGTAGAAGGGGATAGACGGCCGTCCGCCCTCGTTGCGCCGGACGCCGCAGATCCCCGCCGCGCCGTTTCGGATCAGACAGGCGTGGGGGCAGAGCGAGCAGCGGATCCCGTCAGCCTCCGGAGAGAGAAATTCCGCCTTTCTCACGGGGCGGCCTTGAAGAGCCCCCGCATAACCCTGTCCCTCAGCGCCGGTGAGTCCATGAGGAAACGGGGGGGATTGTCTACTTCAAAAGGCTCAAAGCGTACGGCGAGGCTCCCCCTCCGCACCCAGATCCTGAGCATCGGGAGGCTCTCGCCCGATTCCGTCACGGGCGAGGGAAGTTCCTCTGTCCCCATCACGTCCGAGAGGCGGAACTCGAGGAGGCGGGGGCATTCCGAGAGCGGTTCGCAGAACAGCATGAACTTGTCGTCGTCGTACGGATGCTTGCGGGGCACGCCTACGAAAGCCGAGGAATCGGGCGCGGGCCCTCTCCTTATCGCGAGGTCTTTGATGGGCTGCGCGTCGAGATAGGCTGTCAGGCTCACGGTCTTCCTCTCCTAAAGATGAGCTGTTTCCTGAAATGGAGTATAGACGATGTGAGCGTGAATATCAAAACGAGGGCCCAGGCGAAGGCGTCCCCAGCGGCCATATACACCGTTGGCCGGGCAGGCATTTCCACGGGCACCTCCAGGACCGCCGAGGTCGCTTCGAAGAGGGGGAGGAGGTCACGGACGCGGCCCCGCGAGTCGATCCAGCAGCTCGCGCCCGCAGCCGTCGATCGGAGGAGTACCCTCCGAGTCTCGATCGAGCGGTAGCGCGCAGCTACCAGGTGCTGGATTTCCGCGGAGACGGTCCTCGACCAAGAGTCGTTCGTGAGGTTCACAAAGAGCTCGGCCCCGCGGTTCGCGAAATCCCTGCAGAGATCAGCGAAGGCGTCCTCGAAGCAGATGGGGGCGGCGAACTTCACCGTCCCGCTATCGGCTATCGGGACCGTGAACAGCACGACCGAGTCCCCGAGGGTCCATCCCGCCTCGAGCCCCACGGCCTTCTTCATGAAGGTCCTCATCCACTCGTACTCCCAGAAGGGTATGGATTCCGCGAAGGGCACGGGATGGAGTTTCGGGTAGTGCCCGATGAAGTTTCCGTCTCCGTCGATGAGCATCACGGAATTCTGGGCCGATATGGGCTTCCAAGACAGTACTTTCGGGGAGCCCGTGAAGAGCGGGATGCCGCGCTTGCGGATGAAGGGCTTGAGGGGTTTCCCTCGTGGAACGCGCGAGTAGTATCCGTCGGCGTACTGGTCGTAAGGCGCGTCCAGGGTGTTTTCCGTCCAGATAACGATGTCGGGCTTCCGCGGCGACGAGGCGAGAGCCTCGTCCGTAAGCTCCATGAGGCTCTTTAGTCGTTCGCCCTCGTTCCCGTTCCGCCAGGCGTCTTCGTTTGGCTGCACAATGACGGCCCTGAGCGTCTTCGCGGCCACGGGGGTCCGCGCGAGGGCCGCCGCTCCGTACACGAACGCGACGGCGAACATGCCGGCGAGGGTCGCGCTGAAGCAGACGAGCCTCCTGAGGTCCCGCCTCCGCTCGCCGCTGTCCGTTCGGACGAGGGAAACGGGGGCGAAGGCGGACCGAATTTCAAGGGAAGGGGGCTCGCCGTAACGGAGGATCCATTCCGCGATGACGGCGTTCGCGAAGGCAATGATGAGGGCGGGGCCCGCAATCCCCGTGACGTCGGCTATCTGGTTGAAGACGACGACCTCGTTCCAGCTGTAGCCTATGAGCCCCCAGGGATAGGCGAGGAAGCCTCGCGACTTCATGTGCTCGTAGGCGACCCACCCGACCGCGAGGAGGATGGGCCTCCAGGTCCTCGAGGCCTTGGCCGCGATCCAGAGCCAGGCCACGACGCCGGCGTAGATGAAGAAGCACGCGATAGCGGTGGAACCGAGCGTCCAGAAGCGGAAATCGCGGAAGAACCAGAGCCAGTAGCTCGTGAGGCCATGCGCGAGGAAGCCGAAGATGCCTCCCGAGGCGAGGGCCGTCCCCGCGGTCCTCGCGAGTGCGATCCCGACGAAGAGCGGAACGAGTGCGACGAGTCCGAGCGCCGGGCTTCCCCAGCGGAGGAACTCGTTCGGCAGGGCGAGGGCGAGCATCACCGCGGAGAGCGCGGCGAGGAGGATCGGGAGGAGGGCGGCGTGTCCGGTCTTCACGGGGCGCATGGTTCCATTGAAGCACAGGGCGATGAAAATGAAAAGGACGGCCCGCTCCCGCGCTTGACGAAGGCCCTCTCCGGCACTAGAGTCCTCGCATGGTCATCGCCGTCTTCCCCGGCACCTTCGATCCGCCCACCTACGGGCACCTCAACATTATCGAACGCGCCCATTCGCTGTTCGATCGCCTCTACGTCGTGGTCGCCGTCAACCAGGGGAAGCGTACCCTCTTCTCAGTAGAGGAACGGAAAGCCCTCCTCGCGGAGCTCGTCCAGCCGTTCAAGAACGTCGTCGTGGAGGAGACCGATTCGCTCGTGGTCCAGTACGCGAGGGAGAAAGGCGCGCGCGTGCTCGTGCGAGGTATCAGGTCGGTTCCGGATTTTTCCTACGAATTCGACCTCTCCATCATGAACAAGGCCCTGGATCCCGGAATCGAGACCTTCTTCCTCCCCACCGATCCCAAGTACTTCGTGCTCCGATCCTCGGCGATCAAGGAGATGGCGGCCTATAAGGGCGACCTCTCCAACATGGTGCCCCCCGCCGTCGAACGGGCGGTGCGTTCAAAGCTTAACGGCGCCCGCTAATCCGCCGCGGCCTTTCCCGCCCTACCGTCGGGGTCCGCGCGCCCCTCGACGCACTCCGCCCCAGCAGACCCGCCGACGCCGCCCGACTAGGCCGTAGGAGCGAATTCCTCGTAGCGCTTCGGATTCCTGCCCGTCTGGTTGAACAGCCCGATGTTATATATGCGCTCGGCCTTCACGGTGCTGAGGGGGCCGTGCCCCGGCAGGATCACGCAGTCGTCCGGCAGGGAGAGGACCTTCTGCCAGAGGTTAAGGAGGAGCTGCCTCGTGCCGTAGGCCGAGAAGGTCTTCCCGATCATTCCCGCGCTCAGGGAATCGCCCGTGAAGACATACTTGTCCACCCGGTAGGCGACGGAGTCCGGCGTGTGCCCGGGGATGGAGAGCACCTCGAAATCCATGCCCGAGAGCGAGAGAACCTGTCTATCGTTTACGATCTTGCAGGGTGCGTCCTGAATCTCCACCGAAGCCGCGTACACGTCGATGTCGTAGATCTTCCTGAGCGTCCTGACGCCGCGGACGTGCGTGGAGTGGTTGTGCGTCGCGAGCACCGAGCGTATGACGTAGCCGTTCGCCTCCACGAAGGCGAGGAGGTTCACGTCCACGGCTCCTGGATCGATGATGACGGCCTCGCCCGGGCCGTCCGGCCCGACTAGATAGACGTTCGAGAAGCCCGAGGGTGAGTAGCGCATGAAGATCTTCACGCGTCCACCTCCTCGCCGTCGCCCGACATCACGGCCTCCTGGGTGTTCGAGGACTTGAAGGACACCGCAGTCCTCCTCGCGCCCAGGAAGTAGGCTCGCTTCACGTTGCAGTTCTCCACGTCCACCCGCATGAGCTCGGCGTTGATGAACCGCGAATTGTAGAGGTTCGAATCGTTGAAGGTGCAATCGGTGGCCTTGGCCCCGTTCATGTTGGAATGCACGAACTCGCAGGCTTCGAAGCTCGAATCCGTGACGGTCGAGCCCGCAAAGGAGCAGAACTGAATATCCGCGCGGGAGAAATCGCAGGCGACGAATGTACTGAAGTCGAACACGCACATCCTGAAGACGCAGCCCGAAAAGATGACGCGGCGGAGGTCCATCCCTTGGAAGAGGCAGGCGAAGAAGCGTTTCTGCGAGAAGTCGAGGTCCTCCGCGCGGAGCCCGGATGCGTTGAAGTCCTTGATCGTCACGGGAACGCGGAGGGCGCCGATGACCCGGGCGGAGGCGGCCGCGGGATCGGGCTCGTGGGCGGCGCAGAGCGTACCCCCGGTAAGTGGATAACGGTCGCAGCCCCAATGAGCGCATCGAACAATCGAGACCATGGAGCAAGGGTAATCCATGGAGGCGGCCTCGGCAAGCGCTCTGCACGCGGCGCGAGGGCGACGCCGAGCTGATATCCGATATTCGGGGCCCTGCTAGACTGGAGCGCCGGAGCGGGCTTAGTATTCCCGCATGTGCTGGAAATGCGGGAAGCCTTCGGGCATCGACGGAAAACCCGGCTTCAGGGACATCTGCCCCGTCTGCGGGAAGGATCTCCACGTCTGCCGCAACTGCGCCTTCTTCAAGCCCGGCGTGTACCGGGACTGCGCCGAGACCGTACCCGATCCCGTCACCGACAAGGAGCGCATGAACCTGTGCGAGTATTTCCGCCTCGACCCTTCTAAATTCTCGGGAGCGGGACCTTCGAAGGCCTCGACTCCGGGGGGCGGCGATGGAAAGGCGGCCTTCGACAAGCTTTTCGGGAACGGCTGATGGACGATTCCTACGCGACGCGCGAGCCAGGGCGTATACGCGAGACCTCCGAGGCGCGCATCGCCTTCTACGATTCCGGCGTGGGAGGGCTCCCGTATTTCAAGCGGGCGAAGGAGCTCATCCCGGGAGCCGCGTTCTCCTATCTCGCGGACTCCGCCAACTTCCCTCTGGGCGAAAAGCCGCGGGGGATCGTCGCGTCGCTCGTGAAGGAGTCCGTCCGGCGCCTCATGGAGGCGTCCTCGCCCGACCTCGTCGTCGTGGCCTGCAATACCGCGAGCGTCATGGCCTTGGATGAGCTCCGTTCGGCCTGGCCCGGCTTCCCCTTCGTCGGTACGGTGCCGGCGGTGAAGCCCGCGGTCGCGGCCACGAGGAGCGGGAAGGTCGCCGTCATCGCGACGGCGCGCACCGCCGAATCGATATACATGTCGGATCTCATCGCCCGCTTCGCGGGGGACAAGGAGGTCTTCCCCGTCGCGGCGCCGACCTGGGCCGAATTCGTGGAGACCCGTTGGCTCACGTCCGGCCCCGAGGAACGGAGGGCCGCGGTCGAACCTGTCATCGCGCCCCTCCGCGAGCGGGGCGTCGACGTCTACGTCCTCGCCTGCACGCACTTCCTCTACCTCGCGGAGGACGTCGCCGCCGCCGCGGGAAAGGGCTCCCTCGTCATCGACTCCTCCGACGGCGTCGCCAAACGCATCGCCGATCTCATGGGGAGCATCGAGCGCCGCGGCGGCGGGGGCGAGTCGGGCCTCTGGTCGAGCTCTCCCGCGCCCCGCGTCGCCGACTTCGCCGCCCATTTCGGGCTCGAGTACCGGGGCGTCATACCGTGAGGGGAACGGTCGTCATGGGCGTGAGGAATGTGTTCACGGTGGAGCTCGCGGACGGATCGCGCGTCCTCTCTTCGATAAAAGGCAAGGTCCTGCCGGGGCTCCAGGGCCAGTACAATTCCCTCGCGCCGGGCGACGTGGTGGACGTGGAGCCCGATCCCCACGATCCCGCCAAGGCACGCGTTCTCTCCTTCGAGCCGCGCCGCTCCTCCTTCCACCGCTTCAATGAGAAGGGAATGGCTCCCCAGACCCTCGCGGCCAACGCGGACCGCGTGATCCTCGTGGCCACGCCCGCAGAACCGCCCTTCAGGCCGCGCTTCATTGACCGCGTCATGACGTCCTGCGCGGCCCAGGGGATACCCCTCGTCCTCGTCGTCAACAAGGAGGACCTCGGCTTGAGCGCCGAGGCCAAGGACCGGCTCAGGCTCTACGAGGACCTCGGCCTTCCGTCGCTCCGCGTCTCGGCCAAGACGGGTAAGGGGCTCCGCGATTTAAGGCGCCTCCTCTCGTCCGGCCTCAGCGTGCTCACGGGGCAATCCGGCGTCGGGAAAAGCTCCCTCCTCAACGCCCTGGACCCCTCACTCGCCCTGAAGGTGGGAGAGCTCTGCGCGAAGTACGGCCGCGGCGTCCACACCACCACGCTCTCCGTCCTGCTCAGGCCCGAGGGCATCCGCGGCCTCGTCGTCGACACGCCCGGATTCCGCCGCTTCTCGCTGAACGGCATCGACCCCGCGAACCTCGCGTCGCTCATGCCCGACCTCCGCGCGGCCGCGGCCGAATGCGCCTTCGGCCCCTCCTGCTCGCACGAGACGGAGGAGGGCTGCGCGGTGCGCGCCGCCGCGGAATCAGGCGCCATCCATCCGGACCGCTACGAGTCCTACCTCCGCATGCGCGAAGAGCTCTCGCAAGCCGCGGACCGGCCCGTCCCGCGGCAGCGATCCCGGCCCGACCCCGTCGCGAAGGCGGGGAAGGGGAGCGCGCGGAGGGCCCTGAGGCGCCTCGAGGAGGAAGAGGAATGAATCCCGACGATCGCCCGGCCGGGGAGGGGAGCTCCGCCGACAAGGAGAGCGCCCTCGCGCACGGCCTCCGCGTCCTCGAATTCTCGATTATACGCGAATCGGTCGCGGGCTACGCCCTCTCCGAGGAGGGCCGCCTCGCCGTCATCGAGGCGGAACCTCAGTGGGAGGCTGAAGCGGTTCGCGTCGCCAAGGAAATCGGCCGCGAATGGGTCCGCCTCATGGACGAGGGCGCCCCGCTCCCGCTCCCGGGCCTCCCTCCGGTCGCGAACGTGGGGACCAAGCTCGGGAAGGAGGGAGTGGTCCTCGACATCGCCGAGCTCTTCGCCGCCGGCTCCTGGGCGCGCGCGTCGACGTCCCTCAAGGCCTTCCTCAGGAAGCGCGAGGACCTCCCCGCCCTCCGGGCCATGGGCGAGGCCCTCCCCGACGCGAGCGCGGCCGCGGACGTCGTCTTCGCGATCCTCACGAAGGAGGGCGAGCTCAAGGACCTTCCCGTCCTCAGGGAACTCAGGAATTCCATCGCGCGGATCCGCGCGAGCATCGCGGGCCTCGTCGCCCGCTATTTCCAGGACGACGGCGTCCGTGCGGCCCTCCAGTCGGACGTGCCCACCCAGCGCAACGGCCGCACCGTCATCGCCGTGAAGGCGAACTACCGCGGACGCGTGAAGGGCATCGTCCACGAATCCAGTTCCACCGGCCAGACCGTCTACGTGGAGCCTGACGACGTCGTCGAGCGAAACAACGACCTCGTCGCGGAGGAGGCGCGTCTCAAGGAGGAGATCCAGAAGATCCTCCGGGAGACCACCGAGCGCCTGAGGCCCGAACGCGCCGCGGTCGACGCTGCGGTGGAGACGGTTACGGCCCTGGACGCGTCGCTCGCCCGCGCCCGCTACTCCGCGCGGAACCGCTACCTCTACGCCGAGGACGGGAACGGCCCCCTCGAGCTCATCAAGGCGCGGCACCCCCTCCTGGGCGGCCGCGCCGTCCCCATCGACCTTTGTCTGAGCGAGGGCGCGCGGGTCCTCATCGTCTCGGGCCCGAACACGGGCGGCAAGACGGTGAGCCTCAAGACCGCGGGCCTCCTCGCCCTCATGAACCAGTTCGGCCTCGGCCTTCCCGTGGCGCCCGGTTCGCGCCTTCCCGTCTTCTCGGGCGTCTACGCGGATATCGGCGACGAGCAGTCGCTGAGCCAGTCGCTCTCCACCTTCTCCGCGCACATGCGGAACGTCGCCGCCATCGCCGGGGAAGCCGGGCCCGATTCGCTCGTCCTCCTCGACGAGCTCGGCTCGGGAACGGATCCGGAGGAAGGGAGCGCCATCGGCATGGCCCTCCTGGACTCCTTCCTCGCCTCGGGCGCCCTCACTCTCGTGACGAGCCACCACGGCCTTCTCAAGAACTACGGCTACACCAAGGAGGGCTGCGTCAACGCTTCGGTGGATTTCGACGGGGAGACCCTCTCGCCCACCTACCGCATCGTGATGGGCGTCCCGGGCGAAAGTCATGCGCTCGACATCGCGCTCAGGAACGGCCTCCCCCGCGCGGTGGTGGACGGGGCGCGGTCCTACCTCGCCGACGAGCGCGCGGACGTCTCCGCCCTCATCAAGGGCCTCAAATCCAAGCACCTCCGCGCGGAGGAGCTCGAGCGCCAGCGGGAGCGCCGGCTCCGCGAGACCTTCGAGGAGAAGCGCAAGGTGGACCTCAAGGAGCTCAGGCTCAAGCAGAAGGAGCTCGAGCTCCGGAAGTCGGGCGCCTCGGACCTCCGCCGCCTCCTCGACGAGTCGCGCAAGGGGCTCGAGAACCTCGTGCGCGAGCTCAAGGAAGGGGAAGTCACGCGCGAGAAGACCCTCAAGGTGAAGGACTTCATCGCAGGCATGGAGGAGCTCGCACGGGCCGAGACCGAGCGCCTCGCCGCCTTCGACGATGAGACGCGCGATCTCGAGCGCGCCATGGCCCAGTCCGAAACGGGCGCTAAACGCCCCGTTTCCGCCTCCCTCCGCGTCGAGGAAGGCGCCGAGGTGCTCTACGGCTCGCTCCGGAGGCGGGCCCGGGTCCTCAGGGCGGCCAAGAAGGGGAGCTGGGTCATCGAGACCGAGAACGCCCGCCTCACGGTGGGCGAATCCGAGCTCACGCCCGTCGAACCCTCCGCGCCCCCCAAGCCGGGCGTAAGCTTCTCCGTGGACGCCTCGTCGTCCGCCCGCGCCGTCTACGAACTCGACCTCCGCGGCATGCGGCGGGAGGAGGCCCTCAAGGCCCTCGAGCGCCAGATAGACGCTGCGAGCCTCTCGAACCTCAAGGAATTCGATGTCATCCACGGCACCGGCGAAGGCATCCTCAAGGACGGCATCAGGGAGTACCTCTCGAACTGCCGCGCCATCGAGGATTTCCACTTTGCGCGGCCAGAGGACGGGGGCTTCGGGAAGACGATCGTGCGCCTCCGCTGATCAGCTCAGCGGACGCTCAGTCCCGGCTTCCCAAGTCCCCCCATACGATGCCCTCGCCGTCCTCTATGTCTCGAGCTGCCCTCCGGCCGATCGCCTCGTCTAGGAATTCGGGACGCAGTCCCGGCCTCAGCACTTTTTCCGTGCGGAGAATCCCGACGTCCTCGCGGCGGATGATCTCTCCTTTCTTGATCGAGCGCATCGCGTGGAGACTCCGGTTCGTCCTGCCGTAGTTAGCGCGCTCGGCGGGGGCGAGGCGCTTCACCCCGTCGCCGAGGACGGCGTTGACGCGTTCCGCTCCGAATCGCGCGCTCGCCTCCGCGATAATAACTTCTGCGTTCGTTCCCGCCGCGGCTCTGAGCTCGCGAGCCATCGCGGAGAACTCCGTTGGGGTGAGGGCTACGGGATCGTCGAGGCCTCCGTCCGTTTTTGAGAGGGTGAAATGCTTTTCCACGGCGCAGGCTCCCGAGGCGAGGGCGGCTAAGGGCACGAGGAGGGGATCGAGCGAGTGGTCCGAAACCCCGACCGGGAGGCCGAACACGGAACCGAGGTTGGCCATGGCCATGAGGTTGTAGTCCTCGGGCGGGGCGGGGTAGGCGGTCACGCAGTGAAGGAGGAGGATCGAATCGGGGGCCCGCACATCGGGATACCCGAGTGCTTCCAGGGCGGCCTCGACGTCGCCGAGACGGGACACCCCGGTCGAGACGATGAGGGGAAGTCCCGTCGCGGCGAGCTCGGCGAGGAGGGGAAAGTGGTTGAGCTCCGGGCTCGCGGACTTGAGAAAGGCGGGCTTCAGTGAGGCGAGCTCGCGCGCGCTCTCAGGGCCGAAGGGGGTGCAGAGGAAGAGGAGCCCCAGGGATTCGGCGTATTCCTTGATGTCCGCGTAGAAGGAGAGGGGTGTCTCCAGGGACTCGAAGACGGCGTAGAGGCTCGTATCGCCGCCCGGGAGGGGCACGATCCCGGTTTTAGGGTGGATGATCTCGTCCGCGTGGATGAGCTGGAACTTGGCGCAACCCGCCCCCGAATCCCGCGCCGCGGCCACGAGCTCCCTGGCTTTGGCCTGATCCGCGCCGTGCGAGGTCCCGATCTCGGCGATGATGAGGGGATCCTTCTCCGTCCACGCCCGTCCCGCGGCCCTGAAGGCCGGCCGGGGAGCCGTCGAGATATCCATCCTGAAGTCCCTCCGGGGGCGTTTTTTTTCCTTCACGCCTCGACAACCGCCCCGACTTGGCTGTAGAATAGCATAGGACGCCATTCTAGGAGGAGCCCGATCATGAAAGCGATCTTCTGCGATGTGTGCAAAAAGACGGTCCAGAACCCCCTCAAGGACCGCAACCTCTTCCATCACGGCCACTACGACGTGTGCGGAACCTGCGAGGACGAATTCTCCTATGTTTCGCGCATGTACCTCAGGAAGACGGAAGGAGAGCATACGGCTTTCGACTACCAGTGGTACAACGAGTTCCTGCTCAACACCCTCGAGAAGGCCGTCCAGCGCGGCCGTGTGGAGCCCATCCGCTGAACTATTGACGGGGGAGGGAGCGCTTCGCGCCCTCCCCGTACGCTGGGCTCCATCGCCTGGAGGCGACTATGGCCCGTTTCGCACCTCCTGCGGGTATACCGCAAGGTTTTCTTCCCATTGACAGCGTTTTTAAAGCCATGATATTTTCCCTCAACACTCTAGACGGGATTCCAAGGAGACCACATGTCCGGCCATAGTAAATGGGCGACCATCAAGCACAAGAAGGGGGCCCTGGACGCCAAGCGCGGCCAGATGTTCACCAAGCTCATCAAGGAAATTTCCATCGCCGCGCGCATGGGCGGGGGCGATCCGGAGGGTAATCCCCGGCTTAGGACCGCGGTACTCAAGGCGCGGGCGGCCAATATGCCCAAGGACAACATCGACCGCGCGATAAAGAAAGGCACCGGTGAGCTGGAAGGCGTCAGCTACGAGGAACTCGTATACGAAGCCTATGCGCCCGGCGGCGTCGCGGTGCTCATCGAGGTTCTGACGGAGAACAAGAACCGCGCGGCCGCGGAGGTGCGCAATATACTGACCCGCGCCGGCGGTTCCCTCGCGACATCCAACGCGGTGCTGAGGCTTTTCAACCGCAAGGGCGTAATCTCCCTGGACGGCGAAAAGTACACCGAGGACGCGGTCATGGAGAT
>CAZIEI010000098.1:4960-12495 GCA_964538705.1 uncultured Spirochaetales bacterium | reverse complement strand
CATATCTTCTCCTTTCAGAAGTATAGCCGTTTACACAAAATTAGTTACATGCCCGTTAACATTACTATTCACACTCCCAGCTTTTCTTTCAAGGCTTCATATGGCGTCCGTCCCTGAAATGCAGTATGAGGTCGAAAGGTGTTATAGAATCGTTCCCACCCCATGAGCTTTGTGGCGAGGTCCGTGTCACCCTTATATTCGATGAGCTGATAGAACTCTTCCTGATCCGTCCGATGGGATCTTTCTACTTTGCCATTAAGGCGAGGAGTCCCCTTCTTGATATAGACATGCTCCATCCCCTTATCCATTACATGCCAATGAAATAGTGCTTGAAACTCGTGGCCATTATCGGTACGTTTTTGCTTTATACGGAAGGGCATTTTATCCGCAACATGATCTACAAAATCAATCGCATTTTCCTGAATATGCCGTGTGTGTATTTTTAACACGCGTATTCTCGTCGCATCATCGATTGCTGAATATTGGAATCTTCGGATTGCATTTCCGGCCATGCTCTTAATGTTAAGGAATTTGACGTCCATCTGGACTTGGTGCCCTGGAACCTGCTTATCGTACCTAATAAATGGTCCGGGAGACCGTTTCCTCGTATTTCTAGGCAGGCGATTCATCCCATGCCGTAACAGAACTCCACGGACTCCGCCTTCGGCCACCTTCATGCCAAGATATCGGTTAATGTACCAGACAATTATTTTTTGGCCAAAGTGATAAGTGGAACGAAGGTACAATATTTGTTCCTCGACCTCTGGTGCAACCCTCCGCTTTAGATTTATAGGGCATGTCTTTGAATTTATGAGTCCGGCTTCGCCTTTGGCCGCGAATGCCCGTTTCCATTGATTATAGGTTTCACGGGATATTCCATAGTAGCGACAGGCTTTGGAGACGTTTCCTAATTCCTCGCCATACTTAAGTATTTTGAGTTTACGGTTGATATCCCTGATTTCCGCTGCTTTCAAATTCTACCTCCGTCGACTACACTATTTTATGTCAACCGAGGTCTAGATTTCCTCAACTATTCCTACGCTATCGATGTCTTCAGAACCTTTGGGTCGTAGGTGCAAACAATACCAAACCCAGTAGAAGCGTTACGTTCCTCGGCCTAGCGACCTGTGGTGCTCGGGATTCGGAACGCGCGAGCACCGCACGCCTAACCTATATCCTCGTCTTCCGGGTGGGCGCCCAGATTCCTTCCTTTTTATCGGTATACATGATTGTAATCATATAGGGTTAATCCGAGTCTATGATTATCGCAATTCATTTATTCGTTCCTTTTCACACGCCTAATATCTTGCGGATTCTCTTTTTTCAAAATAGAATCATGATATGATTGAAGTTCTCCTAGAAACGAATGATTTGGTTTTTATAGATAAGCCGCAGGGGATATCGTCGCAGCCCGGAGAATCAGCAGGTCGAGCCGTTCCGTCGCTTCTTGAGGAAATGATGGGGTATAAGCTATTTTTACTTCATCGACTCGATCGCGATACTTCGGGCGTAATGGTACTTGCGAAGAACGCAGAAGCGGCCAAAAAATGGTCTCGTTACATGTCGGAAGGCACATTTTCGAAAACGTATTTCGCGTTCGTATTCAATCGTCCAGCAAAGGAATCGGGCGTCATCGATTCCGATTTAGAGCAACACGGCAAATCTGTATCTGCAATCACTAAATATAAAACTATCATCAGCGCGTCGTTAGGCGATATCCAAGTATCGCTTTTATCTCTAGAGCTGGGTACCGGCCGGATGCATCAAATCAGGATACACTTAAGAAAAATTGGTACGCCTATCATTGGTGACGACAAGCATGGCGATTTCTCTTTGAATAGATTATCCTCGAAAACATATAAGGTGAATAAATTAATGTTGCTCGCGAAAATCTTGAAAGTAGAAGCCTTATCGGCATCGTCACCAAAGCCGATTGTCGTCGAAGCGAAATGGCCGGATCGGTTCACGAGACTAGCCGGACTTTGCGGGATAGACCTCGCCGGAATCAGCGCGGGAAGGCCTAGCCCCAATGCATGAATCAATCGAACGATTCTCATTTAGGCCGGGAGCGACATGGATGGACCTCGATGGCAATATTTACGTCGTGCCTGGATTCCACGACGAATGGATCCAATCCCATCCTGAGCACGTCGGTAGCATTAAATCAGTGACTGAACTTATCATGAAATTGAGGTGGGTCTCGGTCGTGGTCTATTCGAAGGGTTACGTCGAGCTCTGCATCAACGACGCCACCGACCGTGCGGTTATCGCGCTGGTATTTGCCTTCCTCAAGAAGAACATGGGCAAGTGGACGAGCGTCCTCATCATGCCGATGGTCGAGGAGGGATTCATCCAAGCGAAGCCCGAGGATCTCATGGACGAAGATTCATTCAGGGCGCATCTCATCGAATCCCTCAAGAAAGCAGTCGACTGAGGAGGCGTATACATGGGTAAATGCGTATATCAGGACGCAGATTTTCTGGAAACGGACGATTGTAGGCCGATCCGCCTCAGCCTGGAATACATGCGCCCCGAGGCGGCGATGCGCGAATGGAATATCAAATCCACCGTCGTGGTATTCGGTTCTGCTCGTATCCCCGATCCTGCTCGGGCCGAATCGTCCTTGAAAGATTCCGAGAGGCGCGCATCGGATGCCCCCGGGGATACGGCCGCCGCCGAGGCCTTCGATCGAGCGAAACGCGTCAGGCGGCTCAGCTCGTATTACGACATCGCTCGTGAATTCGCTTCCATCGTAACGAAAGACGCCCAAACGAGCGACGCACGCGATTTTGTGGTGGTCACTGGAGGCGGACCTGGATTTATGGAAGCGGCTAATCGCGGGGCTCTGGATTCAGGTGGCGCTTCGGTTGGATTTAATATCACCCTTCCCCACGAACAGCATCCGAATCCCTACATAACTCCCGGCTTGGCCTTCGAATTCCGCTATTTCAGCATGAGGAAGATGCACTTCATGCTGAGGGCGAAGGCTTTAGTCGCATTCCCGGGGGGATTCGGCACCTTCGACGAACTCTTCGAAGCGCTTACGCTCATCCAAACGAAGAAGCTCCCGCGAATGCCGGTAATCCTTTTCTGCGAGGAATTCTGGCGGGAAATTCTGGATTGGGAAGCCTTTGCGCGAAACGGTCTTATATCGCCCGAGGACCTTAAAATAATCACGTTCTGCGAAACGGCCGCCGACGCATGGCGCATTATTAAGGATTACTGGGCTGGTATCGTCCCCTGAATCAATGTTCACCGGGGATGCCTTAAGCATCAAACTAACAGCACCGGGCGCCACAGAGGAAGATAGCGTGGCGTAGAGCTTAAAAGCCATTCGCCGCATTGTGTAGCTTGAAGATCGGGATGTCGGCGGTCCGGAGCTACTATCTCGATGCCGCTCCGGACCGAAGTCTTTCTATTTCCTATCCTGCTTCTTGACGTAGGGGCGTTGCTTGGGTCCGGTATAGACCTGCCGCGGCCGGCCGATCTTGAAGTTATCGGATTCCCACATCTCCTTCCAGTGGGCGATCCAACCCGGAAGACGCCCGATGGCGAACATGACGGTGAACATTTCCGTGGGTATGCCCATCGCCCGGTATAGGATCCCCGAATAAAAGTCAACGTTGGGATAAAGTTTTCGCTCGATGAAGTAATCGTCCTTAAGGGCCTTCTGCTCGAGCTCGTAGGCTATGTCGAGGAGCGGGTCGCTGATCTTGAGCTGGGCGAAGACTTTCTCAGCGAGGGCCTTGAGGACCTTGGCGCGCGGATCGTAGCTCTTGTATACGCGGTGTCCGAAGCCCGAGAGTACGAAGGGATCTTTCTTGTCCTTCGCGCGCTCGATGGCCTTGTCTGTGGACATCCCCGATTCGCGGATCCTCATGAGCGTCTCGATGGTCATCTGATTGGCGCCGCCGTGGAGAGGCCCCCAAAGCGCACAGATGCCGGCGCAGATCGACGAATAGAGGTTGGCCTTAGCCGAGCCGACGAGGCGAACGGTGCTGGTGGAGCAATTCTGCTCGTGGTCGGCATGCACGATGAGGAGAATGTTTAGGACACGCTCCATGAGATCGCTGGGCTCGAAGGGCTTGGCGTTGGAATGGAACATCATGTTTAGGATGTTCTGGCAGTAGGTCATGTTGGCCTCGGGATAGACGAAGGGCTCCCCGATGGATTTCTTGTACGAGAATGCGGAGATGGTACGGACCTTGGAAATGAGGCGGGCAGCCATGAGGCCGAAGGCCGCGTCGTCCTTCTCCTCCATTAGGTAGTTGGGGTAGTAAAGCGAGAGCGCGTTAATCATGGACGAGAGGATGCCCATGGGATGCGCCTGGGGCGGCATACCGACGAAGAAATTGAGCATATCCTCGTGGATGAGGGAATTTTCAGTCAGCATCTGCCTAAAAGAGGACCGCTTCGCTTCGGTGGGAAGCTCCCCATAGATGAGGAGGTAAGCCACCTCGATGAAGTCTGCGGCCTCCGCGAGGTCTTCGATGGCGTAGCCGCGGTGCCTCAGGATGCCCTTCTCCCCATCGATGTAGGTAATGGCGCTGAGGCAGGCTCCCGTGTTCCCATAGCTCGGATCCAGGGTGATGAGACCGGTCTTGGCCCTGAGCTGGGCGATGTCGATGGCCGATTCGTTCTCGGTCCCGGTGATGACGGGAAATTCCCAGCTCTTGCCATCGTACTTGAGTTCGCCGGTCTTGCCTTCCATTTCGATTCCTCCGTTCGGGGATATCATCCGGCCTTCGCGGCCGCGAATCGGTCTATCTCATCGAGCTGGGCGAGGACGCTCGAGGGAGCCGTCCCCCCCGCGCTCGCCCTGCGGCCGAGGCACGCCTCGAGCGAAATGGCCTCGTGCACGTCCTCGTCGAACGCGGGACTGAACTCCTTGAGCTCCATGAGGCCGAGGTCCGAGAGCCCGATGCCGCGCTCGATGCAGCGCCGCACGGCGCGTGCGGCGACCCCATGGGCGTCCCTGAAGGGAAGCCCCTTCCGCACGAGATAGTCGGCCAGGTCGGTGGCGTTGGTGAAGCCGCCCGAGGCCGCCGCGCGCATCCGGGCCGCGTCGATCCGGGCGCTTTCCATCATGGGAGGGATGAACCGCAGGCAGGCCTCGACGGTGTCGAAGGCGTCGAAGAGGGCTTCCTTGTCCTCCTGGAGGTCCTTGTCGTACGCGAGCGGAAGGCCCTTCTGCATGGAAAGGAGGGCCTGGAGGTGCCCGAGCACGCGCCCGGTCTTGCCCCGGATGAGCTCGGCGTAATCAGGATTCTTCTTCTGGGGCATGATGCTCGATCCGGTGGACCAATCGTCCGAAAGCTCGATGAAACCGAATTCGCCCGATGACCAGATGACGATCTCCTCGGCGAAGCGGGAGAGGTGCGTCTGGAGGATGGCGAGCGCGGCGCAGGCCTCGGAAAAGGAGTCGCGGTCGGCGACCGAGTCCATGGCGTTGAGGCTCGGCCTCGAGAAGCCGAGCTCACGCGCGGTCATGTCCCTGTCGATGGGGAAGGTGGTGCCCGCAAGGGCCCCGGAGCCGAGAGGGCATTCGTCCATGCGCTTCCGCGCGTCGGCGAGCCGCCCGTGGTCGCGCATGAGCATGGCGCACCAGGCCGCGAGGTGGAATGCGAGGCTGACGGGCTGGGCCCGCTGAAGATGGGTGTAGCCGGGCATGACGGTCTCGACATTCGCCCGGGCGATGCGCGAGAGCGAGGATATGGCCTCTATGACGAGGCCCTCGATCTCGGCGAGGCGCCGCCTCGCATAGAGCCGGGAGTCGAGGGCGACTTGGTCATTTCTGCTCCGCGCGGCATGGAGCATCTTGCCCGCGGCGCCGAGGCGCTCGGTGAGGAGGCTCTCCACGAAGGAGTGCACGTCCTCGGGATAGTCCTTATCCCCGGGCTCGGGGAAGCGGAGTTTTCCCGAGCGGGCTTCCACCGCGAGTGTCTCAAGGGCCGCGACGAGGGCGCTGGAGTCCTCGACGGGTATGATGCCCCGCTTCCCGAGCATCCGGGCGTGGGCGACGCTCCCGGCGATGTCCTCGAGCAGCATCCGCCTGTCTACCGGGAAGGAGGACTGGAAGGCGAGCGCGGCGTCGGACGGCCGGGAAGCGAGCCGCCCTGCCCAGAGGGGCTCGGCCATGCTAGGACTTCCCGCCCTTGGGCTTGGAAGCCTGGGCCTTTTTAACCGCCGGAGCTTTCTTGGCCGACGCGGCCTTGGGCTTGGACGCGGCCTTCGGGGCCGAGGACTTGGACGCGGAGGCCTTGGGCTTCCCGCCCCTGCCCTGCATGAGAGCGCGCACCTTCATGGAGAGGCCGAAGAGGTTGATGAAGCCCTCGGCGTCGGAATGCTTGTAGAGCGATCCGGTGGTGAAGCTCGCGATGGAGGTGTTGTAGAGCGAATAGGGGCTCTCGGCGCCGGCGGGGCGGATGTTGCCCTTGTAGAGGAAGAGCTTCACCTTGCCCGTTACGGTCTCCTGGGTCTTGTCCGCGAAGGCGGAGAGGGCCTCCCGGAGGGGCGTGAACCACTGGCCCGAGTAGATGAGCTCGGCCATCTTCTCGGCTGCAATGGCCTTGAAGGAGTAGGTCTGCCTGTCCAAGCAGAGTCGCTCGAGGCACTCATGGCCGGCCATGATGATGGCTCCTCCGGGTGTCTCGTAGACGCCGCGGCTCTTCATACCCACCACGCGGTTCTCCACGATGTCGACGATGCCGACGCCGTGTTTGCCGCCCAGGGCATTGAGCTTCTTCACGATCTCGAGGGCCTTCATTCGCTTGCCGTTGACGGCGACGGGCACGCCCTTCTCGAAATCGAGAGTGACGTACTCGCCGCGCATGGGGGCCTTCTCCGGCGCGACGCCGAGCTGGAGGAGTCTTTTATAATTAGGCTCGTTGGCGGGATCCTCGAGCTCGAGGCCCTCGTGCGAGAGATGCCAGACGTTGTCGTCGCGTGAGTAGGACTGGTCCGCCCTGAAGGGTGCGGGGATGCCACGGGCCTTGAGGTACTCGATCTCCTCCTCGCGCGAGGAGATGTCCCAGAGCCTCCAGGGGGCGATGATCTCCATGTCGGGCGCGAAGGCCTTCACGGTGAGCTCGAACCTCACCTGGTCGTTTCCCTTGCCGGTGCAGCCGTGGCAGACGGCGTCGCAGCCCTCGGCAATGGCGGCGTCCACGAGGACCTTGGCGATGAGGGGCCGCGCGATGGAGGTCCCGAGGAGGTAGCGGCCCTCGTAGACCGCCCCCGCCTTGACCATGGGCCACACGTAGCCCTCGACGAACTCGTCCCGGACGTCCGCGACGATGACCTTGGTGGCCCCCGAGGCCTTGGCTCGCTGGTTCATGAGCTTCTCGTCGACGCCTTGGCCGACGTCCGCGCAGACGCAAACCACGTCGCACTCGTAGTTCTCCTTGAGCCAGGGGATGATCACTGTCGTGTCGAGGCCGCCGGAATACGCCAATACGATCTTCTTCTTAGCCATATCGTTCTCCTTACCGATTTCGTTTATTCAGCCACGGAGGCACCGAGGGGTTTTCTGTGAA
>CAZIEI010000098.1:0-4950 GCA_964538705.1 uncultured Spirochaetales bacterium | reverse complement strand
CGCATCATCCCGGGCTCAAGCCCGGGCGGCATCATCGAGCGCGCCCTTGAGCGCCTCGAGTCCTTCATCGATTTCCGCGTCCGCGATCACGAGGGGCGGCACGAGCCGCACCACTGAAGCGCCCGCGGTGAGCACGGCGACGCCGCGCTCGAGGCATGAGTCCATGACCTTGTGGGGATCCACCGTCACGTCGATCCCGATCATGAGGCCCGCGCCCCGGACTTCCTTCACCACCGGGCTCTTCCAGGACCGGACGGCGTCCATGATCCTGTTCCCCTTCTTCACGATCCCCTCGTAGAATCCCGGCTTCCCGAGGACGTCGAGGACGACGTTGCCGGCCGCCGCCGCGAGGGGATTCCCGCCGAAGGTGGTGCCGTGGTCGCCCGGCTGGAAAACCGCCGCGAGCTCTTCCGCGCAGAGGAATGCCCCGCAGGGCAGGCCGCCCGCGATTCCCTTGGCCAGGGTGACGATATCGGGCTTGACCCCGAGCCCCTGCGCGGCGAGGAAGGATCCCGTCCGCCCCACGCCGGTCTGTATCTCGTCCAGGATGAGGAGGGCGCCCGCCGCGTCGAGGAGGCTCCGCGCCTCCTTCAGATAAGCAGGGTCGATGAGGTTCACCCCGCCCTCGCCCTGGATGGGCTCGAGCATGAGGGCGATTACGCCGCCGCTTGAGAGTTCGGCCTTGAGCGCCGCGGCGTCGTTCCTGGGGATGGTCCTGAAGCCGGGCGTGAAGGGATCGAACCACTTGTGGAACTTCTCCTGCCCGGTAGCCGCGAGGGTGGTGATGGTCCGCCCGTGGAAGGAGTCCTCCAGGACGAGTATCCTCATGGAGGCGGCCGCGTCCCCCCGCTTCTGCCGCGCCCACTTCCGCGCGAGCTTGATCGCGCCCTCGTTTGCCTCGCAGCCTGAATTGGCGAGGAAGACCCGCGCCATGCCGGAGGCCGAGCAGAGCCGCCGCGCGAATTTCCCGGCGGCCTCGGTCTCGTAGTAGTTGCAGACGTGGATGAGCTTCCCCGCCTGCTCCGCTATGGCGGCGGCCAAGGCAGGATGCCCGTGCCCGAGCGAGGATACGGCGATCCCGGCGAAGAAATCCACGTACCGCTTGCCGTTCGTATCCCAGAGGATGGATCCCTTCCCCTTTTCCAGGACGACGCCCGTCCGGGCGTAGGTCCCCATGAACACGTTTTCGCTCATCTCTTCCTACCTCGATATCATGGTGCCGATCCCCGCGTCCGAGAAGACCTCGATGAGGATGGCGTGCGGCACCCGGCCGTCGATGATGTGGGTCCTGCCGACTCCGCCCGCGATGGCGGACACGCAACACTCCACCTTGGGGATCATCCCCTTGGAGACGATCCCGGAGCCGATGAGCTCCTTGATCTCGGGCGGACGGGTCTGGCGGATGAGGCTCGCGGGGTCCTTCACGTCCCGGAGGATGCCGGGGACGTCCGTGAGGAGGATGAACTTCTCCGCCTTGAGGGCGATGGCGAGCTTCGCGGCCGCCGTATCGGCGTTGACGTTGTAGACGGTCTTCGAGTCCTCGCCGGCGGCCACCGTGGCCACTACGGGGAGGAAGCCCTCCTTGAGCGCCCCCTCCACGATGCCGGGATTCACCTTGGACACGTCGCCGACGAAGCCTAAGTCCTCGCCCTCCGCGGTGATGCGCTGGGCGGTGAAGAGCGCCCCGTCTATCCCGCAGAGCCCGACGGCCCTTCCGCCGGCGGCGTTGATGAGGGAGGCGAGCTCCTTGTTCACCTTGCCCGCGAGGACCATCTGGACCACGTCCATGGTCTCCGCGTCCGTATAGCGGAGGCCCCGGACCCGCTTGGTCTCCATGCCGAGCCTGCCGAGGAGGGCATCGATTTCCGGTCCGCCGCCGTGCACGAGGACGGTCCTGATCCCCACGCAGGACATGAGGACGAGGTCCTGCATGACCGCGGCCTTCACCGCGTCGTCCGTCATCGCGGCCCCGCCGTATTTCACGACGATGGTTTTCCCGATGTACCGCTGGAGGTAGGGGAGCGCCTGCACGAGGGTCTCGGCCTGGTCCTTGAATTTCTGCTCTATCATCCCGTTCCCCCTAGCTCCGGTAGTCGCCGTTGATTTTCACGTAGTCGTAAGTGAGGTCGCAGCCGAAAGCCTCGGCGCTCCCCTTCCCGCCGCCCGCGATCATAATATCGATGACGATGTCCTTCTCCGTGAGCACCTTCTTGGCCTTCTCCTCGTCGAAGGCGGTCGTGGCTCCCCCGGCGCAGACCTCGATCCGCCCCGCGGCGCTCTCGAAGGCGACGGAGACCGCCTCGGGGTCGAAGGCGGCCCCGGAGTAGCCCATCGCGCAGAGGATCCGGCCCCAATTGGCGTCCGCGCCGAAGAAGGCGGCCTTCACGAGGCTGGAGGAGACCACGGAGCGCGCGAGGGTCCGGGCCGCGGCGTCGTCCTGAGCGCCGGAGAGCCTCACCTCGAGGAGGCGGCTCGCGCCCTCCCCGTCCGCCGCGATAGAGCGCGCGAGGGAGCGGCAGGTCGCCCGGAGGGCTGCGGAAAACTCCGCCCATCCGGGACCGCCCTCCCTGACGGGATCGTTGCCCGCGAGGCCGTTGGCCATCACGACGAGCATGTCGTTGGTGGAGGTGTCCCCGTCCACGCTCACGCAGTTGAAGGTCCGATCGGTCGCGTCCTTGAGGGCCGCCTTGAGCGCGGCGGGCTCCACAGCGCAGTCCGTGGCGATGAAGCCGAGCATGGTCCCCATGTTGGGGTGGATCATCCCCGAGCCCTTGGCGATGCCGCCGATCCGCGCGGTTTTCCCGCCAACGGAGAACTCGTAGGAAACCTTCTTCTCCTTGGTGTCCGTGGTCATGATGGCCTCGAGGGCCCTATCCCCGCCATCTGCGGAGAGGTCCGCGACGAGGGGCGCGATGCCCGCCTCGATGGCGCCCATGGGGAGGGGTTGGCCGATGACGCCCGTGGAGGCGACCGCGACCTCGCCCTCGACGACGCCGAGAGCGGACGCCGCGATCGCGCACATCCTGCGGGCGGCCGCGAGACCGGCTTCGCCGCTGCAGGCGTTGGCGTTCCCCGAGTTGGCGATGACGGCGCGGAGCCTGCCGCCCGCGGCATGGTCCCTGGTCACGATGACGGGCGCGGCTTTCACGAGGTTGGTCGTGTAGACGCCCGCAGCCGCGGCGGGGACCTCGGAGACGATCAAGGCGAGGTCCCGCTTGGTCCTCCCCTTCTTGATCCCGCAGCAGACCCCCCCGGCCTTGAAGCCCCGCGCGGCGGTCACGCCGCCCGGTATCTCTCTCATTTCCATTACGCTTCCCCTTAATCGGACAGGACTGGCTCGACGCAAGCCGGAGCCGCGAACGACGCCGGCCCGCGCGCGCCCCTCGGGACGACGGACGGATCGGCTATGCCGATGGATCGGGGAGAGGGCTCCCGAACGAAAGCGCGGAAGCGGCCTCTGGCCGATGCGTCGGTCAAGACGGTGGTTAGGATTTAACGACGTGAAGGAAGGTGGCGAAAGGCGGGGAGAAGAAAGCTCGATTCAATCAGGCTCATGAGGAGGGATGGGGGCATCGGTATCGGCTTCTTCTTCATGATCGAGACTCCTTTTCGGAGGATTTATTCCGATCCTATTCATTTTATCGGGGAATGTCAAGTATTCTTACATAAATATGCATAAATCGCGACGATATCCGTATTTTTTTTCACTTTCTTGCATAATCCTGAATATCTATCCTCTCTGGTATTACCAAAAGAGGAGGGGTGGTTTTCGGTTCTCCTGTCCTCAGGTTTCCCGCCATCTCGCTTCCGGGAAAGGGGGAAGGACGGTACGGCATACCGGATAATGACTTAGCGGCCGGATGGGGGAAAGGGCGGGAGCCCGTTCCCCCGTTGGTTCGAAGGAAAGGCCGGGAGTAGATTCACACGGAGAAGCGATTCTTGCTCCTAGATATCTCGGCGAAGTCACTCAAGACAAGAATAACTCCGCGAGGTCGGGATCGAATTGACGGCTGTGCTCGGCCTCCTAGCCGCGCCCGACTGGGGAATTCGCCCTATACTTCCGCCTAAAAAATCGTGTAGACTGAATATGCGTTCGCTCCGGCCCCAGGACCGGCTCGCGGATTGCGGCCCCCTGAGCCGGGGAAATCCGCTACGGAAGAAAAGAATCATACGAAACGGGCGAAGACGCGGGCTGCACTCAGTCGGGAGCGAACGGTCAGACGCACGGCTCCTCCGCCCACGGAGTCCGAATGAAGCATCCAGAAAGGCCCGCGGCCGAAACGACGCGGTTCCCCATCGCCGTAAAGCTCATCGCCATCATCTCGGCGATCGTCATCCTCTCCCTCGGCACGATAACCGCCCTCGTCACGATATTCGTGAGCGGCGATGTCCGCGTGACCGCCGAGGAGAACAACCTCACGGTGAACGCGCGGTCAGCCGCGGCCGCCGAGAACGAAATCTCCACCACGCGGTCGAACGCGTTCCTCCTCCTGGACCTGCTCAACGCCGCGGGCAATTCGGGCGCCATCTCGCGCCAGGCCTCGACCTTCTTCTTCGAACGCAATCCCCAGGTCGCGGCCATCCTCGTGAGCGACGCGGGCGGAAAGGCGCGGCCGACGACCCTCGTCAACAACCGCTTCTTCGCCTCCAAGGAACTCGATCCCTCACTCGTCGAGAAGTTCCGCGCGGACGAGGCCGAGGCGATCCACCTCGCCGAGGGCGGCGAGGTAACCGCTCTCAACCTGGCCCCCGCCTTCGAGGAGCCCGTCATCGCCCTCCTCTATCCCTGGCGCGAATACGGCTACGACCAAGCGGCGGCCGTCCTCTTCTCCACCGAGACCCTCTCCGAGTCCTTCGGGTCGGGCGCGCTCAACGCCTCCTTCATGGTGAATCACCGCGGCGACCTCCTCGCGCACGAGAAGATGTGGGAACACCACGCGGAAGCGATGG
>CAZIEI010000097.1:709-12574 GCA_964538705.1 uncultured Spirochaetales bacterium | reverse complement strand
ATCAAGGCCGAAACATGAATGGCAGGACGCCATACCAAGTCTTCATCGAAGGCCTGGTCCACACGGAAAAGGAGGACGATCAGGAAGCAAGTTGACAATCGTCATCCGGGGGCGACTGTCAGGTAATTACTAGCCTTGTACATTCAGAGATCATATTTCCCCCGCACCCGAGTTATGGGGAAGCGCTGTTCCTGATAAGGAACAGGTCATTGTCGAAACCAGGTCATCTCTACACTGGATTTCTAAACTCCATTAAAACCTATTTATTTTTTGCGACACGTATCCCGAATGATGAGTATTTTTGCCACATCCTTTTCCCATTTCGGCTTTTTACACTACAGTACCCTTCTGGATAATCAAAACTACCACCTAAAATCAATCTACTCTCCCCGAATCTAGGCCCCTTGTAATAGCTCAATGTTCCACTCGGTATCGTATCATCAAAATCCCAACACCATTCTTCGGCATTTCCACTCATATCAAATATTCCTAACTCATTCGGCTTTTTTGTCCCTACAGGATGAGTTTTATTTTCACTATTTTCATCATACCAAGCATAGTCAGATATAATATTATCTCCATTACTACCAGAGAATTTTTTCCCCCAACCGGAGAGGTATATATTACTGGTGAATCCATACCCCTTACTTGCACCCATTGCTGCCCATCTCCACTCCATTTCTGTAGGAAGACGAAATCCAGCCGCATCCCAATTCGCCCTTATCTCCTTCCACCTAAAATCATCCCGGCCCTCAGGGATATCAGCCCTAGTTATTACGGAGAAATCAACTCCCTCAACTTCATATACTTGGGATAATTTCTCTACAATACTTAATTTATTACAAAACGTAATTGCCTCATACCAATTAATATTCTGAACGGGATCATTCATCCCCGAAGAGTTTTCTTCCAAACTAGGGTCATAACCCATTATTTTTAGAAACTGCCATCTGGTTATTTCATATTTTCCTATATAAAAAGAATTGATTCTTGAAATATCTTCTTTGTCATCATACCGCTGGAAAACACCTCTAGGTATAGAGATTAATTCGCCAACACTTTCTGACACCTTCATTTGTTGGCATGAATATAAAAATTGGATCATTATAAAAAATAAGACCAGCTTTATTAGCTTATTAGTCATACCACTCAACGCATCCCTCCTATATTTCATAGTGAATAGAATAAACAACCGGTAAATAAGGTTTACTGACCCGGCAATTAGACATTACAGAGCCATATAGGATAGAGCTGGATCTTTGAAATACCTTCTGATCCTTGATGGTGTCTATGTTATACCTTTGTAGTTTTTGAATACCATATACTAAATTCAACAATGTGATTATTTTCAATTACAGCGACGTATTCCATTTGATCATTTATATGGAAATTTTTATTAGCAAATTCCGATCTATATATGACGAGATATATTTCTTTCCCATTTTCGATCCCCTTACCCTCGTATGCAGGTTTTGCTCCATATTTTTCTTTTAATTTCTCAAGGCTATCACCAACCGAGATTCCCTTATCGGTTGTATACCCACTTTTTTTGATGATAATAGCTGATATCTCATAATCATATTCATTATAATGAACAGTGAACCCATCATAATCCATACGATAAACATTTCTATTTTTCCCGTTTTCCTTAACTATTTTTTCCAGATTTGGAATTCCCAATTTCTTCTTTATGCTCTCAACCTTCTCACCAATGAATACACTTTTCCCATTGATTCTCACCGAGGGCATAGATTCTTCAGTGGTGCAATTCATAAAAATAACACTGACTAGTAACAGAGCGCCCAATTGATACTTCATCCCTCCCCCTCACAAGTTAAAATACTTTGATGGGTCAATACGTACATAATTTTTCCAGGTCTCAAAATGTAAATGCGGTCCATCCGATTTACCTGTCTTTCCCCTGCACCGCACTCGCGTTAGGGGGATTGTTATTCCTTATAAGGGACAGGTCATTGTCGAAACCAGGCCATCACTGCACGGCCGTTCGTTGCATGGCTGGACCTTGGTTTTTAGCTCCACTTAAAAGTCGGAAGCCCCACAATCAATTATATTTTTCTGGCAACCTTGGGCATGGTATATCATATTCATCTATTAGGAAGCCTGGGAAAGTATAGTAATTTCCCCCAATTCGTATATACTCCCTTGGCTCTAGGAATGAAACACACACCCTTGCTGCTTCATTCATTCCTTTTTTTAGGGATAAGACCCAGAATACATCTTCTCTAGGATTTTGAATCGGCATAAGCTTAAATTGATTTATTTTTTTGACAATACCAGCTACATCTATATCGTCATTCGATAAAAAGGCATCACTGACGAGCATATCATTTGTCAACTGAGTAAACGTTAAGAGATTTTCAGAACGATAAATGCTAAATACATCATATTCTATTTTTATAGTATTGCGACATCCACACGTTGAAGCACTTAACAGGACAGAAGCAATCAGCCACACTTTTTGTGCCCTAGTATTCATTTGGCTTTTCTCCTTGCCCTAATCCAATCACCAATGCGACTACAAGGATATCTCATCGGCCATTCGTTACCAGACAGTGCCAACGCCGAGGAGCGCGCACGTGCCGATGAGGCGCTTCACGATTCCCAGGCCTTGATTTCGTGGTCCGGTAGCGGTTCGAAGGACGAAGGCGGTATTTCTTCCGAGTACCGTCCGGGAATCCTTCGTCCGCGTCGTTCGAGCGGTACGAGGCGCGCCCAAGGTTCTCCCGCTTTCACCACGATGATTTCCTCACCCGTATGGGCCTTCTCGAGTATCCGGGAGAAGGACGCCTTGGCTTCATGGACGCTCACGGTGATCATGTAAAAAGCTTAGTCCTTTTTCGGAGTCATGTCGACTAACTCGAGCGGAAACCTCAGCTCCTGCCTATATCCCTTGTCGTCATGGATGCGGACGATGAGAGGGGGAGCGCCTCCGCTTCATTGCGGCGGAAGGGATGAATACCACGTGGACGCAGGGCCTGGGTGTGAACAACACAGCTCCGGTCAGAGTGAAGAGTACTTCAATTCCCTTCGCTGCGTTGTTCACACCCACCCGCGCCTTCCCTGAGAGTATCCCTTCCGCCGCAAAGGCGCGGAACCGGCTCCCTTCTGGGCGTTCACTCGCGGCTCCCCCACGGCCGAGCTTCCGGGGGCGCGAGCCTCATCAGGAAGGCCGGTCTCATGGAGCCCGGCCACGAGTGCACCGGAGCGCCCCCGGCGATCTCGGCCTTCCCCCACTCTTTTCAGGAAGCGGGGTCCGTCATCTCTCGTTGTAAGGAAGACGGGATTGCCCATACCGTACCTTCCTGCTGGTCATCGACTGCTGCCCACAATAATCCGCGATCCTTTTTCGTATGGTTATAACGAAAAATTCAAGAACGCTCGCCGCGGCCATTCAATCATTTCCATCCTTATTCCGGGAACTGTCGTCCAATTCCAACGGGAACCGCACTTCCTGCCTATATCCCTTATCGTCGTGGATGCGGACGATGATGGCGTAGGAGCCGCTCTTGTCGGATTCGTCCAATGTCCAGCCCCAGATCTGGCGCGCCAGGAATATCTGCGTCCCGTCGGACTCGCCCTCGATGACGACGAGGTTCTCGCCCTTGTTCGCGGAGAGTTTTCCGTCCGGCCGCTCCAGGAAGGCGTCGTACCGGACGCTCGCGTAGGCGCCGCCCACGACGTTGATGAGGACGAGGGGCGCAGTCCTCACGCCGCGCTGGAGCTCCTTCACCGCCGAGAATCCGGGAACCCCGTGAGCCCCCGGATTGTTCCACTCGGCGACCGCGGCGGCGGGGTCGTCGGTCAAGACGATCTGGATGTTGTACCGCTTCGACGACAGCGCGGCGACGCCGTTCTTCGCGATGATGGGCGGTTGGGACGTGAGTGAGGCCGCGACGGAGAGGATGATTACTGAAACGAGCGCGATCGAGACAGTTGACCTTTTCACGGCCCGTGCCTTTCCCTCAGCACTTGAAGCTCATCCTCTGTATGGGGCTCGGTCCCAGGCGCGCGACCGCCGCTCGATGGGCCTCGGTGGGGTAGCCCTTGTGGCCCTCGTAGCCGTAGCCGGGATAGATCAAGGACCAACGGACCATCTCGGCGTCGCGGGCGGTCTTGGCGAGTATTGAAGCGGCCATGACGGGAGGATAGGTGGCGTCGGCCTTGGGCTTGGCGTCGGTCGGTACGCCGAGGCCGGGATCCTTGTTGCCGTCGACGATGGCGCGCTCAGGCGGCGGGAGGCCGTCGGAGAGGAGATCCGCGAAGGCCCTCCTCATGGCGAGGAGGCTGGCCTGGAGGATGTTGTAGCGGTCGATCTCCGCGGGTCCGGCCCAGCCGATCCCCCAGCGCGCCTCGGCCATGATGCGCTCGAAGGCGGCCTCCCGCCTCGCGGCGCTGAGCCGCTTCGAGTCGTCGAGGATATCCTCCGGGAAGCCGGGAGGCAGGATCACCGCCGCGGCGCACACGGGCCCCGCGAGGGGGCCGCGCCCGGCCTCGTCGAGCCCGCAGACGCCGTCGAGGCTTCCGGCCGAGAGGGCGGACGCGTCCGCCTGGAAACCGAGGGAGCCTTGAATGAAAAGCCCCGGCGGGGTACCGCCGGGGCCGCGTTTTCCGGTACGGGGCATGCGCCTAGAATATCGCGGAGCGCACGCCGAATCCGACCTTGGGAATGAAGCCTCCCGCCTGGGCCACGTCCGAGGGCACGAGCCAGAGCTGGAACTCCCCGTAGAACGAATGCTTTCTGAAGAACTTGAACTTGGGGATGGCGACTACGGGGAACTCGAGCTGGGCGATGACCGCCGCGAGCATGAGTCCCTCGCCGGACTGGGTGTCCGTGAAGTAGGTGAAGTTGGCGCCCACGGCCAGGTTGGCGGAGAGCCAGTCGAAGTCCGGGCCGAAGAGGAAGCCGAAGGGCAGGTATGCGAGGTTGGCGATGAGCTTCCCTCCGAACACCGTGCCGCCGTAGCGCATGCCCTCCATGCCCTGCCCGTAGAATCCCATGAGCTTGATGTCGTCCGTGATGAAGTTGAGCCCCGCGCCCACCTCGTAGTAGGTGGCGCCGAAGCCGTGGCCGTCGATGAAGAGGCCCTTGATGAACGAGGGCACCTCGTAGCCGGCCTTGTCTCCGGGCCTGAGGACGGTTTCCACCACGCCGAGCTTGGTCTCGTCGGAGGCGGTTCCGATGAGGCTCACCTTGTCGTTGATCCGCTCGTTCTCGCGCGGCGCGAGGAGGGTCACCTTGGGCGAGGTCTTGTCGAGGTTGAAGGTGGTCCGGACGATGGTCTTGGTCCCGTCCGCGAAGGTGGCCTTGAGGACGATGTACTGCGCGCCCTCGGGGTACTCCTGGGTCTCCATCCTGAAGCGCCATTTCTCCCCGCCCTTGGCCTTGAGGAAGGTGCGCCCGTTGTCGAAGGAGAGCTCGACGGACTCGACCTGCCTGTCCTTCTGCGCCTTGGCCCGCGCGGCCTTGTCCGCGGACTCGAGGCCCTCGTCGTACCAGCCCGCGCGGCCCTCGAGGTAGGGCCGGTACGGCAGGTATTCGCCGAACTTGTAGTTGTCCACGGAGATCCACGGGCCGTTCCTCGCGTACGAGACGGGAACGATCGCTGAGGAGACGGTCTCTCCCTTCTCGTTGACGATTCTGGCGCCGAGGGCGCGGTCTCCGTCCGCGATGGTCTGGGGATCCATGAGGAGGCTGAAGAAGCCGTCCTCGTTGATCGGGGCCTCGCCGATCTCGGTCCCGTCCACGAGTATCTTGGCGGCGGCCACGGGCTTCTCGGTCCTGGCCCTGCCCTGCACTGAGAAGAAGCCGGTGACCGACTCGCCCTTGAGCGGGTACATGAGGTCGATGGTATCCGCCTTCTGCTGCCTGACCACGGTCACGGTGCGGGTCGCCATCGCGTAGTTGTCGGCCTTGTCGAGGACGCGGATGCGGAGGTTGTACACGCCGTCCGCGAGCTCGTTGATGTCGACGCCGCGGGTGATGATGACGTCGAGGCCCAGGTCCAGCTGGAGGCTGGTCTTCCCTTGCGGCGCCGCTCCGGCGGGGGCGGTCGCGCCGGAACCGATCCTGTTGAATTCCAGGAGGACGGACTTCACGCTCACTGCGTCGTAGACGCGCCCGGAGAGATTGAGCGTACCGGAGGCCTCGGAGCCGTCCGCGGGCTGGTCCAGGATGATCTGCGGGTCCGTGTTGTCGATGTTGATGAGGCTCGCGAAGAAGCCCTCGGTCTCGTATTTGTCCACCGGCCGCACGTAGAGGGAGTGGAGGCCGTCGGCGAGGGCCCGGGTGTCGAAGCGGTACTTCCACTTCTCGGTCCCGTCGACGAGCTCGTAGGTGTTGGAGTTGTCGACCGAGAGTTTCACGCGGTCGATGCCGTTCGCGTCGTTCGACGTGCCCTGGATCTCGATGATGCCCTTCACGGTGGTCTCGATGGGAGGGTTCTCGAGGCTCGCGACGGGCTCGGCCTTGGAGACGCGATTGCGCGTAACCCTGGGGCCGGCGACTCCGTAGATGTCCTTGGCGTACATCTCCACCGAATGCTCGTTGTCTGTCGTGTCGAAGAGCGCTATCGGGATTGAGAAGGAGTAACCGCCCTCGAGCTTGAGCTCCACCTCGGGGCCGCCATCCAGCTTGTAGTAGACGCCGCCGATGCCGTCGTCGTCGGTAACGACGCCCGAAATCTCGAAATCGGCGCGGAGGACCTCGTTCTCCTCGGGAAGCTGTATCTTCACCACGGGGAGGTCGAGCTCGGCGTCGATGGCGACGTCGGGCGTCGCTACGGCGGCGTTGCCCGCCTTGTCCGTGGCCCTGAACATGACTCGCTTGGGATCGTTGCCGACGGTGGAGAGCTCGATGTCACGCGATCCGAAAGCAAAAGATTCGAAGGGCTCCCAGGTTTTCCCGTCTATCGAGAATTCGAGGGTCGCGAGGGCTCCGTCCGCGTCGGCGAATCCGGAGGCGACGGTGATGAAGCCGTTGACGTGCTCGCCCGCTGCGGGCGCGACCACGCCGCCCGAGGGAGCGACGGTGTCCTTGTTCACGCCGAGCGCGACGATCGCGGACTTGCCCGCCTTGTCAGTAGCGCGGATCTCGAGGGCGAGGGCGCCATCGGGCGCGGAGTCGATCTGGATCGCGGCGTCGGCGGTGCCGTCGGCCTTGAGGGGGATCGGGGTCCAGGACTGGCCGTCGAGGCTCCATTCCACCGCGGCGACCCCGTTCGGATCCGCGGCCTTGAGCGAGACGGGTATGGAAGTCCTGAACCACTGGTCTGCCACGGGCTCGGCCACCTCGAGCGAAGGCGGTCCCGAGTCGACGAAGAACACCGCGGGGCCCCATTCGTAGGAGTCGCCGTCCACGGTCTTCACGACGATCCTGGCCGGGGCGCTCGCGCCCTCGGAGGCGGGCTCGACGACGACGAGTGAACCGTCGAAGGAGACCTTCGCGATCGCGGACGCGTCGGGCGAGGTGGCCACCGAAGCGATGGGCCTGCCCGTGAAGCGCATGGTGAGGGGCTCGGTCCCGAGCACGACGCGCATCGGACTGCCGTCGAGGATGCGCTCGTCGAGGGCTCGGATGCCCTCTTCTTTGGAAGCGGTCGCGGCGGGCGCGACGTTGTGGAAGAAGAGGTTCTCGGTCGTCTCAACGCCGAGGGCGTCCTTGGCCGTCACGACGATCCCGACGCGTTCGTAAGGGAGCCCGGCCGGGAGGAGCGCCTCGAAGGAGGCCTCGGTGGCGGAGATCTTCTTGAGCGACGGTTTCAAGTCAGCGCCGGATTCGAGCTTGGCCGAGAGGGAGCCAATGCCGTTGGGGAAGGAGGCGGAGCCCGAGAGCCTCGCGTCGCGCGCGATGAAGGCCATGCCGGGCCTCAAGGGCCTGGGCGCTTCCTTGCCGGACGCGAGGGAGGCCGAGACGCTCGGCCCGTTCCCGCTCACGCGGAAGGTTCGCTTCACGACGGCGGACTCGACGCCTGAGACCGATACGGCCTTCACGGAGAGGGTATGCGTTCCCGGCCCCAGTCCCTGGACGAGGGCCCCGGCGACCGATCCCTGGACCTGAGTGAAGGCCCCCGCATCGATCGCGTAGGATACCGACGCCGTTCCCGCGTCAGCGACGGCCTTGGCGGCGAAGGCGTGGAAGGGCGCGGCGGGCGCGGCGTCCGCGGGCGAGAGGATCTCGACCGCGGGGGCGAGGGCCGCCTGCGAGACGACGACGGTCGACTGGGCGGCGGTCGTGCCTTTGGAGACGTCCGTGGCCTGCACCTTGAAGACGGCGCTCTTCGCCTTGATCCCAGAAGCGGGGAGCTTGAGGACCCACACGGGCCCGGCGGCGGGATCGAGCGTTCCCTTCTGGGCGTCGAAGGTCCAGCTCGCCGAGGCGAGCCCGGCGTCTGAGACGATGCGCACCGACGCGTACACGTCCGCGCCGGCCTGGGAGTTGGGCAGGGGCGAGAGGATGGTGATTGCCGGCCCCTTCGGGGGCTTCACGAGAGGCGCCGGATTGAGGAAGTGCGGCGCGTCGGCGATGGCCTTATTGCCCGCCTTATCCGCAAGCCGGTACTTGGCGTTGGGGCTCTGGATAGGATTGTACGTATGGCTGAAGAAGCCTTCCTCGGAGAGCGGCGAGAAGCTCGTTCCGTCCGCCGCGAATTCTACCGAGGCTACGCCCGAGGGATCGCGCGCCACGCCCGCCACGGTGACGTCCGCGTCGGCGGCCTCCACGGGTGTGAGGGTCTGGAGCGAGGGCGCGGTGGTGTCCTTGGCGAGGGCGAGGATGATCGAGCCCGGATTTCCCGCGGCGTCGAGGGCCTCGACCTCGATGAAGATCGGCCCCTCGGGGAGGGAGGCGAAGTCCGGGCGGAATTCGAAGGCCGTCCCGCCGCCCTTCACGTCGATCTTCTCGCCCGAGGGCCAGACCCGGTACGAGACGGAGGCGATGCCGTTGCCGTCGGAGGCGGAGCCCTTCACGGCGAAGGAGGAGGAGAATACCCCGCCCTGCGCGGGCGAATCGATCGCGGGCTGCGGGGGCTTGTCGTCCGTAACGAAGGTCCACGCCTTGGAAGCGAACGAGTGCCGCTTCGTCGTCGTGACCTTGATGGCGGTGGGGGCGGTGGCCCCCTCCTTGAGCGCGCGGATCGTGAGTACGGAGCCGTCGCGCTCGAGGGCGACCACAGAGCTCGCGGGGGAGAGGACCGCGTCGGCGATTTCCTCGCCTACGAAGCAGAGCTCGACGGGCTTGTCCATGCCCATTACCACGCGGCCGTCCTCGCGGGCGCGGGGATCGGCGAGGTCGAAGGCGGGTTCGCGTCTGATGGAAGAGAGATCGGTGAGATAGACGAGGGTGCGGGCCTTGGACTCGCGTCCGAATTCGTCCACCGCGGTCAGGCCCACCTCCATGAGGCCGTAGGGGCCGGCGGGCGGCAGGGGGATGGCGAAGGCCACGTCGTCCTGGGTCTTGGCCACGGACAGGGAGCCCGTTCCGCCCCCAGAGAGCTCGTAGGTGAGCTTTGCGATCTTGGCCTTGGTGGTCACGGCGCCGAGGATGGCGGTGCCCGTGCCGGGGACGGCTTCCATACCAGCGCGGAAGGGCTCGGTGGACGCCTTCTTATCCGGCCCCGCCTGGGTAAGCGACCGGAACGCGATCACGGGCGACGTGCCGCTCTCGGTGAATTCGACTTTCACGGGCAGGCCCTCACGGCCCTCGAGATCCACGGCGCTCACGGAGACGGCATGCTTGCCGACGGCGACGCCCTCGAGGTCGAAGGCGAAGGAGCCCGTGCTCGGGACGTCGACGGCCTGGCCCGCATCGATCCGGTACCTGATGGCGGAAACGCCGTCGTCATCGCGCGCCTTGCCGGCGACCCTGAGCTTTCCCGAGGATGAGGCGTTCGCGGCCGGGCTCGCGAGGGTCACGACGGGAAGGTCCGCGGCGTTGTCCACCTTGATGGGCGCGCTCATCGACGTGACGTTGCCCGCGTTGTCCTTGGCCGTGACGATGAAGGGCACCTTCTCGGACTTGCCGGCGGGAGCCTTGAGCTTGACCGAGAAGAAGGGATTGCCCGGACGGAACTCGAGCGTCCCGGACTGGTCGGAGCCGAACTTCCACGAGATCTCGGTGAGGCCCACGGTGTCCTGCGCCCTGAAGGCCGCCTGGAAGGAGCCGTTCACCGCGGCGTCCGCCGCGGGCGAGAGGAGCTCCACGACGGGCTTGGTGTTGTCGACGAAGAGGAGGAAGGGCGAGATGCCCATCGATCCCGTGCGGTCCACGCTCTTGAACCAGATCACGAAGGGGCCGTCCTCGCGCTTGGCGGTGTCGAGCTGGAACTCGAACGTGAAGCCGTCCTTGGCCTTGGTGGGGCTGAAGGAGAGCTTCTCGAAGGTCGCCCCGTTGTCCGTGGAATAGAAGAGCTGGTTCACGCCGTTCGCGTCCTGAGTGACGCCGGCGAGTTTGACCTTTCCGGATACGAGGACGCCGGCGGCGTGGGAATCGACGAGGGAATAGGGCTTGTTCCGGTCGAGGTCGAATTGGACCGAACGCTCCTTGCCCGCCTTGCCGTTCACGTCCACGCCGCGGACCGCCACCGTATGGCGTCCGTCGGGGAGGGTCTTGCCGGAGAGGTAGTAGGACCAGTACTCCTTGCCCTCCGCCCTGATCCACTCCTCGCCGTCGATGCGCACCTCCACGTAGTCGACCGCGTCGTCGTCCACGCAGGTGCCCACCACGTTGAGGTCGCCGCCCACGCGCATGAGGGGCACGGGGTTGGTGATGCTCACGACGGGGAGGTCCGAGTTGGGATCGACGTAGATGTTGATGGGCCCGGCGAAGCTGTAGTTGCCGGCCCGGTCCCGTCCGGTGATGAGGATGTTGTACTTTCCCGCTTTCTTTCCCTGGAGGTCGACCGTCGTGGTCCAGTTCTCCAGGCCGTCCGCGTTCTGCTTGGTCCCCTCGCCTCCGGCGAAGAGCGGCGGAATCGCCGTGACGGCGGCTACGAGGGCTAGACCGAGGGCGAGAATCCTAGAGCGCGTCAGCATCGTTTCCTCCTCTGGAATGCCCGGGCAAGGGGCATACACCCGCTCTTTCCAAGTATATGCATGGAAAGACGGATTAAAATCCTATTATCGGCTGTTCGGGTTAATTCCCCGCCTCGGACGCCCGTCAGGGCGTTCCGGAAGGATCGGAAGGGGATGCCGTTCTTTTGAAAAGTAACGAAACTCTCGCGCGTTAAGTATTATGATACTCAATCCGGACGGAAAACGCCAATCAAACCCCGGGCCCGGCGCGGACTACGGTCATTCCCGGCTCGACGCCGAGCCGCGCCAGCAAGAGCGAGATGCCGAAAGCTGCCGCGGCGAACGCGGGGACGGCCGCGAGGAAGGCGAGGGGCCAGCGGGGGGCGGGGAGGAGGAAGGAAGCGCCGATGGCCAGGGCGAGCGGGAGGCCGACCTTGATAAGGAGGCCGAGCGCGGCCCCTCCGGCCCTCATCTCGACCGAGACGCGGTCCCCGTCGGCGAAGGCCCCGAGATCACGCACGGGGAGCTCGAGGACGCGGCCACCCGGCGCGGCCGCCGAACCGCAGCCAGACGAACAGGATGCGCAGGAGACGGGCTTCTCGCTCCCGATGTCCTTGACGGCTCCGCAGGACGCCGGCGGAAGGAATTCGGCCTCAAGCCTGATCCTGAGCCGCGTCCGCGTCCGCCCCGTCACGATCCCCGATTTCCTCATGCGGCACCTCCACCGGCCTCGTGATCCGCTCCATGGAAACGGTCCGGCCCTCGTCGTCGATCTCCAGCAGGATCGAGTTGAATTCGGTCCTGGCCCACGCGTCCCTGGACCAATCGGGTATTTGG
>CAZIEI010000097.1:0-699 GCA_964538705.1 uncultured Spirochaetales bacterium | reverse complement strand
TCCCCGATCCGCGCCTTCGGCTCGAGCCCGCCCACCGAATCCATCGATCCCGTGCGCCCTGCGTCCGTCACGGTGGCCGTCCCCTTCGCGGAGACGACCGCGTCCGCGGTGGCGACCCGCGCGTGGGAGCCGATGACCGCGGATACCGCGCCGTCGCAGGCGGCGAAGAAGGCGCGCTTCTCCGCCGTAGCCGGGGCGTGGAAGTCGATGACCACGGCCTTCGCGTCCCGCTTGAGCCGATCGATGACAGCGTCCTTCATGATGAACGGGTTCTCGAGGTGGGTCCGCGGATATCCCGCCTGCCCCAGGAAAACGGCCACGCCGATCCTGCCCGATCCGGTCTCGTAGCACTTGAAGCCCCTGCCGGGGGCCGCGGCCGGGTAGTTGGCGGGCCTGAGCGCGGCGGAGGAACGCTCCAGGTGCTCGACGATGTCCTTCTTGTAGTACGCGCAGTCCCCCGTGAGGAGGACGTCCACGCCCAGCTTCCGGAGGTACATGGCGTGGTTACGCCCGAGCCCCGCCCCGCCCGTCACGGCGTCCCCCCCGGCGAGGACGAAATCGAGCTTCCGCTCGCGCCGCAACGAGGGGAGGACCTTCTTCACGGCGAAGACCCCGGCCTTCCCCACGATCTCGGCGATGTACAGGACTTTGAGCGCCATGAGGCAAGAGTACCGAAGGGGCCCGTTCGCGGCAAGCGGC
>CAZIEI010000096.1:0-12880 GCA_964538705.1 uncultured Spirochaetales bacterium | reverse complement strand
CGTTCCGGCCCTTGGGGCCGAGGGTGACCTTCACAGCGCGGGAGATCTGCTCCACGCTGGCGAGGAGCTTCCGCCTCGCGTCCTCATTGAACATGAGCTGTTTGGCCATACTTTGACTCTCCCTTTCCTATGTTTGTCTACCGAAGGGAACCCGGCGGCGCCGGCCGGATATCCCCTCTCGGGGCTCGGCGAAGCGTCCTGGAGTCCGTATCGGCGTTCAAGGTAGTAGAAAACAGGCGATTGCCCTTTCCTTGAACCGCAATGTACCAAAAACAGGCCCAATGCGGCAAGTGCCGGCGCGTCTGAGCAGGCCCGAAAACCCCACGGCGCCGCGGATCCAGCCTTCCCGCCCCTCGGAGGCCCCGCGACCCCGCTAAGTGCCCAGGACCGAGAGGATATCCCGCCTGTCGAGCTTGTCGTAGCGGCAGCCCTCGACCTGGACGATTCGGGAGGCCACGCGGTTGGCCAGGGCGCCGCACTCGGGAAGGCTCCTCCCCCGGAGGAGCCCGTACAGGAAGCCCGCGGCGAAGGAATCCCCTGCCCCCGTGGTGTCGAGGACCCGCGCCTCCTCGCCGGGAACCTCGAATACCTTCCCGTCCGAGGCGATGAGGCAGCCGTCCTTCCCGGTCTTCATGACGACGGTCGGGGCGAGGTCCGCGGCGCAAGCGAGGATCTCCCGGTCGCCACCCCCGCAATCGGTCATCCGCGCGAGTTCCGCCCTATTCGCGAAGAGGATGGATACGCGTCCGCGCAGCCATTCCCTGAGGTCGAGATAATAGCGGTCCACGACGAAGGGGTCGGCGAGGTCGAGGCATACGGGAACGCCCCATGCTTTGGCCCTGTCGACGACGGACTTGAGCGCCTCGAGCTGGGGGGCGGTGTCCCACATGTAGCCGGTCGTGTAGAAGTAGCGCGCGTCCCTGAGGAAGTCCCAGGCGATGTCCGCGGGGGAGAAGTCCCTGCATGCGCCCAGATAGGTGAACATGGTGCGCTCGTGGTCCTCGGTCATGACAATGCCGGAGACCCCTGTCGGGAGGTCCTTCTCCGCGAGCGAGACGTCCACGCCGAGGGAGGCGAGGATCTCGCCATAGCGCCGGCCCTCCTCGTCACTACCCACGGCTCCCGAATACGCGGGACGGCCCACGCCGCCCTCTCCGTCGCCGATGAGCATCGCGAGGGCGCGGATGGTGTTGGCGCCGGAACCGCCGGGGACGATGCTGTACCCGGACGAGCGCGCGACGAGCGCGTCGAAGAAGGGCCTTTCCACGAGCTGCATGGTTCCGGCTTCAGCGCCGGCCTGGGCGAGCCAGGCATACCCCTCGCGCATGAGATAATCCATGAGCGGGTTCTCGATGCAGTAGACCGACCTCATCCCCTCCCCTTCCGCCGTTGACTGCCGGCCCGGCATATCATATTATCAAGCAAGGCCTATGTCCATCACGACGAGCCAGCAGATCACTAAATACTACGACCTCTTCCGTTCCTTCGACGTGACCTTCAGCAAGGAAGTGATACGCGCCACCGGCCTCCTGCCCCAGCACGTGCACCTCAAGTGCATGGGCGAGCAGTGGCCCTGCGTGCTGTACACGACCTCGCTCCAGGGAGCCAAGATCATCTCATCGGTGAAACCGGCGCTCTTCGATAAAATCAGGAAGGCCAACAATCTCATTTCGCTCCGTTTCAGCTTCCGCGATCCCGGCAAGAACGATCCCGTTACCTTCTTCGTGGCCGCGAAGGTCATGGGCTTCGCTCCCTACAACAGGGGCGCGGGCGACCTCCAGGCGATGACGCTCCAGTACACCCAGCGCCCTCCCGATCCCCTCATCGAGATCCTGGGCAGGCTCCTCGAGGCTAACGTCAACTCGTCGCGGAGGAGGGAGGACCGCATCCTCATCACCCGCGACTCCGTGCGGAGGCTCGGGCTCCTCACCAAGGATACGGTCCTCACGATCCAGGGCGTGCCGCGCAAGTGCATTCTCAGGGACATATCCTTCACGGGCGTGAAGGTCATCATCGTCGGCATCGCGAAGTTCCTCGTCTCCAAGCCCTGCACTGTCAGGATCGAGATCGAGGACCCCCGCTCGACGTTCGACATCCGGGGCTCCATCGTTCGCTCAGAGCCCGTCGAGGGGCGCAAGGACCTCGCCGCGGTCGCCATCGAGTTCGAGCCCGCGGCGGTCCCGATGACCTTCAAGATGCATCTCAACGATTACCTGAGCCAGTATAAAAAGCTCGCCGACGCCCAGAACGCCCACCAGGCCGAGGCAAAAGCCGCCGCGGCGACAACGGCGTCTAAGAGTCCCGCCGCGCGTCCTGCAGCCGCGCCCGCGCCAGCCTCGACTGGATCCGCTCGGAGCGCGAACGTAACGCTGCCCGCGAATGCGGCGAAGCCGTCGCCGGCCCGTCCGCCCGCGGGCGCCCGGCCTTCGAGCCCGGCTGGCGGCGATGACGTCGCAGAGCTCGAGGAGCTCCCCTCCGTCGACGAAGATCAGCCCGCCGCCCAGCCGCCCCGTCGAGCGGCACCCACCGCGCGGTAATAAGAGGAAGGTTTACATGCCAGGCGGACGAATTGTCTTCATCAAGGTGCCCGAGGGAGCGTCGCTCGCGATGGGCGACTTCAAGCTCGATCCTTCCCTTCCCCTCCCCCTCCTCCTCGAGGAGGGGGCCGAGGACGCAGGCCCTTCCTCCTTGACTAAGGAGCGCCTCTTAGGCGGTGCGCTCGCCGTTCTTTCCCGCGGGGCGGCCTCGGGCGAGGCGGACGAACGGGCGGACTACTACCGGGCCTTCCTCAAGGCCGCCGCGCCGGAACTCGTCGTCCAGCTCTCCGCCGTGGGGACCGAGAAGGCGAAGAACGGCCTCTTCGACGAGGCCGAGGACGTGTTCATAGCCCTGGAGGGCCTCGAGCCCCAATCGGCGGCGCCGATCGTGAACCGCGGGCTCCTCGAGCGCGAGCGCGCCGCGGCGGCCCGGCGCGGGGGCCGCGAGGACGAGGCCGAGACGCGCGAGGCCGCGGCCAAGCGCCACTTCGACCGCGCGACGGCGATGGAGGGCGCCCCTCCCGAGGTCTTCTTCCACGCGGGGTCCTTCTTCAACGAGATCAGGGAATTCGAGCGCGCCTCGTCCCTCTTCGACTCGGCGCTCGCTCTCGGGCTCGAGGGGGAAATGGCGGAACGGGCGCGGACCCTTTCGCGCGCGATCAAGTCGCGCGGCCTCCTGGACGAGCTTTTCAAGGAAGCCTACGACTTCATAAGGATGGGCAAGGAGGAGGAGGGGCTTGAACGCGTCGAGCGGTTCCTCGCCTGCAACGCGTCCCTCTGGAACGCCTGGTTCCTCAAGGGATGGGCGCTCCGGAGGCTCGAGCGCTGGGCGGAGGGCGTTCCGGCCTTCGAGCGAGCGCTCGAGCTCGTCGACGAGGACGCGGACGCCGTGGACGTCCTCAACGAGCTCTCCATCTGCCTAAGCGAGACCGACCGCGCTGACGAGGCGAGGAAGGCCCTCGAGCGGGCCCTCTCGATCGAACCCGAGAACGTGAAGCTCATCTCCAACCTCGGGGCGCTCGCGCTCAAGCGCGGCGACGAAGCCGAGGCGCGGGCGTTCTTCATGGCCGCCCTCGAAATCGATCCCGACGACGTCGTGGCGGCGCGCTGCCTCGAGTCCCTGGACGGGGGCGCTTGAACCAGCGGCCGGGAGCACCCCGGCGCCCGCTCAGAGCAGGGGCTTCACGAAGGCCTCGATGTCCGGCCGGGAGAGCGCGCCGACGCGCTTCGCGGCCTCGCGCCCGTCCTTGAATACGATGAGAGTGGGAATGGACACGATGCCGAACCGCGAGGCGAGGTCGCCCTGCTCGTCCACGTTGAGCTTCCCTACCTTGAGCTTCCCTTTATAATCGCGGGCTATGGCCTCCACCGAGGGAGCGATCATCCTGCAGGGGCCGCACCAGGACGCCCAGAAATCGACCAGCACGGGGACGTTCGAGTTCGTCACCTCGAGGTCGAAATTATCGTTCGTCAGCTCGACTTCGTCGCTCATGGCCATCCTCCCGCGGCTCAGCCGGCTTCCGGGCCCGGCGGCCTCCCTGCAAGATAATCCCGATAGGGCGGCAAGTCAAACCCGGGTCCTCCCCCGTCGCGCCGCCCCGGTCGACGCGGCTCAGCGCTCAGCGGCGCGCGGCCTTCGCGGAGGCGGCCTTGGCCGCGGCCGCCGGCTCGTAGCGCTCATCGGAGTTCGCACGGCCGAAGCTCGAGCCCTTGGTCGGAACGATGTGCCAGTCCGCCCGGGAATCCGAGTCCGCGGAGGCAGAGCCCCTGCAGATCGTCCGCGTCTCCGTGGTACCCATGGAGGAAACGCAGGCCTCGGGCCGCGCGCCGCCCTCCGCCCTCCATGCCCCGGAGGCGATCACGGCTTCCACACGGCGCTTCAGCTTAGCGGAACCGAAGCCCCCGTAGTCCTCGTCCGACGAGGAGGTCCTGTCCGTATAGAGAAAGGCGTCCATGATCGGCGAGGAGGGAGAGCCGTAGAGCGCGAGCGCGCCGCTCCCCTTCACGAGGGTCGCGCTTCCCGGATACCAGAAGTCACGCCCCTCCGGAAACGCGTCAGGCCCTCCCGAGGCGGCGCGGTCCGTTCCCGTCTCGTCTTCCCATCCGGGCTCCTCCGGGCGCGCGAGGTGGATGACGAGGTATTCGCCCGCGGAGACCTCAGCCGATGGCAACCGATAAATCCACTCCGCGTCCCCGATCACGCCGGAGGCGAGGACCATGCCCGCGCAAAGCCCCCCCGAAACCGCGTAGAGCTCGACGATGTCCGTCTTCGGCTTGGATGAGTCCGTGCGGACCTCGTTGATGCGAAGGACGGGGAGGCGATCATTCAGCCCGGTGAAGGGGAGCGCGAAGCGGGCGCTGTTGCCCCAGGCGTCGCGCGCGCGGCATTCGACACGGTAATCCGCTCCGGGATCCTGGTCCGATTCCGTGGAGAGGAACAGGGCCTTCCCCTCCACCGCGCAGGAGGCCACGGCGATCGGAGCTCCGCCCGAGTCGAGGATGGCCGCGTCCCCGGGATCGACGAGGACGTCCTCGTCGAAATCGATCCTAAGGGTCCGCCTACCCTCCTGCGAGAAGCCCAGGACCGCGGGCGGATCGATATCCACGGGATCGAAGGGGGGCGGAAGCTTCCCGGGACCGCAGGAAGCGGCCGCGAGGCCCATTACGAGGGCCGCGGCCGCCGGAATTCGATGAATCATAATCGTCCTCCTCGGTCAGCCCATCGGGCGGAGGGGCGACGACGATTCAGCGGGCGCTCCGGAGGGGTTCCCTCCCGCCCGGCGTCTTTGCAAGGTCGGGCCGTCGTGGTAGCATACGGGCCGAGGGCGGCCCGCCGGCCGCCGGCGACGGCCGCCCCCCATACCACGCAAGGAGCCACAATGACCGAATCGAGGATACGCGAGCTCGAGAAGCTCGCGAAGGAGATCAGGAAGCTCACCATCAAGGAGATCGGGAACCTGGGCGTCGGCCACATCGGCGGCGCGATGTCCATCATCGAACTCCTCGTGCTCCTCTACCACGAGCACATGAACATCGACCCCAAGAACCCGCGCAAGCCCGATCGCGACTGGTTCGTGATGTCCAAGGGCCACGCCGGTCCCGCCCTCTACGCGATGCTGGCCCAGCGGGGATTCTTCCCCCTCGAGTGGCTCGACACCCTTAACAAGGGCGGCACCAAGCTGCCGAGCCACTGCGACCGCACCAAGACCCCCGGCATCGACATGACCACGGGCTCCCTCGGGCAGGGCTTCTCCGCGGCCATGGGCATCGCCCTGGGCCTCCAGATGGACAAGTCGAAATCCACGGTGTACACGCTCATCGGGGACGGCGAGTCCAACGAGGGCCAAGTCTGGGAGGCCGCGATGTTCGCGTCCCAGCGCAAGCTCTCGAACGTCGTGGGCTTCGTCGACTGCAACAAGCAGCAGCTCGACGGCCTCACCTCCGGGATCATGGACATGGAGCCCATCGACGAGAAATGGAAAGCCTTCGGCTGGTTCACCCAGCGCGTCGACGGCCACGACGTCGCGGCCCTGGACGCGGCCATCCGGGCGGCCAAGGCCGAGGCCTCGCGCCCCTCGATGATCGTCATGGACACCGTGAAGGGCAAAGGCTGTAATTTCGCCGAGGGCGTCGTGCCCAACCATAACATGACCTTCGACATGGCCAAGGCCCAAGAGGCCATCGCGGCCCTGGGCGACTGAGGATCGAGGAGAGAACATGGAAACCAAGGAAATGCGCGCGGCCTACGTGGACGCGCTGATCGAGCTCGCGGCCAAGGATCCCCGGATCGTCCTCCTCGAGGCCGACCTCATGAGCTCCTCCGGCACCAAGGCCTTCGCCAAGGTCTATCCCGACCGCCTCTTCAACGCGGGCGTCGCCGAGGCGGATATGATCGGCATCGCTTCGGGCCTCTCGGCCCAGGGCAAGCTCCCCTTCGCCACGACCTTCGGCTGCTTCGCCTCCCGCCGCTGTTTCGACCAGTTCTTCCTCTCGTCGAACTACGCGCGGCTCAACGTGAAGGTGGCTGGCACCGACCCCGGCGTCACCGCGGCCTTCAACGGCGGCACTCACATGCCCTTCGAGGATCTCGCCCTCATGCGCGTGATCCCCAAGCTCGTAATCGTCGAGCCCTCCGATCCCCGCTCCTGCGAGGCCCTCACCAAGGCCGCGGCCGCTTACGAGGGCTGTGTCTACCTCCGCCTCCAGCGGAAACCCGCCCCCTTCTTCTACCCCGAGGGCGAGAAGTTCGAGTTCGGGAAGGGCAAAGTGCTCCGCGAGGGCAAGGACGCCGTCATCGTGGCCCTCGGTTGCGTGATGGTGGCCGAGGCCCTCAAGGCCGCGGACCTCCTCAAGGCCGATGGGATCGACGCCGCCGTCATCGACGCGCTCAGCGTGAAGCCCCTCGACGCCGAGCTCATCCTCAAGTACGCGAAGGCCACGGGCCGCGTGGTGACCGCGGAGAACCACCAGCTCGCGGGCGGCTTCGGCTCCGCGGTGGCGGAACTCCTCGCGGAGAACTCCTTCGGCGGGAAGTTCGCCCGGATCGGGGTGCGCGAGGAGTTCGGCGAGGTGGGCACGGTGGACTTCCTCAAGGAGCGCTTCAAGCTCCGCGGAGAGGACATCGCCGCCTCCGTGAAAGGCCTCATGTAGGATGGGAAAGCGCGTCGTCATGGCGAGCGACCACGCCGCCATCGCCCTGAGGAAGCGGCTCCGCGCCCACCTGGAGGCGCGGGGCTGCGAGGTGAAGGAGCTCGGTCCGGAAGAGGGCGGGCGAGCGGAGTACCCGGACATGGCCGTCAAGGCCGTGGACGAGTGGGAGCGCGGCGGCTACGACTTCGGGCTCCTCCTCTGCGGCACCGGCATCGGCATCTCGATCGCGGCAAATAAGCGGAGGGGCGTGCGCTGCGCCCTCCTCGCCGATACCTTCTCAGCGCGGATGGCGAAGGAGCATAACGACGCGAACTTCGTGGCCTTCGGCGGCCGCGTGGAATACGCGGAAAAGCCTGAGGCCATCCTCGACGCCTACATAGACGCGAGCTTCGCGGGCGGGCGGCATAAGGATCGGATCGACATGATCTCGGCCCTGGATTAACGGCCTCGGCTCGCCTTCTATTGCGCGAAGGCGCGTGTTCGGACGATCGCGTCCGCACCGCGGCCTTCGCGCTTTTTTTGCTCGGCCCGATTATTGATAATGGTTATCATTATCAATAGCGAGGAGTACTGTGTTGCGGGGGCGAATTAAAGGAGAGGCGGCTCAGGCTCTTCCCGCCTCATCGTTTTTGGAAGGCGGGGCGCGGGGTGGAAACCTTTTTCATAAAAAGGTTTTTACCCCGCTTCTTATCTTAAGACACGCGGGAACTCGGCGCGATCTTGATAATGAGAATCATTATCAATAATCGATGGCGTGCTGCGCCCGCGACGCTCTCGCGCGCCCTCCGAGGCGCTCCCCCTGCCCCTTCGCCCGCACCTACGGAATGGCCGCGTACTCCTGCACCACCTGGATCTCGGACGTGACCGAGTCGACGCCCTTCACGGAGCGGGCCGCCGCCAGCGCGAGCTCGATGACGGGGCGGGAGGACACGACCCCATGAAGCGCGACGGCGCCGCCCTTCGCTTCCGCCTCGAGGAACTGGACGGGCACCTTTCGCGCGTAGAGGATCTCCGTCACCACGGCCTGCGCCAGCCTGAGGTCCGCGATCCCGCGGGCCGCCGCCGCGGCGTCCGCCTTGGCCACGCGCTGCATGGAGAGCTCGATGACGATGCGGGCCGCCTCCACGGGATCGAGCCCCGCGGTGTTGAGGACCATGTCGTAGGAATCGGGGAGCTTCCAGTCCATGCCGAAGAAGAATGAATGGTAGCCCGCCCGGTCCGCGTCGGTCCGCTGGACGAGCTGCTCCGCCTGACGCTCCGTGATGTTGAGGGATTCCGCGATCCGCCGCACGCGCTCGGGCCGCGGGGCGACGAATTTCACGGAGACGACGCCGGGCACGGATCTCAGGATGGAGCCCGCGCCGCGGCCCATGAAGACCGCTCCGTCCGCGGCCGCCTCGTCGAGCACGACGGTCCGCAAGAAGTGGAGATACTCGTCCCTCGCCGGCGAGAGCGACGCCCAGAAACCGGGCCGCTTCTCGTCGAATTTCATGAGCTTGTCGAGGGCCAGGCCCCGCTTAGCGAGCTCCCCCTCGACCCGCTCCTTATCGACGACCCTGAGCCCCGCCATGGAAGAGATCTCCTCGGCTATCTCCTCGCCCAGGGCGCCGATCTCGCGCGTAACGCATATGATCGCCATGGCAGTGCCTCCTCGCTCGAATTCTAGGACTCTCCGTCCCCTAATGCAAACGCCCCGCGTCCCGTCCGCTCGGGCCCTTCCCGGCCCCGACTTGCCTCCCGCCCGCCACGGGGGGTATCCTCGCGGCCATGAAGCATTTCAAGGCCGCGGTCTCCTCCAACCGACCCCTGGCCGAGGGCACCTGGGAGATGGAGTTCAGCTGGGACGGCGACGAAGCGCCCGAGCCCGGCCGGTTCTTCACGGTCCTCGCGCACGGCTCCACCGACCCGCTCCTCCGGAGGCCCTTCGCCTTCTCGCGCTTCGACGCCTCCTCCTCCCGCGCGTCCTTCATCTACCTGAAGCGCGGCGCATCGACGACGATCCTATCCACCCTCGCCCCGGGCGCTCCGCTCGACATCATAGGGCCGCTCGGCAGGGGCTTCCCGCCGCCTCCCGAGGGCGGGCGGGCGATCCTGGTGGCGGGCGGCATCGGCCTGGGTCCGGTGCTCTTCCTCGCGGATTCGCTCCGCGAGCGGAAGGCGCGCTTCGCCTTCGTCTACGGAGCCCGGAGCGCGGGCCTGGTCCCGGGCGAGCGGCTTCCGCGCGACGCCGCGATCATGACGGACGACGGGAGCGCCGGCGGGAAGGGCACGGCCGCGGACGCCCTCATGTCCCTCCTCGCGGAGGGCGGCGCGTCGCGGATCTACGCCTGCGGCCCGGGCAAGATGCTCGAGGCGGCCGCGCGGATCGCGGAGAAAACGGGACTGCCTTGCTCGGTATCGATGGAACAGCATATGGCCTGCGGCGTGGGCGCCTGCATGGGCTGCGCGGTCAGGCTCAGGAAGGGCGGCTACGCGCGGGCCTGCGCCGAGGGCCCGGTCTTCGAGGCCGCCGATATCGAGTGGGAGGGCTAGCATGGACATGACGGTACGGATCGGCCCCCTCGTCCTCCCCAATCCGGTCTGCGTGGCCTCGGGGACCTTCGGCTACGGGGAGGAGTACGAGAAGCTCGTGGACGTGGATTCCCTCGGCGGCCTCTTCACCAAGGCGGTCACGCCCGAGCCGCGCGCGGGCAATCCGCCGCCCCGGATCGCGGAGACGCCCTCGGGGATGCTCAACACGATCGGGCTCGCGAATCCCGGCGCCGCGGCCTTTTCCTCGCGCATCCTGCCCGAGCTCCGCGCCCTCCGCTGCCCCTTCCTCGTGAACGTGGCGGGCGGATCCGAGCGCGAATACGAGGAAGTGGTCGAGACGGTCGAGGCGGCAGGGGGAGCGCCGGGCTACGAGCTCAACCTCTCCTGCCCCAACGTGAAGGACGGCGGCCTCTCCTTCGGCACCGACCCTGTTCAGGTGGAGCGCATCACCGCGGCCGCGCGGAAGCGGACGAAGGCCGCCCTGGTGGTGAAGCTCACGCCGAACGTGACCGACATCAGGTCGATCGCGCGCGCGGCCGAGGCGGGGGGTGCGGACGCCGTGTCCTGCATCAACACTCTCGTGGGCATGGCGATCGACGTGCGAGCGCTGAAACCGGTTCTTTCGATGGGGACGGGCGGGCTCTCGGGGCCGGCGGTCCGCCCCGTTGGCGTGGCCTGCGTCTACCGCGTAAGCCGCGCGGTCAGGATCCCGGTCATCGGACTCGGGGGCATCATGGACGTGGACGACGCACTCGAGTACCTCCTCGCCGGAGCGAGCGCGGTCCAAGTGGGAACGGGGATCTTCGTGAATCCGGAAACGCCGGGAGCGGTGCTCAAGGGGATCGAGGCCTTCATGCGCGAGCGGGGCTTGTCCTCGGTGAGCGAGATCGCGGGGCTCCTGGCCTCGCCGTCGGCGCCCGGCGGCTGCCCACGGTAAGCGCGGGTCCGCCCGCGATAAGCGCGGGCCTCAGCCGCCTAAGGTCTGGAGCTCGCTCAGTTCCTTCTTGAGCTCAAGGGCCTTAAGCGCGGTGCGCCTATTCTCCCGCGCGGGGTCGAAGCCGGGATCGAGCTTGAGGGCCTGGGTCCAGAGCTCTATGGACGCCTCGATGTTGCCGGCCGCGTACTCCTCGATGCCCCGAAGGTAGTACTCCTCCACCTTGAGCCTGAGCGCGTAGCGACCGCCGTCCCCCAGGTTGATCCTGGCCTGCGCGGAGAAGCGATTCGCATCCCTGAACTGGGTCGCGAGGTCGAGGGTGTAGTTCACGACGATGGTCACGTCCGCGAGCGCGATGGAGGATCCGAGCGCGAGGCGCGGGCCGTTCTTGAGCTGGAAACCCCCGTGGACGGAGAAGAACTCGAGAATGCGGCCCTCCGCCGCGAGCGAGTACTGCATGCCCTCGGACGCCGCGATGTCCATGAGGTTAACGGGCTTGGTGACGTCCAGGGCGAAGGTGAGGGGTCTGACGGGCGAATAGGAGGCGCCGAGCGAGACGGACGTGGGCATGGCCTCGCCGAGGACGGGGAAGCCAAGGTCGCGGACGGAAGCGCCCACGGCGCAGTTCTTGCTCCGGCTCGGGTAGAATTTGAGAAGGTTGAAACGGGTGAGGAGCCCGAAGTCCGCGAGGAATGCCACGGCCGACTGGTCGAGGCCGGAGCCGGGGATGACGACGCCCTGGTCGTCGGCGTAGTCGGGCACGGAGCGGTAGGCGGCCTTCACGTTGGCCCCGACGGAGAGGCCGGTGAAATAGTAGCCTGAGAAGAAATTATACGAGACGTTCGCGAGGGCCATGGCCTCCGAGTAGTTGGCCTTGGTGATAGCCTCGACGAAGTCGTTGTATTCCTTGAACCCCGCGTAGAGCCACTTGCCCCCCGCCCCGATGCCGAGGTCGCCGAAGCGCATGGAATAGAAGGCGCTCTCCACCTTGGAGTCGCCGATCCAGTTGCTGTGGTAGACGGAGAGCTCCGTGTCGTCGAGCACGGCGGAGGCCGCCGGATTGAACGCGATGGCGGAAGATTCCGTGGCGTAGGCGGTGAGGGTGTTCACCATGCCCTCGGAAAAGCCGCCCACGGGAGTACGGAGAATGCGGAAAACGGTTTCGCCTGAGTATGGATCGAGGGACGGGTAGAAGAGGTTGAGGAAGAAGGAGTACGCGGCGGAACCCGTACCTTCCTGGGCCATCGCCCGGGAGGCGGCGGAAAGGAGGAATACGGAGAGGGCGAGAGCGGAGAAACGGCGCATCCGGGCTCCTATCTCCTAGTATATCGAAAGAACGGGGGGCTTTCTACGCCAAAAACGGTGACGGAACGGCCGCGGAAGGCTATACTTCGGATGAACGGATCCGCGAGCGGATCGGTCGGGCGGGGCGTCCATGCGGCGCCCCATGTCCGCCGGTAGGACGCCCGGGCAGGGTCCAGGGAAAGGAAGGCCTCTATGTGCGGAATCGTGGGCTACGTCGGCCCGAGGAAGGCCGCGGGCGTCCTCTTAGGAGGGCTCAAGCGGCTCGAGTACCGAGGGTACGACTCGGCGGGGATCGCGGTCATGGACTCGGGATCCCTCGGCATCTTCAAGCGGAAGGGCAAGATCCAGGACCTCAAGGGCATCGTGCCCGAGGGCCTCGCGGGCTGCGCCGGGATCGGCCACACGCGCTGGGCGACGCACGGCGGCGTCACGGACGCCAACGCCCATCCCCACACTGACGCTTCGGGCAAGATCGCCATCGTCCATAACGGGATCATCGAAAATTACATCCAGCTCAAGGACAGGCTCGCCAAGGACGGGATCGCCTTCAGGAGCGAGACGGACTCGGAGGTAATCGCCCACCTCATCGCCGTCCACTACCGTGGGGACCTGGAGAAGGCGGTGAAGGCCGTCCTTCCCCTCCTCAAGGGGACCTACGGGATCGCGGCGATCCACGCGGACGAGCCGGGGGTCATCGTGGGGGCGCGGAACGGGAGCCCCTTGGTGCTGGGGATCGGGAACGACGAGATGTTCCTCGCCTCGGACGTGACCGCCATGGTCGCCTATACGCGCCAGGTCATCTACCTCGAGGACGGCGAAGTCGTCCGCGTGACGCGCGAGGGCTACGCCACCACGGACCAGGGGAACCGGGAAATCGACAAGCGCGTCGACGAGGTGACCTGGGAACTCAAGGCGATCGACC
>CAZIEI010000095.1:0-12959 GCA_964538705.1 uncultured Spirochaetales bacterium | reverse complement strand
GCCCGCGCCTCCCGGGCGGCGGCCGCTCCTCGCCGTCGGCGCCGTCAGCGGCTCACTTGGGGCGGCGGTCCTCCACGCGCTTGGCCTTGCCCTCGGACCTCGGGAGGAAGCCGCACTCGTGGAGCTCCACTCTCGGCGTCACGGTGATGACGGCGGAGAGCCTCCCCGCGATGCGGGCCGAGAGCGAGGCGAGGTCGCGCGAGTCGTCGGAAAAAACCTCTTCGGTGACCTCCGTCTTGACCGTCATGCGGTCCATCGCCCCTTCCTTCTCGATTACGATGAGGTAGTTGTTCGCGATCTCCGGCATCGACATGATGACTTCCTCGATCTGGCTGGGGAAGACGTTCACGCCGTTGATGATGAGCATGTCGTCGCTCCGGCCCTTGATCCGGGCGATGCGGCGGTGCGTCCTCCCGCAGGGGCAGGCGCCCGGGACGATCCGCGTGAGGTCGCGGGTGCGGTAGCGGATGAGCTGCGTGGCTTCCCTGCCGAGCGGTGTCATCACGAGCTCGCCCTCCTCCCCGTCGGGCACGGGCTCGAGGGTCACGGGATCGATGATCTCCATCACGTAGGAGTCCTCCCACGCGTGCATGCCCTCCTTGCGGACGCACTCGAAGGCCACGCCGGGGCCGTTCATCTCGGAAAGGCCGTAGGAATTGAAGGCGTCCACTCCGAAGGAGGCCTCGACCTTCCTCCGCATGTCCTCCGTGTGCGGCTCGGCGCCGATGAAGGCGATGCGGAGCGCGAAGTCCGAGGGGGAGTACCCCGACTCGGCCATTTTCTCCGCGAGATGGAGGAGATAGGAGGGCGTGGCGTGCACGGCCGTGACGCTGAAATCCTTGAGGAACTGGAACTGCCTCAGCGTATTCCCGGCTCCCGCCGGGATGGTCATCATGCCGAGGCGCTCGGCGCCGTAGTGCATCCCGAGGCCACCCGTGAAGAGGCCGTAGCCCGTCATGTTCTGGAAGACGTCCTCACGACGGGCCCCGGCCGCGTACATGGAGCGCGCGCAGAGGTTGGCCCAGGCGGCGATGTCCGAGGCGGTATGGTACACCACCGTGGGCTTTCCCGTGGTTCCGGAGGAGGCGTGCATGCGGACGACGTCCGCGAGGGGCGTCGCGAGCATGCCGTAGGGGTAGGCGTCGCGGAGGTCGTTCTTGCTCGTGAGCGGGAGCCGCCTGAGGTCCTCGAGGGAGCGGAGGTCCGCGCCCGAGCGGAGGCCCGCCTCGGCGAGGCGCTTCGCGTAGAACGGCGCCTTGAGCGCGCGGTCTATGGAAACGCGGAGCTTCCCGAGCTGGAGGCCGCGGAGCTCCTCCGCGTCCATGGTCTCTATTTTCGGTTCCCAGTACGCGCTCGAGTCCATCGCGCTCATCCCTTCGCCGCGGCCCGTCCCGCGCGGAAGGCGGCGAGGTTCACCTCGACGACGTCCTTCCCTTTGGACGCGAAGCCTTCGGCGATGGCGGCCTCGAGGCTCGCCGCTTTCAGGGGCAGCCGCGGGCTCGCCGCCCCCACGAGCACCATGTTCACCGCCTTGGCGTTGCCCGCCGCCTTGGCGATCGCCAGGGCGTCCACGACCGCGCTCCCCTTTATAGAAGCGATGGCCTTGAGCACCGGGCCAAGGTCGGGATAATCCGCGATGTTGACAAAGGGCTCGCTGGACGCGACAACGACGCCGCCTGCAGAGAGCCATGCGGCGTAGCGGAGGGACTCGAGGGGCTCCATAGACAGGATCATGTCGGCGCCGCCGCGGGGTATGATGTCGGAGAAGATATCCCCGTCGGAGATGCGGAGATGCGCGGAGACGCCGCCACCGCGCTGGGCCATGCCGTGCACCTCGGACTGGCGGACGGAGAGCCCTTCCTTCATCGCGGCCGCGGCGATGGAAGCCGCGAGCGAGAGGACTCCCTGGCCCCCCACGCCCGCGAGGACGATGTCGTACTTCATGCCTTCCCCTCCCCCGCGCCGGCCTTCGCCGCCGAGCGCGACTTCCGGAAGGCCTCGAGGCATACCCTGCTCATGATCACCACGGAGGTCCCTCGATGGAGGATCTCCTCCCTGAGCGCCGCGACGTTCTCCCCGTGCCTGTTGCGCTGGGCGTCGAGGCGCCTCACGTGCGCGGGATCGATTCCCGTGCCCGCGACGATGGCCGCGAGGCCCTCCGACGTGCCGATCGTGGGCTGGCAGCCCGTCATGGCGACGATGGAGTTGTCGAGGATGACGACCGTGATGGGCGCGTTCGCGGCCGCGGCGTCCACGAGCGGCGCGATCCCCGAATGGAAGAAGGTCGAGTCGCCGATGACCGCGACCGCGTAAGGCACGCCCGAGTCCGCCGCGCCGCGGGCCATGCCGATGCTCGCGCCCATGCAGACGATGCTCTCGATCGCGTCGTAGGGCTTGAGGGCCCCGAGGGAGTAGCAGCCGATGTCCGCGGTGACGGAGAAGGGCTCGAGCCCCGCGAGGGCCTCCTTGATGGCCGCGTAGGAGTCGCCGTGGGGGCAGCCCTGGCAGAGCTGCGGCGGCCGCGCGGGGAGGGGCGGGACGGCGACCTTCGCCGCCTTCCTGGGCGCGAGGCCGAGGGCCGCGCGCACGTTGTCCGGGTCCAGCTCGCCCGTCCGCGGGAGGGTCCCGTCCAGCTTGCCGCGCACGCGGGGCGTGCATCCGTCCGAGTCCGCCACGCCGGTGGCGTCTCTCCGCATCCCGCGTACGGCCTTCTCGAGGTAGGGCTGGCCCTCCTCGATGACGAGGATCTCCTCGGAGGCGTAGGCGAGCTCGCGGATGGCCTTCCAGGGCGCCGGGTAGGCGCCCACGTGGACGCGGGGGAGGTCCGCGGGGAGGTCGCCCGCGTTCTCCTCGTAGTAATTCTTCCCGAGCCCCGAGGTGATGACGGCGAGCGGGGCCTTGCGCCCCTTCCCGCCGCCGGCCCCCGTCCGCCTGTTGTAGGGCGAGGAGAGCGACCACGCCTCCATCCCCGGCTGGAGCGAGCAGAGGGTATCGTAGTTTCGCCGCGCGTGGGCGGGAAGGAGCATCCAGTCGCCCTTCTTACCGGGCTTCGCGAGCGGCCGCTGCGCGGCCCGCCTCCCCCTCGTGGCCACCACCGCCCGCGAGTGCGAGAGCCGCGTGACGAGGCGGAGGAGGACGGGGACGCCGAAGCGCTCGGAGGCCTCGAACGCGGCGAGAGCCATGTCGTAGGCTTCCTGCTGGCTCGAGGGCTCGAGGCAGGGGACCATGGCGAAATCCGCGTAGAAGCGCGAGTCCTGCTCGTCCTGGCTCGAATGCATCCCCGGGTCGTCGGCGACGGCAACCACGAGCCCCCCCTGGAGGCGGATGACGGCGGCGTTGATGAAGGGATCCGCCGCCACGTTGAGCCCTACGTGCTTCATGGTGACGATGGAGCGCTTGTTGGAGAAGGATGCGCCGAGCGCCGCCTCCATGGCCGTCTTCTCGTTCGAGCACCAGGCGGCCCTGAAGGAGCCCTCCTTCTCGGCGGCCTGGATGAGGTATTCCATGATCTCGGTGGACGGGGTGCCCGGATAGCCGTAGGCCGCGGAGATCCCCGCGTCGATGGCCGCCTGGGCCACGGCCTCGTCGCCGAGGAGAACCTGTCGTGGCATGGTCAGAATCGTCCTTTCAGGGGCGGGGCGCGCGGAGGCGCGCCCGTTTCCTCGCTTCCATTATTCTCCGCGCGCGAAAGCCTTGTCCAGTATCGCGGCGGAGGGGGCCTTCGTGAGGAGGCTCGCGGCCGGGGTGACGATGAAGGGAACGAGCATGGCGACGCTCGCCCAGAGCGGGGCGTCGGCCGCGCCCTTCCAGAAGAAGAGGACGATCATCGTGAGGAGCCCGGAGGCCATGCCGGCCCAGACTCCCGCCTTCGTCGTCCGTTTCCAGTAGAGGCTGAGGAGGTAGGGAGCCATGAAGGCGCCCGCGATGCAGCCCCAGGAGAGCGACATGAGGGTGACGATGACCCCGAAGGGGTATCGCGCGATGACGTAGGAGATGGCGATGAAGACGCCCGAGAGGATCCGCATGAGGAGGAGGCTCCGGTCCTTCTTTGCCTCGGTCCTGCGGTAGCCCTTGTAGAGGTCGATGGCGATCGCGGAGGAGGAGACGAGGACCAGGCTCGAGAGCGTGGACATGGAGGCCGAGAGGATGAGGAGGAGGATCACCGCCATGAGGAGCTCGGGCAGGTTCGCGACGAGCATCGTCGGGATGATCGAGTCGACGTTCACCGCCTTCCCCGCCATGGGGAGGGTCTCCGGCGCGAAGAAGACGTGGGTGAGCGCGCCCGAGTAGTAGGCGGTGAAGCCGATGACGAGGGCGAAGAGGAAGGTCACGACCGCGGCGCGCGGGATCACCTTCTCGCTCTTGATCGAGTAGAACTTCTGGACCATCTGCGGGAGTCCCCATGCGCCGAAGCTCGTCATGAACACGAGGCTCGCGATGGTGACGGCCGAGGGGCGCTTGTCCGGGGGGATATGGGCCGCGTAGTTCGCGCCCACGTCGCGGAGTACCGCGCCGATCCCGCCCGCTTTCCCCGTGAGGATGCCCACCATGAGGGCGCAACCGACCAGCATGACGATGCCCTGCACGAAGTCCGTGAGCGTCACCGCGAAGTAGCCGCCGAGGACCAGGTAGACGCCCGTGATCCCGATCATGATGAGGAGCGCGAGGTCGTAGGGAATGCCGAAGACGGCCTCGAAGAGGTGCCCCAGGCCCTTGAACACCGACGCCGAGTACGGGAGGAGGAACGCGAAGATGAGGACCGCGGCGGCGGCCTTCATGTACTTGGCCCCGTAGCGCTCCTGGAGGAACTCGGGCATGGTCATGGCGTCGAGGTTCTTGCTCATGCGCCGCGTGCGCGCGCCCAGGACCAGCCACGAGAGGAGGCCGCCGATCAGGGCGTTCCCCAGCGCGATCCAGAGCGCGTTCCAGCCGAAGCCCCAGCCCTGCCTGCCGGCGTAGCCGATGAAGAGGACCGCGGAGAAGTACGTGGTCCCGAAGGCGAAGGCCGAGAACCAGGGGCCGATGTTCCGGCCGCCCAGAAAGAAGTCCTGCACGTTCTTGGTTTTTCTCATGCCCCAGATGCCAATGGCGACCATGGCGGCCATGAAGACGGAGAGAAGGATGATGCCTGTCATGCGGAAACGCTCCTTTTTGCTCGGGTCGCTGGCATGATAGGGGCGTCCCGCGTAAAACGCAAGTTTTTTCCGACATGCGAGGACTATGACGACGGCCACGGGCGATGTCGGGATCGAGCGGCCGGGAATCGATCCGTTACTATAGCAAGTATCGAACGGCGCTGATTGCCGAAACGGCAGAGAACGGGGTATTCGTCCGTCACCCCCCGCTAGAGGACGAGCTCCCAGAAGCCGACGTCGATCCAGCGCCCGAACTTGAAGCCGACGGCCTCGAAGTGCGCGACTTTGCGGAAGCCGAATTTCTCGTGGAGGCGCACCGAGGCCTCGTTGGGGAGCGAGATCCCGCCTAACAGCACGTGAACGCCCGCGTCCTTCGCCCGGTCGATGATGGCCGCGTAGAGTTCGCCGCCCAGCCCGCGCCCTCGCTCATCCTTGTCCACGTAGACGGAGGCCTCCGCGCTGAAGCGGTAGGCGGACCGCGACCTGAAGGGCCCGTAGTAGGCGTATCCCAGGACCCTTCCGCCCTCCTCGGCGACGATCCAGGACCGCTTCTCCAGGATCGCGCGCATCCGCTCGGCCATTTCGGCCGCGCTCACGCTCGATTCCTCGAAGGAGATGTCCGTCGTCTCCACGTAGTGGTTGTAGATCGCGGCGATCGCGCCCGAGTCCTCCGGTACGGCGTCCCTCAGCATCCATCCTCCCCGCGCAGCCCTCGCCCCGCCCTGGGCAGGAACCGCCATTTTGTTTTTCCCCGCCGAGGCGGTATACTGAATGCAGCAGAAGACCGGGCATTAGGCAACGCTAGCGGCGACAGCCCTTCGCGCCCTCCCCGATCATATATTCAAGCCGTCCGAGAGCCGAGGCTTCCGCCGAGGCCCGGGCGGCTTGATCTCGTTTCAGGGCGCCTTCTTCCTTCCGCGCTTCCGCTTCACACGCCTCAGAACATCCGGGCTCATCATCCTGATCACGAACCAGGTCCCCGCCGCCACGCCGAACATCGCCACCGCGAGAAGGGGATAGGAGATCCAGAACGGCACGCCCCGCGTCATCGCCGTGAATTCCGACATCCCCCCCACGCCCGCTATAACGTTGAGCGGCATGAAGACGACGGACACGATGGTGAGGCGCTTGATGAGGATGTTGAGGTTGTTGTTGACGATGTTCCCGCGCGCGTCCGTGAGCCCCGTAAGGATCTCCGCGTAGATCTCTGCCTGTTTGGAGCACTGCGCGTTTTCGATGCAGATGTCGTCGAGAAGCTCGCGCTCCTCCTCCGAGAGGGCGAGCTTGGCGGCCTGGTTCCTGAGCCTCTCGAGAACGGCCGTGTTGGAGTTGATGCCGTTCAGGATGTAGATGAGGCTCTTCCCCACGGAGAACATGGAAAGGAGGTGCTGATTCTCCATGGACGAGTTGACTTTCTCCTCGAGCGAATCAGAGATCATGTTAATGACCTTGAGGTGCCCGAAGAAGTGCGCGACGGTCGCCGACATGATCTTGAGGAGGAGCTCGGCGCGAGACCGCACCTTGGCGAGGGGCCGCTGGTCTATTATGTCGTGCTCGTCGAAGGGCGAGACCATGATGAGGCGGTCCTTGAAGAGGAAGAGCCCGTACGAGGTCACGCGGAAGAGGTAGTCGTCCTCCGTCGAGTAGTTGCGCGGAGTCTTCATGATGAAGACAGCGTGGTCGTCCTCGGTCTCGAAGCGCCCGAGCTCGTCCGGGTCGAGCGCCGACGCGAGGTCGTGCTCTCCGACGCCGGCGGCGACGAGCTCGGCCCGCTCCCCGGCGTCCGGGCAGGAATAGCAGGTGAGCGCGGGCTCCCCCTCCTCGCCCGCCAGGATCTGCTTGAGCCGTCCCCCGTCGATGCGGTACGCGCGCTTCATGGCCTCCCCCCTTCCGCCCCGGATGGCGCCGCGGCCTTCCTCAGCCTCGCGATCTCGGCGTCGAACGCTTTCGCGAAAAGCCCCGCTTCCCTGGCCCCGTAGCTCCTGCCGCCGGGCTCCTTGAGGCCCGCGAGGCTGAGCTCGAGCATGGCGTCCCTGATCGAGCGGCGCTCCCGGATCGAATCCGCGCTAAAGCGCCCCCCGCGGTCGTTGATCACCCCGACGACGTCGCCATGCGCTGCGATGATGCGCTCGGCGAGCGGTATGTCCCTCGTCACTACGACGTCGCCCGGTCGCGCCTCCGCCATGATGGCCTCGTCGGCCGCTCCGGAGAATGGGCCCACAAGCACGAACGAGACGCCCCCACCCTCTCGGACGCCCGGATTCCTGTTCGCCACGAAGACCGCGCGGAAGTCCCCGGCCCCGCGCCTCCTCTCGGAGGCGACCCTGCGCGCGATGATGTCGCGCGCCTCGCGCGGAAGCGAGTCCGCATCGGCCCAGACCGTCAAGCGCCGCCCTTCCCGTCGCGCGGCCCGAAGCGCTTCGTGAGCTGATTGAGGAGCGCGGCCATGTCCTTGGGGAAAGGGGCTTCCACGGAGATCCCCTCGTCGGGGATGGAGAGCGAGAAGGCATGGAGCGCGAGGCGCGAGAGGAGGGGCCGCTCGTCCAGGGGATCGCCGCGGCGCCCGGGCTTGAAGTCGGAGAGCTTCACGGGGGAGCCGTCGCCGTAGAGCGGATCGCAGAGGATCGGATAGCCGAGCGCGGCCGCATGGACGCGGATCTGGTGCGTTCGCCCCGTGAGGGGCCTCGCCTCGATGAGCGTGAAGGGGCCGAGGGGTTCGAGGACCGAGAATACCGTGCTCGACGCCTTGCCCCGCCGCGCGTCCACTACCGTCCTGTGGTATCGGTCCCCGTCCGCCCGGAGCTTGAGATCGCAGGCCTCTTCCTCCCACGCGGGCCTGCCGCGGACAAGGGCGCGATAAGCCTTCACGACGCGCCGCTCCTGGAAGGCGAGGGAGAGGGCGGCGTGCGCCTCCTTGTCCCGCGCGAGGAGCACGATGCCCGAGGTGTCCTTGTCGATCCTGTGGACCACGAAGAGCTTCCCGTAGCGCGGAGCGAGGGCTTCGGAGAGGACGGGAGGGCGCGGGGCGGTGGAAGGGCGACCCGCCCCCTCGGAGGGAGCGTCGGGCCGCGGAGCTCGACGTTCGGCCCCGGGCAGCGGGAATTCGCGCTCCGGTATCACGGACATCCCCGCGGGCTTGAGGACGATGACGTAGCCAGGAGCCTCGCGGAGGATCTCGACGCTCTCGCGCGAGGGGGCGCGCGCAGACGGTTCCGTCATAGGCGGCCCGTGGCCCCCGCGCGAGCGCGGCTCACTTCTTCGCGTCCTTCCAGGGGAAGATCATGCCCTTGAGCGAGCGCGGCCCCACGAGCTCCTCATCTTCCTTGACGAGCTCGTCCCAGGGCACGGCGGAGCGCTTGGCCCCGGGATTCTTTTCGAGCCAGTCGTACTTGTAGGCCCTGAGCCTCATGCCCTCGATGCCCGAAAGGAGGAGGCCGCCAAAGCCCGGGACGAACCCCACCGTGAAGAAGGAGACGACGATTCCCAGCGCGTGCCAGAAGAAGATGAAGATGGAGTACCGGAGGTTGTCCACCGTGATCATGAAGCACTTCTTCACGATGCGCGGGAAGGATCCCTCGAGCCGCACCATGATGGGGAAGAACCATTGGAACGCGAGCGCCCCGAACGCGAGGATCCAGCCGAGAAAGCCCGCGAGGAAGATGCCTAAGAAGCCGCCCATCCCGAGGTAGAACCTGAAGCTCACGAAGAAGATCGCCAGGGCGAGGAACGAGAGCGCGCCGAAGAGCGCCGACCTGCCGGCCGTCTTCTTGATGCCCGCGAGGAAGTCCCGGGCGCGCGGGCGCTCCGAGTCCGCGACCGTGTTCAGGAACCACGCCGAGGCGCCCGTGAGGATCGAGGAGACGACGTGCAGGGCGAGGAGGATGGCCAGCTCCGTTAGGGAAGCGGGCGTCCCTGCGGCTATACCCGCGAGAATGCCGTAGGCGAGTATCCCCTCGACGATATAGACGAGGGTGAGGCCGATGTTCACGACGAGCAGGGAAAGGAGGTTGTCCCATGCGTCGAAGAAGGATTTCTTGATCTGAAAGAGGATCATTTCCCGATGATACCCCTTTTCCGGGCTTTGATCAAATACCGGACGAGGGAGCCCGCTCGTAGAACGAGAGGAGAACCCCGGGGAACCCCATGCCGGCGAGGCGCGTCCTCGCGGCCTCCGCCTCTTCGGCGGGCAGGCCCCTGATCACGACGCGGGTGTAGGCGCCCGCCCGCTCCTCCTCGGGCCTGAAGCCCGCAGCCTCGAGCCGTCCAATGGCGCGCTTAAGGTTATCCGGGCGCGAAAAGCTTGCCACCTGGATATCGCAGAACCGCTTCGGACGCTGGCCGTCCGCGAGCGCAGGTCCGGCGGGTTCCGGTCGCGCGCGCGCCGCCGATCCGGCCTCCCCCGCCCTCAGAGCGGGGCCGCCCAGGGGCCCCGCGGGGAGGCCGCCCGACGGCTCGATCCTCACGCGTCCCGTCCCCGATCCGATAATGCCGATCTCGCCCGCGGCCGCTTCCGAGAGGTCGATCATCCGCCCCTCGACGAAGGGCCCCCGATCGTTCACGCGGACCACCACCCGCGCCCCCGTATCCAGGTTAGTAACGAGGAGGACCGTCCCGAAGGGCAGGGTCCGGTGGGCAGCGGTGTACGCGAAGCGGTCGAAGACCTCCCCCGAGGCGGTCTTCCTCCCGTGGAAGGGGACGCCGTACCAGGAGGCCGTCCCCTCCGCGGGGAGGGCGGCCGCGGGTACGGCGGCGACGGGGAGGGAGAGGGCGGCGAGGAGGACCAGCGCCGCAAGACGCTCACTGGTTCGCATACTGAAGCACCTCGCCGCTCACGTATTCGATGGAGACCCCCGCCTCCCGGAAGAGCTCCTCGCTCTCCTTGCCCGCGTGGTACTTGCGCTCGCAGACGACCCGTACGATCCCGCAGTTGACGATCATCATCGCGCAGGTCCGGCAGGGGGTCATCCGGCAGTACAGAGTGCCGCCGTCCAGGGCCACGCCGCGCTTGGCGGCTTGGCAGATGGCGTTCTGCTCGGCGTGGACAGTGCGGACGCAGTGCTGGGTGACCGTCCCGTCCTCGTGGATCGTCTTCTTCATCTGGTGCCCTGCCTCGTCGCAGTGGGGCAGCCCGGCCGGAGAGCCCACGTAGCCCGTCACCAGGATCTGGTGGTCCCTCGCTATGACGCAGCCGGACCGTCCGCGGTCGCAGGTCGCCCGCTTGGCGATCGCCCCGCAGACCTCCATGAAGTACTCGTCCCAACTCGGCCTGACGTACTCTTCCCCTTCCATGCGGCCTCCCCCCTGCGTCCGGCGTTTACCCTTGCCCGCTCCCGTGGTAGAATCGCCGGGATGCGCAGGAAGGGCATGTCGCTCTACAGTATATCACTCAGCGTCCAGGTGGCGTTCGTGATCTTCATGTGCCTGACCGCCGTCGCCCTGTCCGTCGTCCTCATCATAGGCTGGCAGGAGCGCCTCATCTACCTCCTCGGCGCCTACGCGCTCTCGGGCCTCCTCGTGTTCTCCGTGTCGGGCGGGGCCTCGCTCGTCATCTCCCGGCGCATGGACGACGAATTCCGCTCCCTCATCGAGTACTGCCGCAGGATCGGCGAGAGCCGTGAGCGCCTCTTCGAGGCCCGCTTCAGGATCGGCGAGTTCGACCTCATCGCGCGCTCGCTCGCGGAATCCATCCTGAAGCGGATACAGGCCGAGGACGCGCTCCGGAAGAGCGAGAGCGAGCTCGAGCGCGCCATCGTGGAGGCCCAGGCGGCCAGCAGGGCCAAGAGCGAATTCCTCGCGAACATGTCCCACGAGATCCGCACCCCCATGAACGCCATACTCGGGTTCTCCGACCTCCTCGACTACTCCATCACCGACGATAAGCAGAAGGGCTACGTCCGCGCGATCCGCGTCTCGGGCAAGAGCCTCCTCGCCCTCATCAACGACATACTCGACCTCTCCAAGATCGAGGCGGGCAAGATCGAGGTACGGCGGGAGCCCGCGTCCGCGCGCGACATCCTGGGGGAGATGGCCGTCATGTTCCGCCAACGCGCCGAGGAGAAGGGGCTGGAGATCCGCTTCCGCATTCCCGACGACTTCCCCTCCGCCCTCCTCATCGACCAGGGGAGGGTGCGCCAGATCCTCGTGAACCTCATCGGAAACGCGGTGAAGTTCACCGAACGCGGCGGGATCGAGGCGAGCGCCGAATTCCTCCGGGCGAGGACCGGTGTGGGGGGCACCCTCGCCCTCAGGGTCAAGGACACGGGGATCGGGATGCCCGAGGGCTTCCTTTCGAGGATCTTCGAGCCCTTCACCCAGGCCGACTCGCAGCTCTCCAGGATGCACCAGGGGACCGGCCTCGGCCTCGCCATTTCACGCAAGCTCGCCGAGCTCATGGGCGGCGCGATCAGCGTGAAGAGCGCCGAGGGGCAGGGCAGCGAATTCCTCGTTACCCTGCCCTGCGAAATTCCCGACCCCTCGCTCGTCCCCGCGCCCGAGCCGCCCCGCGGCGAGGTCGATTTCGAGCCCGCGACCGTCCTCGTGGCGGACGACATCGAGACGAACCGCCTCCTCGTCGCCGAGATGCTCCAGGAGCGCGGTTGCCGAGTCCTCACCGCCGCCGACGGCTACGAGGCCGTCGACATGGCGACCGCCGAGCACCCTGCCGTCATCGTTCTCGATATCAGGATGCCCGGTATGGACGGAGTCGAGACGATGGGACGCATACGCGGGATCGAAGGCATGGAGAAGACTCCCATCATCGCCCTCACGGCCCAGGCTCTCAAGCAGGAGGAGGACCAGCTCCTGGCCGCGGGTTTCGACGGCTACCTCAGGAAGCCCCTCAGCATCGAGGAGCTCTTCTCGGAGCTCGCCCGCCACCTCCCTTCCAAGCGCTCCTGATCCTCGATCGCTCGACCACCCCAATCTATCGACCCGATCCCAATTCCCTCCCGGTGAATTCGCGCGCCCTTCTACCCCGATTCAGCGCGGAGGCGGCGAACATGGAGCAACGAAGCGGGGAGGCATGTTCAGGAGCGCACGATGCCTCCAGCGGAGACCGCGCGCCAGGCGAGACGCGTGCGGCGCTGAAAACCGGCCGAGGGGCGCGCCGCGGGAAAGGCCGTTACGAGCCCGTAAAAGAGGGCCCCGCGCGTTCCGGAGGCCCGCGGGAGGCCATGCGCGAACGCGGCCCGGGAGCGCTCTCGGACGCCGAGCTTGTCCAGGCCATCATCGGATCCGGGAGCGGGAGGATCAGCGCCGCGGCCCTAGCGCCAAGAGTGGTCGACGCCCTCGACGCGGCGCTCGATCCCGCGGATCCCTCCTCCTTCTCCTCTATCAGGGGCATCGGCGAGGCGCGGGCCTGCTCGCTCGCGGCGGCCATGGAACTGGGGAGGCGGCGCTTCCGCCCGGCAGAGCCCCGCATCGCGGGGCCCGAGGACATCTTCAGGCAGGTCTCGCACTTCGCTGACAGGAAGCAGGAGCGTTTCATCGCCGCGACCCTCAACGGGGCCAACGAAGTGATCGCAGTGCGCGTCGTGTCGCTCGGGCTCTTGAACCGCACCCTCATCCACCCGCGCGAGGTCTTCTCCGACGCCATCCACGACCGCGCCGCTGCCGTCGTCGTGGCGCACAACCATCCCACAGGGCGCCTCGAGCCAAGCAGAGAGGACGTGGAGGTCACGGCAAGGCTCGTGAAGGCGGGGAGGACGATCGGCATCGAGGTGCTCGACCACCTCGTCTTCTCGACCGAGGGCTACTACTCTTTCAGGGAATCCGACCCGGGGCTCTTCTCCGAAGACTGATCTCCCGTTTCGGCCGAGCCGCGCC
>CAZIEI010000094.1:0-13101 GCA_964538705.1 uncultured Spirochaetales bacterium | reverse complement strand
GATCCAGTACGCAAGGACCGCGATGGCGGCCGGCACGAAGGCCCAGTTGAGGCGCGAGCCGTTCGTGATCGACTCTAAGACGGGGCTCTTGAGGAGGGCGCTCGGCGGGAAGGGGGCGGTCTTGATGCGGTCGAGGGTGCCGATGGCGTAGAGAGTGAGGAGGTTCCCGAGGTAGAGCCCCCCGTAATTGAGCATGATGGTCACGACCACCTCGTGGACGTTGAAGAAGGCCTTGAGGAAGCCAGGGATCGCGCCCCAGACCGCGCCTCCCAGCATCGCGGAGAGGAGGCAGAGCGGGACGTGGAGCCAGGCGGGGGCGTCGATCCAGAAGGCGGCGAAGGCGGCGAATACGGCGCCCATCATGAGTTGGCCCTCGGCCCCGATGTTGAAGTGCCCGGACCGGAACGCGAAGCCCACGGAAAGGCCCGTGAGGAGGATGGGGAGGACCTGGATGACGAGCTCGCCGATGTAGCGCGGGTTGAAGGTAAGCGCGCGGAGGTTGATCCCGGTCATACCCATGAAAAGCGAAGAGAGCATCGCGAGCGGATTCCTCCCCGTGGAGAGGAGGATGATGGCTCCGAGGAGGAAGCCTCCCGCCACCGATATGGCAGCGAAGGCGCCCTGGCCCATCTTCCGCTTCACGCCGCCCCGCCCTTCCGGAGCGATCCCGCCATCATGAGGCCGAGCTCGCGCTCGTCGGTCTCCTCGGGCCGCACCGTACCGACAATCTCCCCCGCGTGCAGGACCGCGATGCGGTCGGAGAGCTCGAGGATCTCATCGAGCTCGAAGGAGACGAGGAGGACCGCCTTGCCTTTCGCCCGTTCGGCGAGGAGCCGCGCGTGTATGTACTCGATCGCGCCGACGTCGAGGCCGCGCGTAGGCTGGCTCGCCACGATGACCGCGGGTGAGCGGTCGATCTCTCGCGCGACGATGGCCTTCTGCTGGTTCCCGCCGGACATGGAACGCGCCTCCGTGGCTCCGCCCTTCCCCGCCCGCACGTCGAATTCCCTGATGAGGCGTTCAGCGCGTTCGGTCATGGCCGACGGGTCCAAGAAGCCCTTCCGAGCACAGGGAGGCCTGTCGTAGTCGTGGAGGGCGAAGTTCTCCGCGAGGCTGAAGTCCAGCACGAGGCCGTAGCGGTGCCGGTCCTCGGGGATGAAGCCGAGCCCCGCGTCGAGCCGAGCCCTCGGCGAGGACTCGGTCACGTCCTTCCCGCCCACGATGATCCTTCCCGAGTCGACGCGCGTGAGGCCCGCGAGCGAGGAGACGAGCTCGGCCTGGCCGTTGCCGTCCACCCCGCAGACGCCGAGGATCTCCCCCGAACGCACCTCTAGGGAGAGGGCGCGGAGCGCCTCGAGCCCCCGGGCGTTCCGCGCCCTCAAGGCCTCGATCCTGAGAGCCGGGGCCCCGATCGCCGCCACCGCCCTGTCCATGTGGAAGGATACCTTGCGGCCCACCATGAGCTCGGCGAGTTCGTCGAGGCTGGCGTCCGCCACGGCCCGCTCGCCGACCACACGCCCGCGCCGGAGTACCGTGCAGACGCCGGCGACTTCCTTGATCTCCTTGAGCTTATGAGTGATGAGGATGACCGTCTTCCCCTCGCCGGAGAGGCGGCGCATGACCTGCATGAGATCCTCGATCTCCTGGGGGGTGAGGACGGCGGTGGGTTCGTCGAAGATGAGGATGTCGGCGTCGCGGTAGAGCATCTTGAGGATCTCGACGCGCTGCTGCATCCCCACGGAGATCTCGTCGATCCGCGCCCGCGGGTCCACGTCCAAGCCGTAGCGCGCCGATATCTCCCGCGTTCGTTCCTCGGCCGCGCGCCGGTCCAGGGCGAGCCCGTGTTTCGGTTCCTTCCCCAGGACGATGTTCTCCGCGACAGTGAAGTTGCCCACGAGCTTGAAGTGCTGGTGGACCATCCCGATGCCGAGGGCCGTCGCATGGTTGGGGCTCTCGATCCGCACTTCTCGCCCGCGTACGCGTATGCTGCCCGAGTCCGGGCAGTAGAGTCCGAAGAGGATGGACATGAGAGTGGACTTGCCCGCCCCATTTTCCCCGAGGAGGGCGTGAATGGTTCCCGCGCCCACGCGGAGGTCGATTGAGTCGTTCGCTCTCACTCCGGGGAAGTCCTTGACGATCCCGGTCATTTCGACCGCGTACGGCACGGAGCGAGTATAGCATAGGCGTGCCCCCGCGGCAAACCCGCCTCGGGTGGCGGGCATAAAAAAGGCCGTCCGGATACCCGGACGGCCATCGTTGTTTGCCGAGCGGGAAATTACTTCCCGGGCACCTCGGATACGATGATCTCGCCCGCGACGATCTTCCCGGCGTAGACGTCCACCTCCGCGACGATGTCGGCGGAGAGGTTGGGATTGTCGGCGGGGAGGCCGACGCCCTTGTTGGCGAGGTTGAAGACGATGGTCTGGCTGCCGGGGAATTTCCCTTGCTTGGCCATGGAGCTGACGTCGTGGGCGGCCACGTCTACGCGCTTCACCATGGAGGTGAGGACGGCGGACTTCCCGTCGGCGTAGACGCCGTCGGCGTACTGGTCCTTGTCGACGCCCACGGCCCAGACGGCCTCGCCCTTGGCTGCGCGTTCCTTGGCCTCCTTGATCATGCCGTTGCCGGTGGCGCCGGCGGCGTGGAAGACGACGTAGGCGCCCGCGTTGAACTGCTTCTGCGCGATGGCCTGGCCGACGTCGGGCTTATCGAACGCGCCCGCGTAGTCGATCATGATCTGGCACTCGGGGTAGACGGCCTTGACGCCCTGGACGAAGCCGGCCTCGAACTTCTGGATGAGCGGGAACTGCATGCCGCCCAGGAAGCCGACCTTGTTCTTGCCGTCGGCCTTGGCCTTGAGGCCCACGGCCACGCCGACTAAGTAGGAGCCCTCGTGCTCGGCGAAGACGGCGCTCGCGACGTTCGGCTTGCCGGCCACGACGGAATCGATGATGAGGAAGTTGACCTTGGGGAACTTCGCGGATACGTCCGTGATGGACTTCTCGAAGAGGAATCCGGGGGCGATGATGAGGCTCATGCCCTCGTCCGCGAAGGTGGAGAGATTCGGCACGTAATCGGCCTCGGCGGTCGACTGCAGGAACTTGACCTGCTTCCCGACCTTCATCTTGTTTTCCTCGGCGAATTTCTTTATGCCCTCCCAGGTGCCCTGGTTGAAGGACTTGTCGTCGATGCCGCCGACGTCGGTGACGAGGCCGACCTTGAACCCGCTCGCTCCGCCCGCTCCGCAGGACGCGATGAGCGCGAGCGCGAGCGCCGCTGCGATGATCCCGATGATCTTCTTCATGTGGATTCTCCTTTTCATTGCCCGGGAATTCTTGATACGATTTTATGCCCGCGGCGGAGGCGATGCAAGGGCCCTCTCCCGGCTCCGCGCGGGACGGAATCGAGCCAGACGCCGGGCGCCTCCTTGTCACAGACGCGCTTGATGCGCTCCCACCGCGGAAGTATACTTTCTCGGGATCGACGGGAGGGCACCATGGGCACAATCGACTTCACCATCCGCGACCTCGGCAACCGGCCGTATTCCTCTCCCATCGGCCTCTCGCGCGTCCATGGCGATCTCATGGCCAACTACGTGACCGATGACGAGTTCGTTTCGCCTACGGCCGAGGCCCAACCCGGCCGCTCCGACCCGCGGAACCGCTCCGAGCTCCTGGAGAAGGCCGGCCCGCGGGAGAATCTGCGCTTCCGCGGAGAGAACGCCAGCGCGGGGATCGTGAGCTGCGGAGGGCTCTGCCCGGGAATCAACGACGTCATCCGCTCCCTCGTCCGCTGCCTCTGGTACCGCTACGGGGTGCGGAGGATCGCGGGTATCCGCTTCGGCTACCGCGGTTTCCTGCCCGGTGCCCCGGCCGCCCCCCTCCCCCTCGATCCCGAGGTCGTGGACGACATACATAAGATCGGAGGCTCCGTCCTCGGATCTTCCCGCGGAGAGGGCGATCGCGTCGTCGAGATCGTGGATTCCATCAAGGCGATGGGCCTCAACCTCCTTTTCACCATCGGCGGCGACGGCACTCAGCGCGGCTCGCTGGAAATCGCCGAGGAGGCGCGAAAACGGGGCATGGAGCTCGCCGTGGTGGGCATTCCCAAAACCATCGACAACGACATCATGCACATCGACAGGACCTTCGGCTTCGAAACCGCCGTCGAGGTCGCCACGGGCGCGGTCGTCGCCGCCCATACCGAGGCGCATTCCGTGATCAACGGCATCGGCCTCGTGAAGCTCATGGGCCGCGAATCGGGTTTCATCGCGGCCCACACGGCCCTCTCCTCCCACGAGGCGAACTTCGTCCTCGTTCCTGAGATTCCCTTCGATCTCCAGGGCCCGAACGGCCTGTTCGAATCCCTCGAGCGACGCCTCGCCGAGAAGCGCCACGCGGTCATCATCGTCGCGGAGGGCGCCGGCTTGGACCTCCTCCCCGCCACGGGGGAACGCGACGCCTCGGGGAACGCCAAGCCCGCGGACATCGGGCTCTTCCTCAAGGACGCGATCTCACGGCACTTCAAGGCCAAGGGCCTCGACGTCTCGATCAAGTACATCGACCCGAGATACATGATCCGCTCAGCGCCCGCGAATCCCCTCGACGCCGTCTACTGCGACCGCCTCGGAGCCAACGCGGCCCACGCCGCCATGGCCGGGAAGACGGAGCTCATCATCGGCTCGGTCGCGGGCGAATTCGTGCACGTGCCTACCCGCGTCGCCACCTCCGAGCGAAGGCGCGTGGATCCCGAGGGTTCCCTCTGGCGCGACGTCGTCGACTCTACGCGCCAGCCGCCCCTCATGAAGGAGATGGCCCACTGATGGAGACATCGCGCGTCGCGTGCTCCGCTTCGGGCTGGGTCGTCCGCTCGCGCGAATCGGGTGCGTTCCTCACTGAGGCCGAGTGGGACGCCCTTCTCCCCCTCTCGTCGAGCCGCCACGAATTCCGGTTCGAGGACGGTTCACGCCTCCACGTCATGGAGGTGAGCGCGCCCGAGACGCCCCTCCCCGCGCCATCCGCCAAGCCACCGGAACACGGCCTTCCCGGGTCTCCCGCCCTCCCCGAGGGGATGCAGCTCCTCCCCCTCCGGTCCTTCCTCGCGGAATCGAGCGAGCGCGAGGGACGCGCCGCCAGCCGGGCGGTGCACCTCGCCGCTTTCCGCGCGCGCACGGTATTCTGCCCCCGTTGCGCGACAAGACTCGACCGCGCGGAAACGGGCGCCTCCCTCATCTGCTCATCCTGCGGCCTCGAGGAATTCCCCCGCGTAAGCCCGGCCGTCATCGTCCTCGTGGAATGGAAAGGGCGCATCCTCCTCGCGCGGAACGCACGCTTCACGGCGGGGCTTCATTCCCTCGTTGCGGGCTTCACCGAGCCCGGCGAGTCCTTCGAGGAATGCGCCGCCCGGGAACTCATGGAGGAAACGGGCGTAGAGGCCCATGACTTCCGCTACTCGGGCTCGCAGCCCTGGCCCTTCCCGGATTCCATCATGGTCGGCTTCAGGGCCAAAGCGGACAAGCGCGACATAAGGGTTGACGGCAGGGAGATCGTCGAAGCCGACTGGTACGGCCCCGATTCCCTCCCGCCCATCCCGCGCCGCGGGAGCATCGCGCGCCGCCTCATCGACGAATGGCTCGCCGAGCGGGGCTTCACGGCGACTTGAGGCCCGATCCCTCCATCGTCAGCGATCGCATCCGATACTTTTTACCCGAGTGAACTTTCGCTCACTTGACGGTCCCTCGACCTCCGGGGATAATCGTCCCATCCGATCCATAATGAAAGAACCTATAGGAGGAAAAATGTCTCATCGAACGAAACAATGGAAATTAGCGTTCGCCGTTCTCAGCATCGTCGCCGCCTTCCTGGTCTCGTGCAGCCCGCTCGGCGCGTCCGGGGATGATGGTCTCGACGATCCCCTTCCCCGCTCCGTGACCTCGGAGGCCCAAGCGGCCGATATCGCGCTCCAGTTCATCGCGGAGTGGGTCGACACCACGCCGCTCGAAGGGCGCGGCCTCTGGTCCTCGTCGACGGTCATCTCGTCGGTCGCCCCGGTCTACAACGACGGCGCCCCCGAGTTAAGCTATTACGAGTGCAAAGCGACGACGGAGGGAGCGGACGCGGGATACGTGCTCGTCACCGCCGACAACTCCGACATCCCCATCCCCGAATTCAACACGACCGGCCCCGCGCAGACCGAAATAATCGCCGAGGAGGTCGGCTCAGCGGATTTCCTCATGTACCGCTATGGCCTCATGGGCGTCCGCGCGGTTTCTGGTCGGAATGGAGCGATGCTCCTCTCCAAGGGGATCAGCAACTTCGAAAACGTCCTTCCCTCGTGGCGGGCCTACGTGGAGAAAGAGGGGGTGATCCCGACCTACAGCCGCAGGCAGTTCAACGCCTTGCACCAGAACAAGGCGGCCATCGCGGAAGCGAAGGCCGGTCAAAGCGCCGTCTCCGTATGGGTAGGACTCGGCCACAAGTATCCGGATGGCAACTACACGGCCTCATGGGATCAAAAGAAATGGCTCGGCGTCTGGCTTCCTCAGCCTTCGGGGCAGCCTGCCCTCAACCCTGACCAGTATTATCCGATCGGCTGCGGTGCGACGGCGTACGGTGTCGTCTATTCGTATTGGCAGGCCTTCAAGGGCAAATCGAACCTGTTCCTCGGCGTGGATATGCTCGCCCCAAGCAACTACCTCTACGGATGGAGAGACAGCCCCGGCATCTACAGCAGCATCAAATCTATAGCCCAGTACTGCGATACCATTTGGGACAATAATGGCGGCGGCGTCTCTGTGTTTACAATGGAAAAGGGAAAGAACTACGCGAAGGACCATGGGTATCCGTCAACGACGTCCTCATGGCTCACATACGGCGCCGACCAATTCGTCCTCTTCGATAAAATCGCCGGCGCCATCGCAGGCGACAGGCCTCCCATCGTGACCGTCAATGTGGATAAGGGCGGCGTGCCCGTGATCGGTGTCTCGCCGAATCATTACGTCGTGGCCGAAGAAGCGAAGAAAACCATATACCGCGTGAAGTTCCTCAACCTCTTTTGGCTTCCCTGGGCCAATGGGAGCACCACGTACAAGCTCAATATCTGCTGGGGCAACTCCTCGTCGTATGGTCACCGCTACGTGAATACCTGCGACCTCGATTCCTATGACCAAGTGAATAACAGCCCCGCGTCGATGTGGGACTGCTGGGACGTGAACGTCCAGTAAAGAACTGCGCCGACGCCCCTCTCCCTCGCGATGGATCGGATAATCCACGGCGGCGGCGCATCCTGGACTCCCGATAGCGCGCCCGCCCGTCCCCCGCTTGTGCGGGAAGGGCGGGCGTTCTATCCTCTCCGCATGATCCTCCCGCTGGACATCGAAACGCTCGCCTGGGGCCATGAACGGACGGAGTACCGCCTCGTCTCCTCAGGCGGCGTCAAATCCTCGAACGGCCGTCTCTCCGTGGCCCCCGGCCTCCTGGAGGAGCTCGCGCGCGAGGCCCTCCATGACGTCGGACATTACCTCCCCGCGAGCCAGCTCGAAGCCTACGCCGCCATCGCCCGCGATCCCGCTTCCTCGGAGAACGACCGCTGGGCGGCCCTCGCCCTCCTCAAAAACGCCGCCATCGCGGCGGAAGGCGTCCTCCCCCTCTGCCAGGACACGGGCACGGCCTGGGCCCTGGCCTTCCGCGGCGAGGAAGTCGATACCGGAGGCGGGGACGCCCCCGCCCTCGCGCGCGGGGCCGTGGCCGCGTACGCCGCGGGCAACTTCCGCCACTCGCAGGTCACGCCCTCCTCGATGTTCGACGAGGCGGACACGGGCGACAACTCGCCCGCGCAAGCAGAGGTCCTCTTCTCCGCGCGGCCGGGCTACCGCATCCTCTTCGGCGCCAAGGGCGGAGGCTCGGCCAACAAGACGAGGCTCCACCAGGGAACGAAGGCCCTCCTCGCCCCCGGCCCCTTCCGCTCCTTCATCCGCGAGGCGGTGGATTCCCTCGGCACCGCGGCCTGCCCGCCCTACCATGTCTCCATGGTCGTCGGGGGCTCGTCCCCGGAGCAGAATCTCCGCGCGCTCAAGCTCTCGACGGCGGGGTTCCTGGGCGGCTGGGAGCGCGGAGAGGTCTCTGCGATGGGAGCGCTCCGCTCCCCCGAGTGGGAGGCGGAGATCATGGAGGCGGCGCGGGAGACCGGGTTGGGCGTCCAATTCGGCGGAATGTCCCTGGCCCTGGGCGCGGAAGCGATCAGGCTCCCGCGCCATGCGGCCTCCTGCCCCGTCTCCATCGGCGTTTCCTGCAACGCCCATCGCGGCGCGCGGGCGCTCGTCACGGCCGAGGGTGCCCTCCTCGAGCGCCTCGAGCGCGATCCGGGCCGCTTCCTCTCGGACCTCCCGGCGTCCGCCCTGGAGGCCTCGGCGCGGCGCGTCGACCTCGGATCGCCGATGCCCGCGATACTCGAGTCCCTGCGAAAGGCTCAGGCGGGGGACATGGTCCTCCTCTCGGGTCCCGTGATCGTCGCGCGGGACGCCGCTCACGCGCGGCTCAAGGCACTCCGCGACGAAGGTAAGCCCTTCCCTTCCTGGTTCGCGGGAAGGGCCGTGATGTACGCGGGCCCGGCCGGGCGGCCGGAGGGGCGGCCTTCGGGATCCTTCGGTCCCACCACCGCCGGCAGGATGGACGACTACGTCCCGTCCTTCATGGAGGAGGGAGCCTCGCTCGTCATGATAGCGAAAGGGAACAGGTCCGAGGCCGTTCGCGCGGCCTGCGCCCGTTTCGGAGGCTGCTACCTGGGGGTCCTCGGCGGCGCGGCGGCCCTGATCGCGGAGCGCCATGTGGTCGACGAGCGGGTCGTCGACTACGCCGAGCTCGGCATGGAAGCCGCGCGCCTCGTGACGCTCAGGGACCTCCCGGCCTTCGTCGTCATCGACGCTACGGGCGCCGACCTCTACGCGCCCAGAAAGCGAGGGCCGTAGCCGCGAGCGCGTGCGTGAAGGGCTTTTCCCCGAGCCCCCGCCAGAGTTCCTCCTCCCCGACCTCTTCGATCCTGCAGTCCTCGTGCTCGTCGAAGTCCGTCCGGCCCGTCGGGGTCAGGCCCTCGGCGAGGAAGACGTGGAAGCGGTTCCTTTGGATCGCGGGATTGGGCGATACCGAGCCGAGGAGGGCCACGCTCAGGGCCCGGTAGCCTGTCTCCTCCTCGAGCTCCCGGACGGCCGCATCCCGGGGATCCTCCCCCCGCTCCACGGCGCCGCCGGGAAATTCCAGGGTCACCTCGCCCGAACCGTGCCTGAACTGCCTCACCATGAGGAAGCGGGCCCCGCCCTCGGTCCTGAGGACGGGGACGACCATCGCCCAGTCGGGGGCGTCCAGCACGTAGAACGACGCGTGCCGCCCCTCGGGCGACGTCGAAGCGAGCTTATCCACAGCGAAAACCGGGCATTCCAGGACGCGCTCGCGCCCTTCCTCCGTCCATTCGAGGCCTTTTCCGTCCATGCGGTTCATTCTCCTTCACATCCGACCCGTTCCGGATTAGTATTGGAGCACGCGGCGGCGCGGCGGCGCAAGCGGCGGGAAGGAATGCGGACAATGAAGCGCGTGCTCGTCATCGACGAATCCGACCTCTTCCGGGAGTACCTCGAGGAAAAGCTCGAGTCCACGGGGGAGATCGAGGTCCATCAGGCGGTGAACGGGCTGGACGCCGTCGCCAAGATCCGCGGCATCGTCCCGGACCTCGTCATCGTCGACTACCACCTCACGCGCAGGTCGTGCAAGGAAGTCCTCGCAGAGAAGCGCGCCAATCCCAACACGTCCAAGGCGCCGGTCATCATCACCGCCGCCAAGCTGGACCGCGCCCGCATCATGGAGCTCCTCCAGCACGACGTCCGAAAGGTCTTCACCAAGCCCGTCAGGATCGACGCCCTCCTCTCGGTGATCTCCTCCATACTCGGAGTCCGCTTCGACGTGGACAAGACTCCCGCCGTCCTCGAGGCCCGGGTCAACGACAACATCATCTTCGTCGAGGCCTCCATGGGAATCAACCTCGACAAGGTCGAGATGCTGAGGTTCAAGATCTCCGAGCTCACGGCCCTCTACGGCATATCCGACCCGCGCGTCGTGGTCATGATGAGCGACATGCCGCTCTCCTTCGCGGACGGCCCAAACCTCGAACGCCTCATCGACAACGTGCTCTCCGCCTCCCGCTCCCGACCGCGGCACGTCCGCGTCCTCACCTCCAACGCCTTCGTCAGGGATTTCCTCTCGGGCCAGAAGAAATACGAGGGGATCGAATCCTGCACGAGCCTCCAAGCCGCCCTCGACGGGCTGGTCTCTCCGGACGCGAGCCCGTCCGCGGCCGGAAACCGCATGGAGCGCATCATCGCCGCGCCCGCCGAGGGCCCGCGGCCCGAGTCCTTCCAGATGCGCTTCGCCGAGGAAGCCGCGCGGGCTTTCGCCGTGGAGGACGGGAGAGAGGCGGGGAAGGGCCTCGCGGTGGCGGTGGTGGACGACGACCCGACCATCGTCGAGCTCGTCCGCACGACCTTCCAGAACATCGCAGCCTCGGTGACGTCCTTCGAGGACGGGGACCGCTTCCTCGAAAACCTGAAGGGCGGAGCGGAGTACGACATCGTGTTCCTCGACCTCGTCATGCCGAACGTCGGCGGCTTCGACGTCCTCGCATCCATGGAGGCCTGGGACATCGACGTCCCCGTCATCGTCCTCTCGGCGGTGAGCCAGCGCGAGTCGATCGTCAAGGCCTTCCAGGCCGGGGTCAAGAGCTACCTCGTGAAGCCCCTCAATCCCGCGTCCATCGTGAAGAAGGCCGCGGAAACCCTCCGGGCGAATTTCTAAAGGAAAGGCCGTGGAAAAGCGGGAGGGAGCGGAAGCGGACAGTGTCCTCAGCGAACGAGAGGACAGGCGAACGGGGCAGATCGACCGCCGCACCGAACCCGCGCGCCAGTTCCTCGCCAACATGAGCCACGAGATCCGCACGCCCATCCAGACCATCATCGGGATGCTCGAGCTTCTCGAGGAGACCGGGCTCGATGGCGAGCAGGCGGAGTACCTGCGCCAGGCCAAGTTCTCCGCCGAGATCTTAGTCTCCCTCGTGACGGATGTCCTCGACTTCTCCAAGATCGAGGCCGGGCGCCTCGAGACCGAGTCCATCGACTACGATCTCAGGAAATGCGTGGAACAGGCCTCGGACATGATCGCGCTCGAGGCCCACAAGAAGGGATTGGAGCTCGTCGTGGACGTCGCTGACGACATCCCCGCGTACCTGCGCGGGGATCCCACGCGCCTCCGTCAGATCATCTTGAACCTCGCCAAGAACGCGGCCAAGTTCACGGGCAGGGGGGAGGTCTTCGTCTCCGCGCGCCGCGCGGGCGGGGGCCACGGAGGGGAGCGCCTCGTCATCGAGGTCTCCGATACCGGCATCGGCGTTCCGGAGGAGGCTCGCGCCGATCTCTTCAAGCCCTTCCGCCAGGCTGACAGCTCCCATACGCGGAAGTACGGGGGCTCCGGGCTCGGGCTCGCCATCTCCAAGCGGCTCGCGTCGATCATGGACGGCTCGCTCTCCTACCGGCCCGGCGAGATGGAGGGATCGATCTTCTCGCTCGACCTCCCGCTCAGGAAAGCCTCGTACGATCCCCCCGATGAGCCGCCCCCGCTCTCCGGCCGCGTCCTCGTGGTGGACGACAGCATTACGGCCCGCCTCGTGGAGGCGCGCCTCGCCACCTCCTTCGGCCTGTACGCCGAAAGCGTCGCCTCGGGCGAGCAGGCCCTGGAACGGCTCGCCCGCAGGACGCGCGAGGGGAGGCCCTTCTCCGCCTGCGCCATCGACCTCTTCATGCCCGGGATGGACGGATGGCGCCTCGCCTCGGAGATCCGCTCCGCCGCGGGCGTCTCTCCCCTCTCCCTCGTCCTCATGAGCCCGGAAGGGGCCATGGGCGCCGAGGCCAAGATGAAACTCCTCCCCTGGTTCGACGGCTACGTGAACAAGCCCATCAAGCGCGGCGATTTCCGCGACGCCCTCTCCCGGGCGCTGGATAAGGCCGCCGGGCGCGCGCCCCCCGCGGAAGAGGCCGCCGAGGTCCTCGAGGCCGTCGACGACATCACCGATCCGCCTCCCGCCCCTATCCGCCTCCCCCGTCAGGCGTCGGGAATCGCCGCGACCGCTCGGCCCGCCATCCCCGTCCTCCTCGCCGAGGACCACGATGTGAACCGCGCCCTCCTCAAAGCCCTCCTCGAGCGCTCGGGCTGTACGGTCTCGGAGGCCCGCGACGGAGTGGAGGCCGCTCGAATGGGCGCCGAAGGCGATTACGCCCTCGTGTTCATGGACATTCAGATGCCCGGAATGAACGGCTACGAGGCGACGCGCGCCATCCGCGCCGCACGCCCCGGCCTCCCCATAGTAGCGGTGACGGCGAGCGCGGAGCGCTCGGACCGCGATCGCTGCATCGAGGCGGGGATGAACGACGTCCTCGTGAAGCCCTTCAGGCGCGGAGACGTCTCCCTCATGCTCGAGTACTGGGCGGGACGGGCCGTCCTCCCCTCCGCCGCCCGCGCGGACTCAGAGACGCCCGATGCGGAGGCGACCGCGCTCGACGACCCCGACGTGCTCGACTGGGCGGCCGCCGTGGAGGCCTTTCTCGGCGAGAAGGAGAAGCTCGCGTCCCTCCTCTCGGGATTCCTTGACTCGACCCGCAGCGCCGTCCGGAAGATCGACGCTGAGATCGCCTCGGGGAACCTCGGAGCAGTATCCATGGAAGCGCACAGACTCAAGGGCGCCGCCTGGAACCTCCGCGCGAAGCGCCTCGGCGCAGCGGCCGAGCGGCTCGAGCTCTCCGCGGCGCGCTCTGATTCCGAGGCGGTCGAGTCAGCTGCCGAGTCCTTCAAGGAATCCTTCTTCGAATTCGCGCAGTACGCCCGCCGTTACGCCCTCGAGCGGCCTAGCTCCTGAATCCCCGCTCCGCGGCTCTTCGCCGCGCCGTCGATTCCCCTCCACGTAAATGGACGGTTTAGCGCTTCGGCGAGGGGAGGTAGACGGAAAACGTGGCGCCTTCTCCGAGCCGCGACCGGAGGGAGATGCATCCGCCGTGCCGCTTCACGCGCC